>DKII01000147.1 GCA_002454125.1 Novosphingobium sp. UBA6722
GCCGAAGGCGTCCCAGCCCATCGGGTGCAGCACTTCGAAGCCCTGCATCCGCTTGGTCCGGGCAAGCACGTCACCCATCGTGTAATTGCGGACGTGGCCGATGTGGATGCGGCCCGAAGGATAGGGAAACATTTCGAGCACGAACGAGCGCGGCTTGTTGCTCGCGTCGTCGGCGCGGAAGGTCTGGTGTTCGTCCCACGCCTGCTGCCAGCGCGTATCGGCGCTGGCCGGATCGAAACGTCCGAAATCTGGATTTGCTGTCGTCATGTCCTGCCCTCTAGCCGCTGCGCGCGGCTTGTCGAGGGGGTGGCTTACTCGGCGACAGCACCGCGGCGCAGGTCGCGCGCCTTGGTCAGGATGATGTCTTCCAGCTTCTGCACCGTGGCAGCCTGGACCGGGGCATCAACCCACACGCCGTTCTGGGCAACCTGGCGGCTGGCGGCGACGCGAAGCGCATCGGCACGCAGATCCTGGTCGAGGATGGTGACGGTCACCTTCATCCGCTCACCCGCGTTGTTCGGGTTGGCGTACCAGTCAGTCACGATCACGCCGCCGTTGCTGTCGGTCTGGACCAGCGGCATGAAGCTCAGCGCATCAAGGCTGGCGCGCCACAGGTAGCTGTTTACGCCGATCGTGGTGATCTTCGAGGCGGCCAGATCAGCCTTGGGGCGGTCCTTGCCGCCGCAGCTGGCCAGCGCGAGTGCTGCCATGGCGACCAGGCCGATGCGGCCGATCCGGGAAAAGGTGCTGTGGCCGGAAGTCATCATGGTCAAGCTACGATCCTGTCTTGGCGGCGAGGGGTCGGCCCCCCGCGCGAAACCTGCGCAGCCTCTATAGCCAAGGCGGCCAAGGCGGCAAGTGCGCATTGGCCGACTGGGCCGTGAACCCGCGCTGAATGCGTCCTGACCGTTCCGGTTAAGCTGCAATTCACCGCCGCCGTGCCAGATAGTGCTTGGCTTCGGGGGCTATCCGCGCGAACATTCGCCGAGTCTCCCACCCGACAGCAGAAGAGCGCAAGACATGACCGCGATCACCATCGGCAGCAAAGGCAAGGGGCGCAGCAGCGCCGCCTCGGCATTGCTGATCGCGGCGGCGGTCACCGTGCTGGCCCTGCCCAGCGCGGTTCTGGCGCTGTCGGTCGGGATCGGCCCGCGCCTGATTGCGCCGGCCGAGACTGCCACCAACAACGGATTCCAGCCGGCGCGGGTCGATCCGCGCCTGGCGCGCTCGATCTCGGTCCGCGCGCTCGGTGCCGGGCAAACCTTCCGCTTCACGCCAGCCGCGTCGCCAAGCCGGCTCGACCGCTCGGTCACGGTTGCAGTCCGGGTTGACAGCAACACGGCCCGCCCGGTCCGCAGCGCGCTGGCTGCGGCTGATAGCGGCGGCTTCGGGATCGCGCCGACGGCCTACAGCCTGGGCGTATCGCGCGGCTACAAGGGCTTTGCCCAGAACAGTTCGGCCGGTTCCGAACTGCGCAAGGTCGAAATGCCCGATCTCGCCAGCTTCAAGCCATCGCCGGGCGCGCGTGAAGACGCGTCCCGCTTTGCTCCGCGCATCGCGCTTGACGGGCGCGAACCGGCCGGCCGCTCGCCGCGCACCCTCCAGGGCCAGCCCGAGGAAGTGGTCGATCTGGGCGGGTCCTACCGCCTGACTCGCAACCTCAATGTCACGGCCGGGGTGCGCAGCACCTCCGATCGCGACCGGCTCGCCCCGCTCAGCGATGGCCGCAAGGATAACCAGGCGGTCTACGTCGGCACGCAGTTCAAGTTCTGAACGCCGCATACGAATAGCTATTCGCCAACCTTGCTTGCCCGCCCGGGCTTGCTAGACCTGCCGTTACGGAATCCGAGAGCGGGAGAAGTCTGATGGCAAGAGTGGCAGTGGTTACCGGCGGTACGCGCGGGATTGGCGAGGCGATCTGCCAACGGCTCAAGCGCCAAGGGCACCAGGTCATCGCCAACTACGCCGGCAACGAGGAGAAGGCCCAAGCCTTTACCGCCGCCACCGGCATTCCCGCCTATCGCTGGGACGTGGGCGATCACGAGGCGACACTGGAAGGCTGCGCGCGGGTCGAGGCTGACTTTGGCCCGATCGATATCGTCATCAACAACGCCGGGATCACCCGCGATGGCACGCTCCACCGCATGACCTTCGAGGACTGGAACGAGGTGCTGCGGATCAACCTGGGCGGCTGCTTCAACATGGCCAAGGCAACCTTTCCCGGCATGCGCGAGCGCGGCTGGGGCCGGATCGTCAACATCGGCTCGATCAACGGCCAGGCCGGGCAATATGGCCAGGTCAACTATGCCGCCGCCAAGTCCGGCATTCACGGCTTTACCAAGGCGCTGGCCCAGGAAGGCGCCAAGTTTGGCGTCACCGTCAACGCCATTGCGCCGGGCTATATCGATACCGACATGGTCGCTGCCGTGCCTGCCCCGGTGCTGGAAAAGATCGTCGCCAAGATCCCGGTCGGCCGGCTCGGCATGGCCGAGGAAATCGCCCGCGGCGTGGCCTTCCTGACCAGCGACAACGGCGGCTTCGTGACCGGCTCCACCATGTCCATCAATGGCGGCCAGCATATGTACTAATCAGGGCGAAGGGCCATTTTGCGGTTCTCGTCAGCCTGGGCTAGGTCATTCCCATGACCACGCCGTTCCATCCGCCGATCAAGCGATCGATCGAGATCGCCGGGCATAAGACCTCGATCAGCCTCGAGCCGCTGTTCTGGGAACTGCTCAAGCAGGCCGCCGTTGCCGAGGGCCTGCCGATCAGCGCCCTGGTGGCGCGGATCGACAGCGAGCGGATCGTGGCGCCAACCCCGCCGGGGTTGGCCGGGGCAGTGCGGGTCTGGCTGGTCGGGTGGCTGGCTTCAAAATTGAGCCAGAACCAGCCCACCTAGGGCCGCAGTCCCCAGCACGGGCAATACGCCCCACTTGATGCGGAACAGCAGCACCGCGCAGAGCGCGCTAAGCACTGCGGCGCGCCAGTCGAGGCTGGTCCAGACCGGCAGCCCGTCAGCAAAGGTCCGGAACAGCACATGGCCGCCGAACCATAGCGCGAGGCTGGCGATCACGCCGACGACCGATGCCGTGACGGCAGCGAGGGCGCCCTTCAGCCGCACCGCGCGTTCCATCCGCTCGATCCACGGGGCGAAGGCGAAGATCCACAGGAAGCAGGGGGCAAAGGTCACCCAGGTGGTCAGCGCCGCGCCGAGCACTCCGGCGACCAGCGGGGTGAAGGGTTCGGGTGCGCGGAAGGCCGCGAGATAGCCGACGAACTGGGTGACCAGGATCAGCGGCCCGGGCGTGGTCTCGGCCAGGCCAAGGCCATCGGCCATTTCGCCCGGCTGGAGCCAGCCAAAGCCGCTCACCGCCTCCTGCGCCATATAGGCCAGCACCGCATAGGCGCCGCCAAAAGTCACCACGGCGAGCTGCGAGAAGAAGGCACCGATCTGCCACAGCACGTGGTCACGGCCGAGCATGGCCAGGACCAGCACCATCGGCAGCGCCCAGATCGCGCCCCAGATCAGCAGCGCTTTAAGCGAGGCCGCCCAAGGACGCGGCGGCAGCGGGGCACTCTCGCCGACGGACTTCAGCGCAAGCCATTCGGGTCGCAGCGCCGCGACAGAAAAGCCGATCACCCCCGCGCCCAGCACCACGACCGGAAAGGGCAGGGCGAACAGCGCGAGCGCGAGGAAAGCGGCCAGCGCGAGGGCCTGCTTGAGCCGGGTATCGAGCGCCCGCCCCGCAATCCGCAGCAGGGCCTGGATCACCAGCGCGAGGACCGCCGCCTTGATCCCCAGGAACAGCGCGGCAAACCAGCCGAGGTTCGCCGCCGCGGCATATAGGATCGACAGCGCCAGGATCACCAGCGCGCCGGGGATCACGAACAATAGCCCCGCCGCGAGTCCGCCGCGCCAGCCGTGCAGCTTCCAGCCGATCCAGGTGGCGAGCTGCTGCGCCTCTGGCCCTGGCAGGAAGTGGCAGAAGTTGAGCGCGTGGAGGTATTGGTCTTCGCTGACCCAGCCGCGTTCCTCCACTACCTCGCGGTGCATCAGCGCGATCTGGCCGGCCGGACCGCCAAAGCTGAGGCAGCCGATCCGGGCAAAGGTATTCACGAGTTCTCGAAAAGTCGGGGTCGATTGCGCGGTCACGCCATGCTCCATGCCTAACGCATCGCCGGGCGGCGACGCATTTCAGGCAACGCTTGGGCGGTGTGGCGCCTGACCGGGAGGTTGCGTGGCCCCGATGCCGCAAGAAATGCAACGGCACCGGGGCGGGGTCAAGTGGTCTCAGGTAAACCGGCCGGCCGCGGGCGGGTCGCTGGCCGGGAAGCTTTCATCGCTGGCTTCGTCGACCTTGTCCCACTTCTTGGGGTCGCTGGCCATGGCATCGGGGCCGGCATTGCGAACCGGAGCGAAGCCCTCGGTCGCCTCTCCGGTCGCGAAGGCCACCGGCGAGGCGGTTTCGGGTTGGCGCGTGGCGTAACGATACAGGCCATAGCCAATGGCACTGGCGGTGATCAGTTTGAGCAGCATGGGTCGGGCTCCTTGTGCAAGTGTGCCCCCTGCAAACGCGATATGGTGACGCTGGGTACCAGCGTTCAAGTCAATCCCCGCCGACCCGTTCGATTGCCGCGCCGACCAGCGCCAGCTTCTCTTCCAGCCGCTCATAACCGCGGTCGAGGTGGTAGAGCCGGTGGACCTGGGTTTCGCCCTCGGCAGCCAGGCCCGCAATCACCAGGCTCATCGAGGCGCGCAGGTCGGTCGCCATGACTTCCGCGCCGGTCAGCCGCGAGACGCCGTGCACGACGGCGGTGCGGCCCTTGGTTTCGATGTGTGCGCCCATGCGGTTGAGTTCGGGCACGTGCATGTAGCGGTTCTCGAAGATCGTCTCGGTCAGCACCGATGATCCCTCGGCAAGGCACAGCATCGCCATCAGCTGGGCCTGCATGTCGGTCGCGAAACCGGGGTAGGGCGCGGTCGAGAGCGTGACGGCCTTCATCGGCCCATCGCGCCACACCTTGATCCCGTCGCTGTGCGGTTCGACCTGGACCCCGGCATCGCGCAGCGCCTGGAGCGTCGCGTCCATCTCATCCGCCACGGCGTGCTTCAGGAACACCTCGCCCCCGGTGATCGCCGCGGCGCAGGCATAGGAGCCGGCCTCGATCCGGTCGCTCATCACACGGTAGGTTGCGCCGTGGAGCCGCGGCACGCCGTGGATTGTTAGGTCGCTCGTCCCGATCCCCTCGATTTGCGCGCCCATCGCGACGAGCAGCTTGCACAGGTCGACAATTTCCGGCTCACGCGCGGCGTTGTGCAGCACGGTCTTGCCGGTGCACAACACGGCGGCCATCAACGCGTTCTCGGTCGCGCCGACCGAGACCACCGGGAAGGCATAGCGCCCGCCGGGCAGGCCGCCATCGGGCGCCACCGCGCGGACATAGCCGGCGGCCAGCTCGATCGTCGCACCCATTGCCTCAAGCGCTTTCAGGTGCAGGTCGATCGGGCGGTTGCCGATCGCGCAGCCACCGGGCAGCGAAACCGTCGCCTCACCCATCCGTGCCAGCATCGGGCCGAGCACCAGGATCGAGGCGCGCATCTTGCGGACCAGTTCGTACGGCGCGACCGTGCTGGTGATCCGCGGCGCTTCCAGCGTCATCACCCGCCCGAAATCGCCAGGCCGGTTGCCGGCGATCGAGGTCGAAATGCCGAACTGGTTAAGCAGGTGCTGGAACCCGTCGATATCGGCCAGCCGCGGCAGGTTGCGTAGCGTCAGCGGCTCTTCGGTCAGCAACGCGCAGGGCAGCAGCGTCAGGGCGGAGTTCTTGGCGCCCGAGATCGGGATGGTGCCGGACAGGCGCTGGCCGCCCTGAATGATGATCTTATCCATGACCGCCTGATTTAGCGGGATTGCGGCAAGCGGCAAGCGCCGTGCAATGCTATGCACACCTTGGGCACACCTTGGGCACAATCAGGTTGCCAAGGGGGCCGCCAGCACCTTAACCCTGCCGCAACATCAAGATGGTAAACGCGCCGCCATGACCAGCCTCACGCCCCGCAAGCCGATCAAGAAAGCCGTCTTCCCCGTGGCCGGCCTCGGCACCCGGTTCCTGCCGGCGACCAAGGCGATCCCCAAGGAAATGCTGCCGATCATCGATCGCCCGCTGATCCAGTATGCGGTCGACGAGGCGCGCGAGGCGGGGATCGAACAACTGATCTTCGTGACCGGCCGCGGCAAGACCGCGATCGTCGAACATTTCGACATGGCGTTCGAGCTGGAAACGACCATGTCCGATCGGCACAAGTCGCTCGCGGTGCTCGAGCCGACCCGGATCCAGCCGGGCAACCTCGTCACCGTGCGCCAGCAGGTGCCGCAGGGCCTCGGTCACGCGATCTGGTGCGCCCGGGCGATCGTGGGGGACGAGCCCTTCGCGATCTTCCTGCCGGACGAACTGATGATCGCCAACCCGGGCTCCACCGGCTGCATGAAGCAGATGGTCGAGGCCTATAACGAGCACGGCGGCAACCTGATCTCGGTGCTCGAAGTGCCGGAAGAGGAAGTCTCGTCCTACGGCGTCATCGCGCCGGGGGCGAAGATCAGCCCGCAGGTGACCGAAGTGACCGGCCTGGTCGAAAAGCCGAAGCGTGAGGATGCCCCCAGCAACCTGATCATCTCGGGCCGCTACATCCTCCAGCCCGAAGTGATGCGCGTGCTTGAAGGGCAGGAGGCCGGAGCTGGCGGCGAAATCCAGCTGACCGATGCCATGGCCCGGATGATCGGCCAGCAGCCGTTCCACGCCGTCACCTTCGCTGGCCGCCGGTTCGACTGCGGCAGCAAGATCGGCTTCCTTGAGGCGACGCTGGCCTTGGCACTGGAGCGCGAGGATCTGGGCGATGAAGTGCGCGCGATGGCCAAACGGCTGCTGGGCTGAATTTTCGCCCCACTGATTTCAAACGATTTTCCCGAGTTAGTTGATAAAACACGTCCGCACAGCGGTATAGGCAGCAGCGCACAAAAGCCGCCGCCCCGCCGCCGCGCAGGCATGGACAAGAACCGACGATTAGAAAGAGCCGGCCGGAGTGTGACGGCATTGGCGCGTGTAGGAAAACGCTTTTGCGCGCCCTTGCGCTTCGGCCTCAGCCTTGCCAGTCAGCCGCGATGCGGATTGCCCTGTTCGAACCCGAAATTGCCGGCAACGTCGGCGCGGTGATGCGGCTCTGCGCCTGTCTGGGCGCGAGCGTTGACCTGATCGAGCCGCTGGGCTTCACCTGGGATGACCGCCGGGTGCGCCGCGCGGCAATGGACTATATCGATCACGTTTCCGTCACGCGCCACGCCGGGTTCGAGGCCTTCCGCGCGACGCTGGGGCAGAGCCGCCTGGTCCTCTTCACCACCAAGACCGACCAGAGCGCCTATGCCTTCCCCTACCGCGCCGATGACGTCCTGCTGTTCGGCAAGGAAAGCGCCGGGGTCACCGCCGAAGTCCTCGCCGCCGCCGATGCGCGGGTGCGCCTGCCGATGCGGGCGGAGGTCCGCTCGCTTAACCTTGCGACCTCGGTGGCCTTGGCGCTGGGGGAGGCGCTGCGGCAGACGGGTGGGTTGCCGGGGTAGGGAGAGGATCAAGCCCGATAGCCACCAGGGCAAGCTGCTTGCTCAGCTGAGCAGCTGGCGACCGTTTATGCCGACAAAACGAAGCTGCTTATCGTTAAGTGATTGCAGTTTCTTTTTTCCGAAAAGGTCTTTTAATACATTCGCTTGCGCCGTGTCCGCAGCGGTAGTTATCGCTATCCTCAAATCATCACGATTGTTCGCGGCATCATAGGCATTGAGGTAGCCCTGAATGACCGACTCGAAGTATCGTCCCATGCTGGTAAGCGAGATCCGTTTCTCGAGCAGATAGTCAATTTGACCTGCATCTCGCAGCTTTTGGGCTGCGTCCGCTATGCAAGTCTTAGAGACCTGTAACCGATAACCGCCTCCCGGCTTGTAAGCGATCTCCATGCCAAGGAACTCCGCGGGCTGGGACGGGGCTGTAATTGTCGTTTTGGAACCGCTCACGTTCGGTTCTCCTATGTTCAAGCCAATCGCCGCTAACGCATCGGAAATGCGCGCATGAAAGCCCTTCGCTTCTGCTTCGGTGTCGAAAAAAGCGACTATGTCGTCAACGTACCTTGCAACCGGCACTCCTGACTTTGCTAACTGCCGGTCAAAATCACGCAGATATGCACCTGCAAGGAGCGGGGAAAGCGGCATTCCTTGCCGAACGCCTTTACCCCACACGATACCGTTCTCGACAGCAATTTGCCTCCAGCGCTTATCAAAGCCATCCGTAATTTCGGTGTCGATGAACTTCTCGATTAGCGGCAATAAAGTTGGCTGTTTCACCACTCGCGACAAGGCTTCACGGAGCCTGTCGCGTTCCAAATTGTCAAAGAATTGTTGGATGTCCGTCTTATACACCCAAGGGTGCTTTGAGCGTGCGGAACAGGCGAAGACCCTTGCGCCGATGACACTCTTGTCTCGCCCTTCGGCAATGCCGTAGGAGACACTGTTATCGATCCCCATCGCTTGAAGCTTGGGTTTCAATTCCTGCAAGATGGAAAACTGGACTAGCCGATCAGATAAAGTTGGAACGCAGATGATCCGATATTTGGTCGAATTCGGCTTCCGCTTTGCGATCGCGAGAAGGCCAGAGCTCTTGTAAGGCTGCTCAACATCGATCAGGTCGCGATGAAGCGCACGGATGTTGCGCTCCAGCTTTTCCTCAAAAGTTGATGCGCTTATGCGGTCCACGCCAAAACAAGAAGCACGCAGCTTCTTTGATTTGCTGCGCCAAGCTTCACGTAGTTGGACTACTGAGGTAGCTTTTCTAAAAGCATTCATTAGCTACCGCCGGCTCCCATTAGAACCACCTTGCCGGCGGAGATTACGAGGCCTGAGCCACCGACATGCGGAGCCAGGCTTTCGCCATGGAGCCGAGTACGAAGCCGCCCGCCAACTTGGCAACGCGGGCACCGATCTCGGCGAAGAATGACCACAAACCATGCAGGTCTGAGTCATGCTCCCCCATGACAATATAAGTCACCACCACGCGAAGGCAATAGAACAAAACGTGAACGCCTGCCCTCCGCGCGCCGCGCAAATGGTCGGGCCGGGCGGTCGCATTGCTCGCCCACGGGTTGCGCCCCCGGTCGCCAGCCTCCCGCAACTTGTCCGATGTCCCGTGTGGGTAATCAGTGGCACAGAACACTAACTTTCTCCTTTCCCAGAACGAGGCCTGAGCCACCGACATGCGGAGCCAGGCTTTCGCCATGGAGCCGAGTACGAAGCCGCCCGCCAACTTGGCAACGCGGGCACCGATCTCGGCGAAGAAAGTCAAAACAAGCTTTGGGAAGCGCGCCTGAATCGGCCCGCTGCCTGACCACAATATAATCGCCAGGCTAAACGATTAAAAGAGAGTGCCCGTAAAAAAGTATTGCCACTGCCGGTGCTTATTCTCTCGAGGCATTCAGTCGCCGCGCTATTGGCCGTTTTGGCAGCAAGCCCCGCCAATCTCCCCCACCGCCCTCCGCAGCGCCCCATCCTCCCGGCACAGCTCGGTCAGGATCGAGAAGTGATCGGCGTCCGGCACGGTCAGCTCGCTCGCCGCATTGCCGGCATCGGCCCAGGCCTGCGCCATCCGCGCGGTCTGGTCCTGGAAGGCCCGCGTCTCCAGCGCGCCGACGGCGAACAGGGTGTGCGGGGCGCCGGGGCGGACGCGGTGGATTGGCGAGGCGGCGCGGGCGCTGGCGGGATCGAGGCCCAGCTTGGCGTTGACCGAGGTGTCCAGCAGCGGCTCCAGATCGAACACGCCGCTGATCGACAGGATCCCGGCTATCGGGCTGGCCTGGCCCTGCGCTGCCATGGCCAGTTCGACCGCGATCTGCGCGCCGGCCGAGTGGCCGACCAGCAGCAGCGGGGCCTGGTCGGTCAGTTCGGCCAGCACCGGCAGCGCGGCGGCAGCGGCGGTGACGATCGCCATCACGTCCAGCTCGGGGCTGAGCGGATAGTTGATCAGCGCCACGTCAAAGCCGTCGGCCGCCAGCGGCGGGGCGAGGAAGCGGAAGCCGCTCTTGTCGCGCGATTGCCAGTAGCCGGCGTGGAGATAGGCCACGACCCCGCGCCGCGGCTGGGCCGTGCGGAACAGGTCCAGCGTCTGGCGCGGGTGCGGGCCATAGGCCAGGTCCAGTTCGGGCGCGCCGATACTGACGGCGCGGGCGTTCTCCGCCGCGTAGTGCTCGAACAGCGCGGCCTGCGACGGGCGGAGCTGCCCGTCGATGTACTCGAACTGGCTGGACGTGCGGGTATCGACCTGGGTCATGGGGCGGGGGGCCTGTGGTTCACCCCGCCGCCTTCGCGATCCATTCATCCACCCGCCGTTCCAGGATCGACAGCGGCTGCGAACCCGAGGCGATCAGCAGGTCGTGGAAGCCCTTCACGTCGAACTTCGCGCCCAGCTTGGCCTCGGCCCGGGCGCGCAGTTCCATGATCTTGAGCATGCCGATCTTGTAGCCGGTCGCCTGGCCCGGCAGGGTCAGGTAGCGGCGCACTTCGGAGCGCGAGCGCTCGATCGGCTGGCGGCCGGTGGTGTTCATGTAGGTAACCGCCTGGTCCTCGGTCCAGCCCTTGGCGTGGAGCCCGGTATCGACCACCAGCCGCGCGGCACGGAACAGTTCGGCATCCAGCCGGAAGAAGTCGGCCGCGATATCCGGGAAGGCGCCCATTTCCTTGCAGACCGCCTCGGCATAGAGGCCCCAGCCTTCGCCGAACGCGACATAGCCGGTGACCGAGCGGAACTTCGGCCCGCCCTGCTGGCGCACCTGGATATCGCCCTGGGTGTTATGGCCGGGCACCGCCTCGTGGCACATCAGCGTGTACATCGCGGCCGGATCGGGGCGCGTGCCGACCAGGTGGACATAGGTCCGTGCCGGGCGCTTGCCATCGGGGCTGGGCTGACTGGCATGGGCCGCGCCGCCGGGCACTTCGGAGAACGAAGGTTCGCGCACCACCTCGATCCCGTAGGCCGGGAGCATGCCGAAATAGCCGGGCAGCAGGGTACGGGTCTTGGCGACGAACTCGTTCGCGGTCTTGAGGTATTCGGCGCGGGTCTCATCGGTGAAGGGCTGCGGCGGGTAAAGTCGCTTGCGCTCCTGGTAGAAGGCCTCGCGGTCCTTGAAGCCGGCCTGGCGGGCCAGGGCATCCTGCTCTGCCTCGATCCGGGCGACTTCCTTGAGGCCGATCTGATGAATCTGGTCCGCCGTCAGGTCGGTGGTGGTGACCAGCTTCAGCTCGTTGGCGTAATAGGCCAGGCCGCCCGGCAGGGTCAGCGCGCCGACCTTGCCGCTGGGGGCGGTCGGCAGGCTGGCCTTGGCCCAGGCGATGATCCGGCCATAGGCGGGCTTCAGGTTCAGGATCGCGGTGCGGGCCTGGGCCAGCAGGGCGTCAGCCTCGGCCTGGGGCAGCTTGCCATTGGCAACCAGCGCGGCGGTCTTGGCCTTTACATCGGCCCACAGCGCGGCGTCGGGACCAGCGCCAAAGGGCGCGCCGCTGGTCAGCTTTTCGCTGCTCGAGATGATCGTTTCGATCTGGAACTTGGGCGGGCGGATCCCGGCCTTTTCGCTCGCCTTGGTGCGGGCTAACGCTAGGTCGAGCACGGCCGGCATGCCGTTCAGCCGGGCGATGTAGTTCTTGAGGTCGGTAACGTCAGCCACAGAGTGGGTGTTGATCAGGAAGTCCGGCAGCTGGCTGTGCGCCGAATAGAGCCGCGAATAGAACGGCGGGCGGTAGATGCGGTTCTGGTTGGAGAGCGCGGCGCGCTCCGCCTCCAGCGCCCAGATATCAAAGTTGACCTGGCCTTCGGGGGAAAGCTTGGCCCGGTCGAACTGCGCCTTCATCCGCGCGGCGCTGGCCTTGCGCCAGGCGACCTGGGCATCGGCGGCCTTGTCGCTGATGTCGTTCCACTTGTCGCCGCCGTCCTTGCTGCCAAGCCGGGTGGCGAGCTGCGGCTGGGTCTTCACATATTCGGCGAATTCGGTGTCGAGGAACCGGGTGAGGCGCGCATCCTCGCTCTCGGCATTGGCGGCAGGCGGCGCGGCGGTCTGGGCAGAGAGCCCGGTCGAGGCAAACAGCGCGAGCGTTGCGGCCATCAGGCCGGCGGAAAGCTTGGTCATGTCGGTTCAGTCCCCTTTGCGCGACGCGGTCTGGTGGAGCATCGCTCCGTTCCAGTGAAGCCGGGATTAAGGCTAGCCGCCACCCGCGATCCTGCCAATCGCCCTTTCGCTTCGACCAAGGGCGATCTAAGCCAGCCGGCGATGACGCTGATCGCCTTTAACAAGCCGATGAACGTGCTTTCGCAGTTCACCGATGCCGGGACAGCGGGTTCGCCGCGGGCGACGCTGTCGGACTATATCGACGTGCCCGGCGTCTACCCCGCGGGCCGGCTCGACCGGGATAGCGAGGGCCTGCTGCTGCTGACCGACGATGGCCGGCTGCAGGCGCGGATTGCCGATCCCCGGTTCAAGTTGCCCAAGACCTACCTGGTGCAAGTGGAAGGGACGATTGGCGCGGAGGCGCTGGCAGCGCTGCGCAAAGGCGTGCGGCTCAACGATGGCATGACCAGTCCGGCTGAGGCCGAGGCGATCGAGGCGCCGCAGCTCTGGCCGCGCGATCCGCCGGTGCGCTTCCGCAAGACCGTGCCGGACGCGTGGCTGCGCCTGACGATCAGCGAAGGCCGCAACCGCCAGGTTCGGCGGATGACCGCGGCGGTCGGCCTCCCTACGCTGCGGCTGGTGCGCTGGGCGATCGGTGACTGGTCGCTGGATGGACTGGCGCCCGGCGAATGGCGCAGGGTCGATTGAACCCGGGCCTGCGCAAATCCTTCATACCTTGGTCCTAACAGGGCAGTGCCGCCCGGCGACCGGCCCTTTTCCTTCGCCTGACCAAAGGAATGCCGTGCCCCAGGCCCGTTTCGCGCAGCAATGCGACCGCCTCTCCCAAGCCGTCGACAAGACCCTTCACGACCGGCTGGTCTGGGAACGGACCGAAGCCCCGGTGCTGGCCGGGCTGGTCGCCTTGGCGCATGGCGTACTGGAAGACCGCGACGAGTTCGAACTGACCGAGGAAGGCGCGACCAGCGCGGTCAAGCGCTTCGTGCTCAAGGTTCACGGCAACCGTGTCGCCGCCTTGACGCTGCAACTGGGCGATGGCCAGGCCAAGCTGGCGATCCAGGCGATCGATCGCAGCGCCTTCAAGGTTGCGCCCGGCGATACGCTGTCGATCCCCTATGCCGGGATCGATGCAGGTTGGATGGCCGGCAGCCTCGACGCCCTGTTCGCCCGCATCTCGCGCTAGGCCGCTGCGCCCGTCACGAAGCTGCAACACGGCCATGAGACCTTGCGCTCATGGACCAGACAGACACCCGCTTCGACTGGATCAGCTGGCTTGCCAGCATCCCCGGCATCCCCGCCGACTGGGGTAACCGCACCGCCGTGGCTCCCGAGCCGGCCGACGAGGCCTTGCCGCTCGCGGCCTGAAAAATTCTGCCAGCGGTTTGGATGAAATCGCGCGGGCCGTTCGTTTCCTTGCTGACAGATCGCACTTCGCCTGTCTGAAAACAGAGGAAACGAACGATGACCAAGCCGATGTTCCGCACCGCTGTGCTGGCCCTGGTGGCCGCTGCGACGACCGCCCAGGCCGCGCTGCCGATGCTTTACGAAGAGGCTTATGCCCGCGAGGAAGAGCGCCGGATTTACCAGGCGCCGATTGCCGGGATCTATAACAGCCCCTGGTACGATTATCGCATCAACGTGACCGAGGCGCAGAAGGAGCTTTCTAACGACCTGCGCGGCGCCGACGATATCGAGGACCGCCGCGACGCCTGGGAAGAATATGGCACCGAGCTGGCCAAGGAGCGCAAGCACTACGCCAAGACCATGGCCAAGCAGGGCTATCGCGAAGGCCGCGTTTACGTCGGCGAATAAGCCCGCTCACAATCGTCACGCAGGGAAGGGGACCGGAGCGATCCGGTCCCCTTCTTGCTTTCTGCAAAGTAGCTTGGCTCAGCGCCAGCCGCGCTGGCGAGCGGCGGCTTCCTGCGCGGGGTCGAGCGCGCCTTCGCTTGCCATGTCCTGCGCCGCGCCCATCAGCTCTTCGAGCGGGCTGCCGGCCTGGCGATAGTCACTGGCGGCGGGATCGATCCCCGGTCCCTTGCGCTCGATCCGCCAGCCCTGGCCATCGCGGCAGGCAATCCCCGAGCCGGCCGGAGCAGCATAGGCGCGGCACAATTCCCCGCCGTTGCGCGCGAAGCTCAGCAGGATCTGCGGCTCGCCCGGTTTGGCGGGATCGGCGGTGAGCCGCGTATCCAGCGCCGAAGCCAGCTGCGCGTCGGCATAGTTGCCGCCGGTCCCGGGCGTTGGCGTGTTGATAAGCAGCAGCGCCAGCGAGGCGGCCAGTGCCGGACCGACCACCCAACCCCAACGCGGGATCCGGCGCGAAGCGCGCGAAGCCTGCGCTGCCGCAAAGTCGATTACCTGCGCCGCCGCTGGCTCGTCGGTGCGGCTTGCGCTCAGCAGGGCGGCAAACCGGTCTGGCACCGGCTCGGCCGCGATCGGATCGTAATGCGCGGTCAGCAGGCCTTTCAGTGCGCGGTGCGCCTCGACCTGCCGGGCAAGCGCCGGGTCAGCCTGAATTGCGGCCGCCACTTCAGCCGCGCGGGCCGGGTCAAGCTGGCCATCGGCAAAGGCGGCGAGTTCTTCGCGCGAGACGGTCATTGCAGTCCTCCAAGCTCGGCCAGCAGCGCATCGCGGCCACGGACCAGGCGGGAATTGAGTGTACCGACCGGGCAGCCGACAATCTCTGCCGCCTCGCGGTAGCCATAGCCCTCAACCATCACCAGCAGCACGGCCTCGCGCTGTTCGGCGGGCAATTTCGCCATGGCGCGGTCGACATTGCCAAGCTCGACCATGGCTTCCTGCCCGCCGTCGGCGCCGATGCCCATGCCGGCATCTTCTTCGACAAAGGTCTGGCCGCGGCGTTGGCGGGAACGGGCTTCATCGATCCATAGGTTGCGCATGATCCGATACATCCAGCTATCGAGCCGCGTGCCGGCCTGCCACTTGTCGCGATTGGCCAGCGCGCGTTCGATCGAGTTCTGGCACAGGTCGTCCCCGTCGGCGGCATTGCCGGCCAGCCCGGCGGCGAAGCGTCGCAACCGGGGGACAAGGGCCAGCAGGTCATGCTCGAACGCGTCGGACAGATTCAGTGCCTTTCGTGGATGAAACGAGCGGGACTATCCGTTTCATCCATGATTAATGCAAATTCCTGCTGAAAGACGCACCCATGCACCGCAGACTGCTGTTGATGATCGCCCTGATTGGCGGCCTTGCCGGGCCGGGCCTGGCACAACTGGCCGTGCCTGCGCTGCCCGTGCCGCGCCTGGGCGAAGTCACCGCACCGGTCGATGGCCTGCTGGCTACGCTCGACGAAACTGTCCGCGCTCGCGCTGCCGAGTTGCTGGAACTGCGCGCACGGACACTTGACCGCCTGCTGCGGGCAAATCGCGACACGATCGAGCGTGACCGCTTTGGCGAGCTCGCCCGGCGCGGCGAACTTTTGGTGATGGACGCCGATGAAGCCGCGCTTGACCGGGCGCGGGCCGCAGGCTTCACGGTGATCACGCGCGAGCAGATTGAAGGGTTGGACCTGACTGTCGTGCGGCTGGCCGTTCCCGCCGGTCTATCGCTGGCGAAGGCGCAGGCGCGGCTGGAGGAACTGCTTCCCGGTGTGACTGTCAGCGCAGACAACCTGCATCTCGAGGCCGGGCGCGGAGCGAGCGGATCGGCCAATGCGGGGCGGCCAGCCAGCGCTGCCCTCATTTCAACTCCCGTTGGCGTGATCGACGGTGGTGCGGGCTCCGGCGCTGCCGGCCAGCGCGGTTTTGCCAAAGGCGCCCCGCGCGCGAGCAATCACGGCAGTGCTGTCGTCTCGCTGTTGGCCGGAGCCGGTGTGCGCTCAGTCCGGGTGGCCGATGTCTATGGGGCCGATCCGGCCGGCGGCAATGCCCTGGCGATCGCCCAGGCGCTTGGTTGGCTGGCGCAGGGCGGAGCGAAGGTTGTGACGATCAGCTTGGTTGGCCCGAGCAATCCGGTGCTTGCCCGCGCCATTGCCGCCGCTCAGAAGCGCGGCGTGATTGTCGTCGCGGCAGTCGGTAACGATGGTCCCGCCGCGCCGCCCGCCTATCCCGCTTCCTATCCCGGCGTGCTTGCCGTGACAGGGGTAGACCGCCGCGACCGCCCGCTGATCGAAGCCGGCCGTGCGCTGCATCTTGATTACGCGGCACCCGGCGCGGACCTGTATGCTGCCAATGCAGCAGGTGCGCGCGTGAAGGTGCGCGGCACTTCGTTTGCCGCACCGCTGGTGGCTGCGCGCGTTGCCGCTGCGCTTGATGCTGGCGGTAGCTGGCAGCCCAGGCTCGACGGCGAAGCACGCGATCTTGGCCCGCGCGGGCCGGACAAGCTCTTTGGCCGTGGCCTGCTGTGTGGCACCTGCCGCCCGGCCCGCTGAAAAAAAATTCGCGTAGCCTGAATTAAACCGGCGGGGCGATCCGTTTCCTGATCATGCAGATGGTTTTTCACACCATCCGGCATTGCCAGGAAAGGATAGATACCATGCACAAGCTTCTTATCTCCGCGGCCGCCTTGGCGCTTACCGCAACTTCGGCTCACGGCCAGATCCTGGGCGGCGGCTTGGGTGGCGGCCTGGGCGGTAGCATCGGCGGCACGCTCAACTCGACGATCGGCACCACCACCGAGACGATCCGTTCGACCACGCGCGGCGCCGCCGATGCTACTGCCTCGACTAGCGGCAGCCAGAAGGTCGACCGCAAGGCCGGCAAGGTCGAAGCCAATCGCAACGCCAATGCTGCGGCCAATGCCAATGGCGCCTCGCTGCTTGAAAGCCCGATTGCCCCGATTGGTGGCACCGCCAGCGGGTCGGCTGCAGGTTCGGGCCAGGGTTCGGCTTCGGCTCAGCTGCTTGGCACCGATGCGGTCCGCGGCGTGGCCGGGCAGGCCACCGGACAGGTGCGCGGCACGGTTGAGAAGACCCGCAGCGCGACCGGTTCGCTTGCCTCAAGCGCGGCCGGTCAGGCCAATGGCGCGGCCAGCGGGATGACAAACGGCACGGGCTCGACTGCCGGATCGGCCAGCGGTTCTGGCAATGGCTCGGGCTCGGCCATGGGCGGGCTGATGTCGGCGCCGGGGCAGCTCGTTGCGGCTGGCAGCGCGGCAGCCAGCGGCTCGGGCAGCTTTGCTGTCGCGCCGAAGATGCCGGTGCTCGATGGCGATGGTGACCGGATCGGCCGTGTCCGTCAGCTGGTGACCGACCAGGCCGGCCATGTCCGCGCCGTGGTGGTCCAGACCAAGGACGGCCTTGCCACGGTCCCCGCCGGCAACTTCAGCGCCAGCGGCTCGACCCTGGTCTCGGCGATGGGCGAAGGTGCGCTGCGCCAGGAAGCGCTGGCCGACAAGGCGGCCGCAACCCAGCCTGCCGCTGCCCAGACTGCCCCGGCGAAAGCTGGCTCTGAAAAGAAGGCATTCGGTGGCGCGAAGCGTGGCGGCACTGTCCAGCCGAGCGAATAAGCAAAGCCTCCCGCGTTGCAGGCGCCACTCTGACCCCCTGTCCGCGCCTGCAACCTGCCCCTGCCGCCACCCTCCCGGGCGGCAGGGGTTTTCTTTGCTTAGGAAGCCGTAAAGCGCAGCGGCAGGGTCTTAAGTCCGCCGACAAAGGTGCTCTTGGCGCGGCGCGGTTCTCCAGCAAGTTCGACCGTATCGATCCGGTCAAGCAGCGCCTCGAACAACAGCCGCATTTCCAGCCGCGCGAGGTGAAGCCCCAGGCATTGATGCGCCCCCGCGCCAAAGGCGAGGTGGCGGGTCTGGTCGCGGGTGGCGTCGAACCGGCGCGGATCGGGGAACTGCGCCGGGTCGTGATTGGCGGCAACATAGTTGATCATCAGCCAGTCACCGGCCTTGATCGTGACATCGCCAAACTGGGTGTCCTCGGTCGCGGTGCGCATGAAGTGCTGGACCGGGCTGGTCCAGCGGATCGCTTCCTCGACAATGCCGGGCACCAGGCTGCGGTCGGCCTTGGCCTTGGCGAACTGCTCGGGATCACGGGCCAGCGCGAGCATGGCCCCAGCGGTAGAGGCGCTGGTCGTATCGTGACCGGCGGCGGCGACGATGATGTAATAGCCGGCCCGGTCGCGGGCCGAGATCGGCTCGCCATCGATCATGGCATTGGCCAGGATCGTCGCGACGTCGCTGGTCGGATTGGCGCGGCGCTGGGCGGCCAGGCCTTCGAAATAGGCTTCGAAATCCTTTACCGCGCCGCTGACAATTTGCAGGATCTGTTCGGGCGTCAGGTTGGCCAGGCCGCTCTTGTTGAGATCCTCGTCCTGCCCGCCGAACATCTGCTGGGTCAGGAACAGCATTCGCGGCTCGTCCTCCTCGGGCACGCCCAGGATCTGCATGACGACATGGAGCGGATAGGGCGCGGCCACCAGCGGCACGAAATCGCATTCCGGCCCGGCGGCGATGAGCCGGTCGACGGTCTTGGCGGCCAGTTCGCGGACCTGCGCCTCGATCGTGCGCAGGTTCTTGGGCATGAACCAGTCCTGGGTCAGCCGCCGCAGCTTGGTGTGCTTGGGCGCATCGAGCTGGACCAGCGACTGGACCAGGTTGGGGCTCTCCTCGCCCTGCGCGGCCGTGATCTGGCGGGCAAAGGCCTCCCCGGTCTTGTTGGTGAAGACCGTGGCGCGCGGCGCGTTGAGGAAGCGGGCATTGTCCTTCGACACCCGCATCGCGTCGTCATAGCGGGTCAGCAGCCAGAACGGATCGAAATCGCCGTCAGGGCTTTCGATCCGCACCACCGGCGTTTCGCTGCGCAGGCGGTCGAACACGTCGAGCGCCGTGTCCCAATCCGCATAGGAATTGGGATCGATGACGGCGATGGCGTCGGCGGGGCTGGCGACCGGCCCGGTCATGTCAGGCCCCCGCCTGGGCGGCTTCGTAGGCCGCCTTGTATTCATCGCGCAGCAGCCGCTTGTAGAGCTTGCCGGTCAGCTCGCGCGGGAGCTGTTCGCGGAAGTCGATCTGGCGCGGCATCTTCACCCGGCTGAGCTGGCCGGAGAGGTACTCGCGGATCTCGTCGGCCAGCGCTTCGCCGGCCTGGCTCATGTCGAGCGGCTGGATCACTGCCACCACCTTTTCGCCCATCTCCGGATCGGGCGCGCCGATCACGGCGGCGTCGGCCACCTTGGGATGGGTGACCAGCAGGTTCTCGATCTCCTGCGGGTAGATGTTGACCCCGCCCGAGATGATCATGAAGCTCTTGCGGTCGGTCAGGAACAGGTAGCCGTCCTCATCCTGGTAGCCGACATCGCCGAGGCTCGACCAGCCGTGCTTGTTGCGGGCATCGGCGGTCTTGGCGGGATCGTTGTGATACTCGAACGGGACCATGCCTTCGGTCGGCTCGAAGAAGATCTGGCCTTCGGTGCCGCGCGGCACTTCGTCGCCGTCCTCGTTGCAGACGCGGATTATGCCGGTCAGCGCCTTGCCGACCGTGCCGGGCTTGGTCAGCCATTCCTGGCTGGTGACGAAGGTAAAGCCGTTGCCCTCGGTCCCGGCGTAATATTCGTAGATCACCGGGCCCCACCACTCGATCATCGCCTGTTTGACCGGCACCGGGCACGGCGCGGCGGCGTGGATCGCGCACTTCATGGTCGAGGTGTCGTACTTCTTGCGGACATCCTCGGGCAGCTTGAGCATGCGCACGAAATGCGTCGGCACGAACTGGCTGTCGGTGATCTTGTACTTCTCGATCGCGGCCAGCGCGGCTTCGGGATCGAACTTTTCCATCACCACCACGGTGCCGCCGATCTTCTGCACGGTCATCGACCAGCGCAGCGGCGCGGCGTGATAGAGCGGAGCGGGGGTCAAATAGACCGCGTCGGGCTTGATCCCGAAGGCCATCAACACCAGCCCGACCAGCGAATTGGCCTGATCGATTGCCGGGTCTTCGGGCAGCGGGATCTTCACCCCCTTGGGGCGGCCGGTCGTGCCGGAGGAATAGAGCATGTCGACCCCGGCGCGCTCGTCGGCGATCGGGGTGTCGGGCATGGCGGCGAGGGCATCCTCGGCCGACATCGGCCCGGGCGTGTCGAAACGCAGCTGTTCGACCGGTGCCAGCTTGGCCACTTCATCCAGCGTCGGGGCCAGATAGGCCGAGCCGAACAGGATCTTTGCGCCGCTGTCTTCCAGGATATAGGCAATCTCGGGCGGCGTGAGGCGGCTGGAAATGCCGACATAGTGCACGCCCGAGCGCTGGAAGCCCCAGGTCAGGCAGAAGAACCACGGGTGGTTTTCCATGCAGATGGCGACAGTATCGCCGATCTTGATGCCGCGGCTGCGCAGCAGCTGGGCTACCTGGTTGGACCGGCGGTCAAGTTCGGCAAAGGTGACCGTCTCGCCGCTGCCGGCCATGATGATCGCGGGGCGGTCGGGATTGGTCTTGGCGTGGATCGACGGGTGCATCGGGAATCACTCTCCAGTGGTGGCGGTTACCATCCGGGAGCGACTTTTAACCGGTCGATTAAACCCGGCAAGGGCAAAAGGACGCTGCGGCAGCTTTGGGCAAAGAAAAAGGGCGGCGGTTGCCCGTCGCCCTGCTTTCCTTGACCTTGCGGTGGCTGCTTACTTGCTGCCGCCCTTGGCCGTTTCGCCGTCATCGTCCTTGGCGGCAAGGGTGCCGGTCCAGGCATCGCCCTGCATGTAGGGGATCGGGTTGACGGCGGTGCCGGCGATGCGGACTTCATAGTGCAGGTGCGGGCCGGTCGAGCGGCCGGTCGACCCGACATAGCCAATCAGGTCACCCTTCTTGACGACCTGGCCTTCGGCGACGTTGAGGCGCGAAAGGTGGCCATAGCGGGTTTCGAGCGAGGCGCCGTGATCGAGCGAAATGAACAGGCCGTAGCTCGAGAACCAGTCAGCGCGGGTCACCACAGCATCGGCAGTCGCATAGATCGGCGTGCCAATCGGGCTCGACAGGTCGATGCCCTTGTGGCCGCGACGACCGCCGAGCACCGGGTGGGTGCGCATGCCGAAACCGCTGGTCAGCGCGGCACCTTCAAGCGGCATCCGCGAAGGAATCGAAACAGTGCGGGGGCGCGAGGGAACCGAAGCGACACTTGTGCCGTTCCACGATGCAAAGAGGCGGCGGAATTCCTCATCACCGCCGCGAACGCCCGACTTGGCAGCCTGGGCTTCGCGCAGCGGCGCAGCGATATCAGCCGCCGTCGCGCTGGAGTTGGCCAAGGCGGGAGTGGCAAGACCAAGGCTGGCAAGCGCGGCAACGGTGCCGATCATGCTGCGAACCTTGGCAAAAATCGAAAAAGCGACCACTTAAAAACCTTGCAGTTTAGCGGGCCAATCGTTGCCGATCGGTCCACCCGGACCCTGTTTGCATTGCCTGCCACAAAGGCCCGCAACCCGATTATTTTGAGATGGTCGGACCCCCCGCCGTCTCGTTGCCTTGGTTAAAGCCGCGTCACGGCAATGTCGCAACCCCTGCGTAGAAAGAGCGCGATAAACCGGCAGCGAGACGCGCTGAGTCGTTGAACGGCGGCTTAACGGACCCCCGAAAATGAGTCGCGACCAAGGATTTCCATAGGATTTCCGCGGAATCGCCGCGGGATTCGCACACTGCGGTGAAATGTTTTGTGCCGAACCGGACGTGGGCGATTTCATCGTCAAGGATTCGTTCGAGAATCCGCGCGCCGGTTTCATCGCCCAGGCTGCGAATCCGCGTGAGCGTGGCAGGGGTCACATCAAGCCCGCGCGCCTCAAGCACCATCGGCACGACGGCGAGCCGCGCAGCGACATCGTGGCGGGTCTCAAAGGCGGCGTCCCACAGCCCGTCGTGGGCCGGCAGCGCGCCATAATGCGATCCCAGGCTCCGCAGCCGCCGCGCGAGCAGGGCAAAATGCATCGCCTCGTCCGCCGCGACCGACAGGAAATCGGATACGAATTCCGGTCCCATCTCCGCGCCGAACCGCCCGGCCATGTCGAGCGCCAGGTCAATCGCGACGAATTCGATATGGGCGAGCGAATGCCACAGTGCGATCCGCCCCCGCTCGGACCCGGCCTTGTTGCGCTTGGGCATCTGGCTGGGTGGCAGCAGTTCCGGATGGACCGGCCGTGCCGGGCGATCGGGCATGGCGCAGTCAAAGACGAAAGCCAGCCGGCCCGCCGCCCAGTCGCGCGCTACGGCGCGGGCGGCGAAGGCCTTGTCATGCGGCGCTGCGGTCAGCAGGGCCGCGCGGATCGCGGACGAAACGGAAGTCACTGGCGAGGTTCAGAGCGCTTTCGCGGCTTCCAGCACTTCGGCGGCGTGACCCTTGACCTTAACCGGGCTCCAGACCTGCGCCACCTTGCCATCGGCGCCGACCAGCACGGTCGAGCGGACCATGCCCATGTAGGAGCGCCCATACATCGACTTTTCGGTCCAGAAGCCCAGCGCGTCGGAAAGGCCGCCCTCTTCGGGATCGCTTGCCAGCGGCGCGGTCAGGCCATGCTTGGCGATGAACTTCTCATGCTTTTTCGGCGGGTCCTTGCTGATCCCCAGCAGCGCCGTCCCGGCCTTGGCGAAATCGGCCGAGAGCGCCGAAAAATCGAGGTTCTCCGTGGTGCAGCCCGGCGTGTCATCCTTGGGATAGAAGAACAGCACCAGCTTCTGTCCGGCAAAGTCGGCCGGGCGGACGGGGCTGCCATCGGGGCGGGTCAGGGCCACGTCGGGCAGGCTGTCACCGGGGGCAATGGTCATCATTCGATCTCCAGCGTTTCACCAAAGGTCGCCGTCCAGGCATCAGCCACGGTGCGGCGCGATTCGGTCAGTTTTGCGGTCAGACACGGCCAATCGTCGCATTCGCAGGCGCTGGCAAGTACGGCCCTTGCGCCGGGGTCCGGCTCTGCGCCATCGGGCGCCAGCAGCCGCGAGGCAATCAGGAAACGGGCGAGCGTGCGGTGCGCCGGGCGGATTGCCGGATCAAGCTTGTCTGCCGCCACCAGCCCGGCCAGAGCCGCCTGGATCGAGGGGTCCAGGCCTGCGTGATCGCGCAGTTGCAGGAAGTGCGTGATGAACTCCGCATCGACCAGCCCGCCGCGCGCCAGCTTGACATCCAGCGGCCCCTTGGCCGGCTTGTGCTGGGCCATGGTGGCACGCATTTCCAACACATCGGCGCGCAGCTTGGCGGGATCGCGGGGCATTTCGAGCACGCCGCGGATGATGCCATCAAGCTGTGTCCGCGCGGTATCCGACCCATGCAGCACCCGCGCCCGGGCCAGGGCCATGTGTTCCCAGGTCCAGGCATTCTCGCGCTGATAGCGCTCGAAGGCTTCGAGGCTGACCGAGATCGGCCCCTGTGCGCCGGAGGGCCGCAGCCGGGTATCGACCTCGTACAGCGCACCCTCGGCGGTGGGGACCGACAGTGCCGCGATCACGCGCTGGGCCAGGCGGTTGAAATAGAGCGTCGCCCCCAGCGGACGCCCGCCATTGCTCTCCGCCGCATGATCGCCGGTGAACAGGAAGACCACGTCAAGGTCCGAAGCATGGGTCAGGATCCCACCGCCGAGCCGGCCATAGCCGACAATCAGCAGCTCGCCGCCCGGGACCTGGCCGTGGACCCGCTCAAATTCGGCAGTGGCCGCTTCGGTCAGGACCCGGATCGCGGCCTCGGCCACCCGGCAGAGCGCCGCGCCGATCTCCATCGGATCGCGGGTGCCCTCGATAAGCTGGACGCCCAGCGCAAAGCGGATCTCACCCACCTTGCGGCGGACCCGGCCAAGCAGCGCCTCGTAATCATCGCCCACTTCGCCGCGCGCCATGACCTCGGCCAAGACCTCGACCGAACCGGGCAGGTCGAAAGCGCTGGCGTCGATCAGCGGGTCGAGCAGGTCGGCCCGCCGCGCCAGGGCATCGGCCAGCGGCGGGGCCATGCACAGCACCCGCGCGACCAGATCGGCAAGGCCGGGCCGTGCCTCCAGCAGGCGGAACAGGTTCACCGCGCTGGGCAGGCCCGTCAGCAATTGCTCCCACCGCAGCAGCGCGTGGAGCGGCTCAGGCGCGGCGGCAAAAGCCGCCAGCAGGCGCGGCTGGACCGCATCGAAGGCCGCCCGCGCCGCCTCGCTGCGCAGCACCCGCAGCTTGCCGCTGCGCCAGCCCTCGATCCGCGTGGCCAGCGCTTCGGGCTCCGGAAAGCCGAGCCGCTCGATCTCGGCCGCCAGCGCCGCGCCGCTGCGCGGGGCGGAGCCGGCGACGC
>DKII01000074.1:0-6029 GCA_002454125.1 Novosphingobium sp. UBA6722
CGACTGGCTGGCCGCCGGGCCGCACGCCAGCCGAATTGCCGCCGTCCGCCCCGCGCACCAGCGCCATGGCGGTTCGGGCGCGCTCTACGTGATCCTGCGTCGGCCTCGCTAAAAAAGACGCCCCCCGCACCGCGTGGTGCGAGGGGCGGCAGGGAGGAACTTATCAGGCGCGGGTCAGAAGTTGACCGTTGCCGTCACGAAGACCTGGCGCGGGTTGCCGTAGAACGCGGTCAGCGTGCCTTCGCGGCCCAGCGCCGGGATCAGCGCCCCGGTGACCGGATTGGTCAGCGGCACACCGGTGGTGGCGTTGCCGGCCATGAAGTTATAGCCCGAGGTCTTGTACTTCACGTCGAACAGGTTCTTGCCATAGACGCCCAGCGTCCAGCTCTTGCCCGGCGCCGTGTAGATCAGCGAGGCATCGACCAGCTGGTAAGCGCCCTGATCGAGGTAGGGGTTGGGCACTTCGAACTGGTAAGTCGTGCTCTTGAACGAGACACCGGCCGTTGCAGTCAGCGATCCCTCGCCCAGTTCGGCGCGGTAGCTGGCCTGGGCGTTGCCGGTCCAGGCCGGGGTGTTCTGGACCTTGCGGAAGGCCGCCACATCGGTCGGGACGCTGGCGATGTTGGTGATGTACTTCTGGAACTTGGCGTCGATGTAGCCGAGCGAGCCCGACAGGGTCAGCGCGCCCAGGTTGGCCCGCGCTTCAAACTCCACGCCCTGCATCCGCGCCTTGCCGGCGTTGGAAACGACGCCGCAGAAGCTGGGCAGGCCCGAAACGGTGCAGGCGACCGAACCCGGGATCTGCACGTCGGTGTAGTCCATCCGGAAGGCGGCGAGCGCCACGAACAGCTTGCGATCGAGCAGCGAGCCCTTGTAGCCGACTTCGTAGCTATCGACCTTTTCGGGCTTGAAGCTCAGGAAGGCGGCGATTTCGGCATCCGAGCGCACGCCATTGCCATCAAGGTCAGGCGCGTTGACGCCGGCACCGCGCGGGTCGAAGCCGCCGCCCTTGAAGCCCTGCGAGTAGGAGGCATAGAGGTTGTGGCCTTCGGCCGGCTTGAAGCTGATCGAGCCGCGCGGGGTGAACTTCTTGAAGGTGCTCTTGCCCTTGAAGTTGGTGCCCGGCGCGCCAAAGGCGACCCCGGCCCCGCCGAACACAGGCGAACCGCCGCCCAGGTAGTTCTGGCGCAGGATCGTTGCCGAACGTTCGTCCCAGGTATAGCGCCCGCCGACCGAGAGGCTGAGCTGGTCGGTCAGATCATAGGTAAAGTCGGCAAAGCCGGCCAGCGTATCGGTGCCGATATCGGCGCTGGTAAAGGCGGTCAGGCCGGCCAGCGTGGTGAACAGCCGCACGTCGAACTGGGTCAGCGCCTTGGCATTGAGGTAATAGGCGCCGATCAGGCCGTTGAAGCGCCCGGAATTGATCAGCAGCTGCAGTTCCTGGCTGGTCTGGCTGTTCTTGTAGATGCCGGGGACGTCAACGTCGGTCGATGCCAGCGCGTCGAAGTCGATCGGCGAGGCTGAATCGTCCTTGCGATAGGAGGTGATCGAGCGGACGGTCAGCGTGTCGTTCAGCTCGCCTTCCAGGAACAGCGAGGTGCCCCAGGCCTTGACGTCCTGCTTGGGCGAAACGAGGCCGCCGCGGGTGTCAAAGACATTGCTCAGCACCGGTGCGCCGGTGAGCTGGCTGGGGATCAGGCGGTGGCCACCGCGCTCGTTCGACTTGTCGTGGGTGTAATCGCCCGAAATCCGCGCGAAGATGCCGTCGCCATGCACTTCGATCGTGCCGCGGCCGGCCCAGATGTCCTTGTTGTAGTTTTCACGGCCTGTGGTCAGGTTGTCACCGAAACCGCCGCGCGAGAGGCGGGCGAGCGAGCCGCCGAGGCGCAGGGTGCCGTCACCCACCGGGGTGCTGGCGGTGATCACGCCGTCAGCCTGGTTGTAAGTGCCATAGGTGCCGCGCAGCGACAGGCGCGGATCGTTGTCGATCTTGCGGGTCACGTACTTGACCGCGCCGCCGACGGTGTTGCGGCCATAGAGCGTGCCCTGCGGCCCGCGCAGCACTTCGATCCGCTGGACGTCATAGATATCGACCACGGCGGCCTGCGGGCGGTTGAGGTAGACATCGTCGAGATAGATGCCGACGCCCTGTTCGAAGCCCGAAACCGGGTCCTGCTGGCCCACGCCGCGGATGAAGGCGGTGAGGGTGGAGTTGGTCGCGCGGCTGGCTTCCAGCGTCACGTTCGGGGCCTGTTCGGCCACGGCAGTGATGTCGATCGCACCGGTGCGTTCCAGCTGGTCGGCCGAGAGCGAGGTGATCGCGATCGGCACGTCGGTCAGGTTTTCCTCGCGGCGGCGGGCGGTGACGATGATGGCATCGTCATCGGCAGCGCTGGCGCCTTCTTCCTGGGCCAGGGCGGGGGCCGAAAGACCGGCAAAGGCGCTGGCAATCAGCGAGGCACGGCAAAGCAGGGCAGTGGTACGCATCGGTGGGTTCCTCCCAAAAATTCCTCCGCCCGACGCGCGCGGCCTCAGGCTCTGGTTGCGTCTTATATAAAAGTTGAACCAACTTTCAACTTCTCTATGCTTGCATCAAGCGAAAGGAAGCGCGAATGGTGGGGAAACGTGGCGCAAGTGCCACAGGGGCGGGTCGCACCGCCCGCCTGATGGGGAGCAAACGGATGGACGCAGCGGCCACTCTGCCGCGCGAGCCGCGCACCGAGCGTGGGCGCCGCACGCAGCGCACCATCCTCGATGCTGCCGCCGCCGAATTCGGCGACAAGGGTTTTCACGAAAGCTCGATCGTTTCAATCACCCAGCGCGCCGGCGTGGCGCTTGGCAGCTTCTACACCTATTTTGAAAGCAAGGAGGCGCTGTTCAAGGCGCTGGTCCAGGACATGAGCGCGCGGGTCCGCGATCATGTTGCCCCGGCCCTGCGCGAACACCCCGGCCCGGCGATCGCGGCCGAAGGCGCGGCGCTGAAGGCGTTCCTCGATTTCGCGCGCGATCACAAGGAAATCTACCGGATCATCGACGAGGCCGAATTCGTCGCCCCGCAAGATTGGCAGGCGCACTATCTCAACACCGCCGCGCGCATCCTTGAGCGTTTGCAGGCCGCCCGCGCCAAGGGCGAACTCGGCGTGGAGCCCAGCGAAGTTCACGCCTGGGCGCTGATGGGCATGAACGTGTTCCTGGGCCTGCGCTTCGGCGTGATGGACCCCGGCGCCGATCTGGAAGCCGTCGCCGCGGCGGCGAACGCGCTGGTGAAGGACGGGTTGGGATAGACCTTGCCCGCCCGCGCGGCTAAGGCGCGCCACCATGTCCAATCGCCGCACCTTTGCCATCATCTCGCACCCTGACGCGGGCAAGACCACGCTGACCGAGAAGCTGCTGTTGCAGGGCGGGGCGATCCACCTGGCGGGTGAGGTCAAGGCGCGCGGGGCGGCGCGGCGGGCGCGGTCGGACTGGATGAAGATCGAGCAGCAGCGCGGGATCTCCGTCACCAGCTCGGTTATGACCTTCGAACGCGATGGGGTGACGTTCAACCTGCTCGACACCCCGGGTCACGAGGACTTTTCCGAAGACACCTATCGCACGCTGACCGCGGTCGACTCCGCGATCATGGTGATCGACGCCGCCAAGGGCATCGAGCCGCAGACCCGCAAGCTGTTTGAGGTCTGCCGGCTGCGCTCGGTCCCGATCATCACCTTCGTCAACAAGGTCGACCGCGAAGGCCGCTCGGTGTTCGAGACGCTCGATGAAGTGGCCGATGCCCTGGCACTGGACGTTTGCCCGATGGCCTGGCCGATCGGCATGGGCGGTGAGTTCAAGGGTGTGCTCGATTTCGCCACCAACCAGATCAGCCGCCCGGAAGGTGACAGCCGCGAGTTCCTGGGCAAGCGCGAAGGCGCCGAGGACATCCCGGCTGACATCGCCGAAGAGATCGAGCTGGCCCAGGCCGGCTATCCTGCCTTCGATATCGAAGCCTACCGCAATGGTGACCTGACCCCGGTCTATTTCGGCTCGGCGCTCAAGAATTTTGGTGTCGCCGAGCTGATCGAGGCGATTGCGAAGTACGCTCCGCCGCCGCGCCCGCAGCCGAGTGACGCGGGCGTGATCAATCCCGACGGCAAGGAAGTCACCGGCTTCATCTTCAAGGTCCAGGCCAACATGGACCCGATGCACCGTGACCGGATCGCCTTCATGCGGCTGGTTTCGGGCACCTTCAAGCGTGGCATGAAGCTCACCCCGTCGGGCAGCGGCAAGCCGATCGCGATCCATTCCCCGATCCTGTTCTTCGCCCAGGACCGCGAGATTGCCGACAATGCCGAGCCGGGCGACATCATCGGCATTCCCAACCACGGCACGCTGCGGGTCGGCGATACGCTTTCCGAGACCAATAAGGTCCGCTTCACCGGCCTGCCCAACTTCGCCCCGGAAATCCTGCGCCGCGTCGCGCTGAAGGACCCGACCAAGACCAAGCAACTGAGGAAGGCGCTCGACGATCTCAGCGAAGAGGGCGTGATCCAGGTGTTCTATCCAGAGATTGGCGCACAGTGGATCGTCGGCGTGGTCGGCCAGCTGCAGCTTGAAGTGCTGATCAGCCGGCTGGAGGCCGAGTACAAGGTTGAGGCTGTGCTCGAGGCCTCGCCCTTCGATACCGCGCGCTGGCTCAAGGGCAGCGAAGCGGCGCTGAAAGCCTTCGCCGATTTCAACATGTCCAACCTGGCCAAGGACCGCGACGGCGATCCGGTGTTCATGGCACGGTCGAGCTGGGATGTCGGCTACCAGCAGGAAAAGAATCCCGAGCTGGTGTTTTCGGCGACCAAGGAGCGTTGACCCGGGTTTGGCGCAGGGCCTAGGCTTGCGCCATGGACTTCACCGACCACATTACGCCCGATCACGCGGCGATGATCGCCCGCCAGGCCATCTTCTTCACCGCTACGGCGGCGGGCGAGGGGCGGATCAACCTCAGTCCCAAGGGCCTGGCCGATACCTTCAAGGTGCTGGGGCCGAACCGAGTCGCCTACCTCGATCTGGGCGGATCGGGGAATGAGACTCACGCGCACCTTGCCGCAGATGGCCGCATCACGATCATGATGTGCAATTTCGAGCAGCCCGCGCTGATCCTGCGGCTCTATGGCCGAGGCAAGCCGGTCCTGCCGCAGGATGCCGAGTGGGCGGAGCTGGCGGGGCACTTCACCCTGCTGCCCGGCACCCGCCAGATTTTCGATATCGCGGTTGAGAGCGTGCAGACGTCCTGCGGCTGGGGCGTGCCTGTCATGAGCCTCGACAAGGAGCGCGAGACGCTGGTCAAATACCATGCGCAGAGCGACCCGGCGAAGTGGGAGGCCAAGATGGCCGGCCGGACCCGCTCGATCGACGGCCTGCCGACCCGCGCGACCGATCGCTACATCGCCGGGGAATAGCGCCGCCGGTGCAGCTCAAGTTCGCCAGCTACAACATCCACAAGGCGGTCGGGACTGATCGCCGCCGCGATCCCGACCGGATCCTGGCCGTGCTGCGCGAGATCGACGCCGATGTGATCGCCTTGCAGGAAGCCGACCGGCGGATCGGCCGGCGCGAAAGCGTGCTCCCGCGTGAGGCGATCGAGGATTACACCCCCTGGCAGCCGGTTCCGCTCAATCACCGTCCGGATTCGCTCGGCTGGCATGGCAATGCCCTGTTGGTGCGGCGCGGGATCAGCGTGATCGAGGCGGGCGTCGTCCCGCTCCCCACGCTCGAGCCGCGCGGAGCGATCCGGGCCGACCTGATGGTGGAGGGACAGCGCGTCCGGGTGGTCGGCATGCACCTTGACCTGTCCGGCCTGCGCCGCCGCCAGCAGGTCCGCACGATCCTCGATCACCTGACCCGCTGCGATGGCGCTTGCCCGACCGTGCTGATGGGCGATTGCAACGAATGGAGCCTGCACCGCGGCGCGCTCGGCGAATTCCGCGCACCCTGGCGGCTTATCACCCCCGGCGCCAGCTTCCCCTCGCGCCGCCCGGTCGGCCGGCTCGACCGGCTGG
>DKII01000074.1:6090-7593 GCA_002454125.1 Novosphingobium sp. UBA6722
GTCGGCCGGCTCGACCGGCTGGTCCTGTGCGAACGCTGGGAGCTCGAAGAGGCCGGGGTGCATCACTCGGCGCTGGCGGCGAAGGCATCGGATCATTTGCCGGTGTGGATGCGGCTGGCTCTGCCTAAAAAATAGGCAGGTGCGCAGGATTCGAGCGCGCCACCTGCACCCGGCGCAATCCTGTTTCGCCGATTCTGCTGAATCTCCCCGATAATTCCAAACTGGCACGGCCCTTGCTGCACTAGCGAAAGCCGGGATGGGCCCGGCAGGCAAACAGGGGACGGGCATGAAATTCATCATCGCCATCATCAAGCCCTTCAAGCTTGACGAGGTGCGTGAAGCGCTCGGCGCGATCGGCGTCGCGGGCATGACCGTGACCGAGGTCAAGGGCTTCGGGCGGCAAAAGGGACAAACCGAAATCTACCGCGGTGCGGAATATTCGACCAACATGCTGCCAAAGGTGAAGGTCGAAGTCGCGGTGAGCGACGACCTGGCTGACCAGGTGATCGAGACGATCCAGCAGATCGCCAGCACGTCGTCGATCGGCGACGGCAAGATCTTCGTGCTCGACCTGGCGTCTGCCACCCGCATCCGTACCGGCGAAACCGGGGACACGGCGCTGTGAGCGTTGGCCCTGACAGGAGGACACTTCCAATGATCCGCAAGATTGTTTGCGGTCTTGGCGCAGCGGGGGCCAGCCTCTTCGCCGCCACTGCCGCTTTCGCGCAAGACGCGACCGCAGCGGCCACTGCCGCCGCGACCGAGGCGGCTGCGACCGCCACCGAAGCGGCGACCACCGCCGCCTTCACCCCCACCGCCGAAATGGTCAACAAGGGCGATGTCGCCTGGATGCTCGTCGCATCCGCGCTCGTCCTGCTCATGTCGGTTCCGGCGCTCGCGCTGTTCTATGGCGGCCTGGTGCGCGCCAAGAACATGCTGAGCGTGCTGATGCAGGTGCTGACTATCGTCTGCGTTGCGGCGCTGGTGTGGTTCGCCTGGGGCTATTCGATGGCCTTCACCTCAACCGGAACGCCCTTCCCCAAGATCGTCGGCGGGCTCGACAAGGCCTTCCTGGCCGGGGTCGACGTAACCACCTTTGCAGCGACGTTCTCCAACAGCGTCTACCTGCCGGAATACGTCTTCGTGATCTTCCAGATGACCTTCGCCTGCATCACGCCGGCGCTGATCGTCGGGGCGTTTGCGGAACGCGTGAAGTTCACGCCGCTGATCATCTTCACGGTGCTCTGGCTGACCTTCGCCTATTTCCCGATCGCGCACATGGTCTGGTACTGGGCTGGTCCGGACTTCCTCCACGCTGCGCCGGATGACAGCGGCCTGCTGTGGGGCTGGGGTGCGCTGGACTTTGCTGGCGGCACTGTGGTTCACATCAACGCGGGTATCGCTGGCCTGATCGGCTGCCTCGTGATCGGTCCGCGCGTCGGCTTCAAGACGGAATCGATGCCGCCGCACAGCCTGGTGATGACCATGATCGGCGCCTCGCTG
>DKII01000074.1:7727-8447 GCA_002454125.1 Novosphingobium sp. UBA6722
CGCTGGCCTTCATCAACACCTTCGTTGCCACGGCTGCGGCCGGCGTGACCTGGGCGGTGATCGAACAGATCGTCCACAAGAAGCCTTCGCTCCTCGGCGCGGCTTCGGGTGTGGTGACCGGCCTGGTCGCGATCACTCCGGCAGCGGGCTTTGCCCACCCGGGCACCGCGATCATCCTGGGCGCGGTTGCCACCGTGGTCTGCTTCTTCTTCGTCACCACCGTGAAGAACAAGCTCAAGTATGATGACAGCCTGGACGTCTTTGGCATCCACGCGGTTGGCGGGATCGTCGGCGCGATCGGCACCGGCTTCGTCGCCAACCCGGCCTGGGGCGGCCAGGGCTGGATTGACTACACCGCACCGGTGGCCAAGGCTGGCGAGTTTGACCTCTACAGCCAGGTCATGACCCAGATCTGGGCGGTTGGCACCACGGTCCTGTGGACCGGCGTGGTCTCCACCGTGCTGTTCCTGGGCCTCAAGTACACCATCGGGCTGCGCCCCTCGGTCGAAGCCGAGCGCGAGGGCCTGGACATCACCGAACACGGGGAGCGCGCCTACAACATGTAACGCTTCTCTCAAGCTTGGCAGGGTCGGGTTCCTCCTCCTCTCCTCCCCCGATCCTGCCTCCCAGCGTTCCTCCTGCGAACGCAAACTAGATGGGCCGGAACAGCAATGTTCCGGCCCCTTTTTTTGCTTGGTGCGGACAGGCCATCCGGCCTGT
>DKII01000160.1 GCA_002454125.1 Novosphingobium sp. UBA6722
CCATCATGTCCTGCGTCAGCTTTTCCATCATGTAACTGCCAGCCCAGGGGTCGACCACGTTGGTGATGTGGGTTTCTTCCTGGATGATGAGCTGGGTGTTGCGCGCGATGCGGGCCGAGAAGTCGGTCGGCAGCGCGATCGCTTCGTCCAGCGCATTGGTGTGCAGCGACTGGGTGCCACCCAGCATCGCGGCCATCGCCTCGATCGTGGTACGCATGACGTTGTTATAGGGGTCCTGCTCGGTCAGCGAGACGCCCGATGTCTGGCAATGGGTTCGCAGCATCTTCGACCGCTCGTCCTTCGCTCCGAGCTTCGTCATGACCCGATGCCACAGCACGCGCGCGGCGCGCAGCTTGGCGATTTCCATGAAGAAGTTCATGCCGATGGCGAAGAAGAAGCTCAGGCGCCCGGCGAACTTGTCGATGTCGAGGGCGCTCGCCACGCCATAACGCACATATTCCGCGCCGTCGGCGATGGTGAAAGCCAGTTCCTGCACCTGCGTCGCGCCGGCTTCCTGCATATGATAGCCGGAAATCGAGATGCTGTTGAACTTGGGCATTTCGCGGCTGGTGTAGCCGAAAATGTCGGAGATGATCCGCATCGAGGGTTCGGGCGGGTAGATATAGGTGTTGCGGACCATGAACTCCTTGAGGATGTCGTTCTGGATGGTCCCGTCGAGCAGGCCCCGCGCAACGCCTTGCTCTTCCCCGGCAACGATAAAGAAGGCCAGGATCGGGATCACCGCGCCGTTCATCGTCATCGAGACCGACATCTGATCGAGCGGGATGCCGTCGAACAGGATCTTCATGTCCTCGACGCTGTCGATCGCCACGCCGGCCTTGCCGACATCGCCAACCACGCGCGGGTGATCCGAGTCATAGCCGCGGTGCGTGGCAAGGTCGAAGGCGACCGAAAGCCCCTTCTGCCCGGCGGCCAGGTTGCGGCGATAGAAGGCGTTCGATTCCTCAGCCGTCGAGAAGCCCGCATACTGCCGGATCGTCCAGGGCCGGCCGGCATACATCGAGGCGCGCACGCCGCGCGTGAACGGCGCAAAGCCCGGCAGGCCTGGATCGCCAGCGTCCTCAGCCGTGTAGAGCGGCTTGATCGCAAAGCCCTCGGGCGTGTTCCAAGTAAGGTCCTTGCCCTTCACTTCCTTGGCCGCTGCGGCCTGCCATTCGGTAACGGTCGGTTTCGTCATTGGTACACCATTCAAGCCGCGGCGCTGGGCCGGGCGGAAACGCGCGCGTGCCAGGCGCGCAGGGAGGGAAGATCGTCAGGGATCGGAATGCCGATGAAGCCGGCGAAGTCGATCGTCGTCAGCAACAGGATATCGGCGATCGTAAAGTGATCGGCGGCAAGGAACTCGCGGTCACCCAGCGAGGCATCGAAGAAGCGCATGGCATCATCGACGCGCGGGCGGTTCGCCTCGCCCCACTCGGCGTTGCGGCCGGGCAGTCGCGCGGTGAAGGCATGGGTGTGAACCCAGACCGCGCTGACCGGAGTGCCCAGCACCTGCTCGGCGCGGCGGCTCCACATCTCGACCTGGGCCTGCTCCAGCGCCCCAGTGCCGAACAGCGGCGGCTGCGGGTGCAGCGCTTCGAGATAGCGGCAGATCGCGACGCTCTCGGCGATCACGGTACCGTCATCGAGTTGCAGCGCGGGGATCTGGCCGCGTGGGTTGATCGCCAGGAATTCTTCGGACTTGTGCTCCCGAGCCGGAATCGAGAGATCGCGCATGAGCAGCGAGATCCCCTTCTCCGCCGCAAAGATGCGGACCCGGCGCGGGTTGGGCGCCGGGTTCGGGCTGTTGAAGAACAGCATCAGCGGCCCTTGAACTCGGCCTTGCGCTTCTGGAGGAAGGCCATGCCGCCCTCGCGCGCGTCTTCGCTGGCGCCGGCAATGCGCTGGCCTTCCGCTTCGGCCAGCAGCACCTGCGACAGGGTGCCGTCAAGCGCAGTCTGGATGTTGGCCTTCATGGTCGCATAGGACACGGTTGGCCCTTCCGACAGGCGGGTGGCCAGCGCCATCGCCTCGTCCATCAGCACGGCATCGTCGACCGCCTTGTAGATCAGGCCCCAGTCCTCAGCCTGCTCGGCGCTGATCTTTTCGCCCAGCATCATCATGCGGGTGGCGCGGGCGCGGCCAATGGCGCGGGCCAGCAGCCAGGTGCTGCCGCCATCCGGCACCAGCCCGATGTTGACGAAGGCCTGGAGGAAATAGGCGCTCTTGCCCGCCAGCACGAAATCACCTGCCAGCGCGATCGAGCAGCCGACACCGGCCGCGGCGCCGTTTACTGCGGTGATCACCGGCACCGGCGCGCGCAGGATCTGCGTGACCAGCGGGTTGTAGTGGTTCTGCAGCGCGCGGTGGCTGCCGCCCTTCTGCTGCAGCGCGCTCGCCTCGCCGCGGGCCGCCAGGTCGGCGCCCGAACAGAAGCCCTTGCCCGCCCCCGTGATCACCACCGCGCGCGCATCGCCCAGGTCATAGAAGGCGGCGCCCAGCTCGTCCGCCAGCGGGATCGAGGCGGCGTTGAGCCGGTCGGGCCGGTTGAGGGTGATCTTGAGCACATTGCCCACGCGCTCGGTCAGGATCGTTTCGTATGCCATTCCAACTCCCTTCTTCCTCCCTCTTGATGGGGGAGGGATGCGAAGACTTGGCAGCTTGCTGCCTAGTCGTAGCTGGGTGGGGGTGATGGCGCCGTCATGCGCTACCGAACCCTCACCCCCATCCAACCTACGCTAGCTCCGCTGGAGCAAGCTTCGGTATCCTTCCCCCATCGAGGGGGAAGGCAATCGACTCAGTTCGACCAGTGCGTATCCTCGCTTGGCGTTTCCATGATTTCGGTCAGCACCCCGCCCATGTCCTTGGGGTGGATGAAGAAGATCAGCGTGCCGTGGGCACCGATGCGCGGTTCGCCCAGCACGCGCTTGCCCATGGCCTCGAACTCGGCCTTGGCGGCGTGGATGTCGGGCACTTCGTAGCAGACGTGGTGCTGCCCGCCGGCCGGGTTCTTGTCGAGGAAGCTCTGGATCGAGGTGTTGCCCGGCAGCGGCTCGATCAGTTCGATCTGCGTGCCGTTGAGCGCACCATCGGCGCCCGGCGTATCGACGAAGCAGACCTTCACGCCCTGCGATTCCAGGTCAAACGGCTCATGAATCTTCGTCGCGCCCATGACGTCGCGGTAGAAGACGATGGAGTCGGCGATGGAAGGTGTTGCCACGCCGATGTGGTTGAGGCGGCCTAGTTTCATTCATCTTCTCCGCAGAAATTTTGGACCAATCGACAACCTTCCCGATTGAGAGCGTCAAACGATGGGAGGACCAGAAATCCAAAAACGATCACTAGGACAATGCTAACTCCAGTTGCCAAGATACGGCTCGATTTTTCCAGCGAGAACCAAGCTACCCCAGGCACAAAAATTACAAAGAAAAGCAGCAAAATTCCGCCGAGTAGCGACGCAAATGTCGCTTGAAGAAAGTGCAAGGCGGACAAAAGTGTTGTCACAACGGAATATTATCGTGCTTCTTCCACGGGTTCTCGAGCTGCTTGTTCCGCAGCTTGCGCAGCCCCAGGGCAATCCGCCGCCTGGTATTCCGCGGGTGGATCACCTCGTCGATGAAGCCCTTGCTGGCCGCCACGAAGGGGTTGGCGAAGGCGTCCTCGTATTCCTTGGTGCGTTCGGCGATCTTGTCGGGATCGCCGATGTCCTGGCGGAAGATGATCTCCACCGCGCCCTTGGCGCCCATC
>DKII01000121.1 GCA_002454125.1 Novosphingobium sp. UBA6722
GATCTCGCCGCGGTTGGCGATCAGAATTCGCGAGATGCCCATGGAATGCGCGCCTTACGCGATCACGACCAGCGGCTGGTCGAATTCGACCGGCTGGGCATTATCAACGAGGATTGCGGTGACCGTGCCGCCGCGCGGGGCAGCGATCGGGTTCATCACCTTCATCGCCTCGATGATCAGCAGCGTGTCGCCTTCCTTCACCGCCTGGCCGACGCTGACGAAGTTGGCTGCGCCCGGTTCGGGAGCCATGTAGACGGTGCCGACCATCGGCGACTTGACCGCATTGGGATCGGCCGCAGGCGCAACCGGCGCGGCCGGAGCGGCTGCAGCAGCCGGCGCCGCCGGGGCAGCGACCGGGGCCGGTGCGTGGTGGATCACCGGGGCAATGCCGCCGCCGCGCGAAACCTTGATCTTGCGATCGCCGTCCTCAACCTCGATTTCGGTGAGACCGGTATCGGCGAGCATTTCCGCCAGTTCGCGCACCAGCGCAGTATCGATATTCATTCCGGTGGGGCGGCTGCCTGCCTTGCTGTCGGCCATGCGATCCTCGACTGGTTGCTTTGGCAACCGCCTATGCGCGGGCCAGCGGGCCTAGGCAAGAGCAGAGATAAGGCAGGAGGGCCGCAACCCACAACGTTGACTAGGCGGGTTCAGCTTCCGGAGCAGGCTCATCCGGTTGCTGTTCGGGCTGTTCCTCTTCCTCGGGTGCGGCTGGTTCGACGGGCAGTGGCGGCAAACGCTTGGCGGCCGCCTCAGCCTGCTTTGCTGCCGCTTCGGCGCGGTCAGCGGCGGCCTCGGCGCGGGCAACCTTTTCGGCGACATCGGAATCCCGGCCCGAACAGCCCGCCAGCACGAGGGCCAGCGCAGTTGCGGCCAGCACAAGCGATTTCTTGGGGGTGGGGACACGATCAGACACGCTAAATCACTCCTTGTCCTGCTGCGGGCGGACGAAACTGCCCGAGCAGAACGGGAGTGATAGCGCAAAAAGCTTACTCGAAAATAACTATGCCGGTCGGGTTCATTTGTCGGTGCCCGCCACTTTGCCCCACTGCCGCGCTGCCGTGTAGCCGAGGTAGCCGGTGCCGAAGAGCGCATAGAGGGCCTCGGGCAGGGCGGAGAGATAGGCGGTCATTCCGGCGGCGATCGCCTGGGCGGTTTCGGGCCGGAATGCGGCGACCAGCCCCATCGGCAGCGACCACAGCAGCAGCAGGTACATCACGTAGAGGAAGCTGGGCCGGGCACGGCTGGTCCAGGGATCGTTCGAGTTGGCCTCGGCCACGATGGCCGAAAGCCGCGCTTCGATCTCGGCCAGGGCTTGTGAGCCTTGCAATTGCAGCAGCTCAAGCTTCGCCTTGTCACGGGCGCCCTTGTCCGGAATCACCTTGTCGATGATCGCGGCAACTGGGCCGATCAGGGCTTCGAGAATGGGCATGGGGGCTCCTTTGATGACAAGAAGCCGAACCAGATAACCGAATTTCCGGGAGTAGGAAAACGCTCAATTGCCGCGCAGATAGGGCCGCGACTGGACGATGTGGATCCGATCGCCGATCAGCAGCCATTCGATATCCTGGGGCTTTGATCCGAAGATCCGCGCGACCTGCTGCCCGACCCTGGCGAGCCGCCGGGCGCGCTCATCCGTCAGCACAACGTGCCCCGGTTCCACGGCGACTTCACGCACCCCGCCATTGGCATCGAAGGTCAGCATGGCATCGTCGGTTGAGCGGGTCAGCAGCTGGATCGCTTCCGGATCGCTGCGATAGAGGAGCTGTTCAGCGACCCGGCGGCCTTCGACCACCCGGATGCCCAGGCCGCGTTTGGCATTGATGAAAACGGTGTCCCGCTCGGCCGGATCGAACGGGTTCTCGGTGATCATCACGCCGGAGGTTTCGGCATTCATCCCCAATTGCACCAGCACCCCGCCCTTGACCGAACGGTGATCGATCCCGGCCGCCTCGCGCGCGGCAAAGGCGGCGTCGTTCCAGACCGAACCCCAGACCGTGCGGATAGCGGCTTCGAGCGCGGCCTGGTCGACCACGTTGGGGACGCTGGAATAGAGGCCGGCGCCATTGAAGCCAGGCAAGTCCTCGCTGTTGGTCGAGCTGCGCACGAATACCCCGCCGGCGCCGATCACTTCGCGGCGGCGGCGTTCGAGTTCCGGGCCCAGCCCGGCGGGCATGGCGCCCTGTGCGAAGGCCCGGCGCAGCTCTGCCAGCGCCTCGCGCCGCCAGGCGGCGTCCTGGCGCAAGCGCGGATTGGCCAGCAGCGCAGCGATCCTGTCATCGAGCCGGTTAGCGGTGACGAATTGCTGGAACCAGGCGAAAGGCACGGCAAAGCCGGGTGGAACCGAAAAGTCGACGCTGCGGCCCGCGATGCCGCGCGCAACCTCGCCCAGGTTGGCGGCCTTGGCCCCAACGCGGATCGAATCGCGGGCGCGAAGCTCACCCAGTGAAGGGAGTGCGCGATAGCTGAGGTCTGCCTTGGCCACCTGCACCTTGCGCCGGTTGGTGGCCGACTGGGCCGCGGCAACTTCCTGCGCCGTTGCCAGGCGCAGTTCGATCGTTTCGCCGCGCGCCTCCAGGCGGACCCATTTTCCATCAAGTTCGGCGAAGCGGCGGACAGCATCACGGACATAGCCGTTCGGGATCCGCCAGCTCTTGGCCAGCAGGTTGACGTGGGCCAGCGGGGTTGAGAACTCGCTGGTCACCAGGCCAGCGACCGGGGAGAGCTGGAGCGGTGCCTCGCCCAGAATGGCGATGTCATCAGGCGCCAGCAGGGTGTCCTTGGTCAGTTGCGGGACGATCCGCAGCCTGCCGGTGGCTTTGCCGGCATTGAGCACCAGGGCATCGCGGCTGCCGAACAGGGCGTTGGCATCAATCGTCTGCAGGCCCGGAAGGAGCGCGGCGGTTTCGAGCTGATGGGCCGAGTTGGCCTTGAAGGCGAGGGGGGCATAAAACCGGGGCTGCAACTGGCTGATGGCAAGCGTCAGCAATTCGGGTGTCAGGCGGTCACCTTCCCAGAATTCCACGCCAAACCGCTTGAGAGTGGGGTACCAAAGCACCGAACCAAACAGGAAGCGGCGGTTATCCCTGGAATAGTTCGCCTCAAGCAACGCTGCCGGGTCCTGGGTCGAAAGATAGGCACCTTGGACAAAGTCGAGATGGAAGGCGAAGCGGCGGGAATTGATGAAGTAGAGCCGCGGGCCGCCCTTAGCGGCGCGGTCGATTGCGAACATGACCTGGGGAAAGCTGGCATAGCGCCCACCCGGACTGGTACGCGCCAGGCCATCGAACTGCGCCTTGCTATCGATCCGGTCAGTATGAGCCGGGACTGCGTGAGCCAGCGGCGCAACCAATGCCAGCAGGACTGCGGAAAGAACGGCGAGCAGGCGCATAGCTGGGCTCCGGTGGCTGGAGCAAAAGACTAGCCCTGCCGCAATCTTGTGCAAGGGCTTGAGGTGCTTGCGCAAGACTGCCGCAGGCCCGTTCAGGCGAGCGCGGTTTTGTGACTTGGGGCAGTCTCACGCAGGGAGCTCAGCAGTTCAGCCTCGGCCCCGTCTGTCCAATGCGGGCCTCGAACCAACCCGATCGTGCGGGTCAGGGCGAATTCGGCCAAGGGCACCATGACCAGGCCAGCCCTGCCCAGCGAGCGGGGTGCCACGGTTACGCCCAAACCGGCACTGACCATCGCCATGACCCGGTCGTCATTGGCCGAACGCAAGGCAAAGCGGGGGCGAACGCCGCGCTCGGTGAAGAAGCGGCTGGTTTCCGCGAGGACCTCGCAAGAGCGGCGGGCCAGCATGGTTTCGCCGGCCACTTCGCTCGCCGCAATCACACTGGCGCCGGCCAGACGGTGGCTGGTGCTGAGCGCGAGGCAATAATCCTCGCGCAGCAAAACTTCCGCCTGTTGGCCGTGCTGCGGGGGCAGCAGGGTCAGCGCGAGATCGATCGAGCCGTTGGACAATGCGGCTTGCAATTCACGCTCACCGCCTTCGAATAGCTCAAGCGGATCATGGCCCGCATGAGCGGCAACGGCCTTGGCCAGCCATGCCGACGGGATGGTTTCAAGCACGCCCAGCCGGATCGGCCGGACAGGCGCGGGCAGGCTGCCCACCAGGACTTGGGCATTGTGAAACTCACGCTCGATGGTGCGGGCCAGGGGCAGCAGCAGATTGCCAGCCTCGGTCAAGCGGATGCGGCGGCGTTCGCGCACGAACAGCCGCGTACCAAGCTGCCGCTCGAGCTGTGCAATCCCGCCTGACAGGCTGGGCTGGGCGACGTTGAGCGCATTGGCGGCGCGGGTGAAGCTGCCCGTATCGACGACGGCAAGGAACTGGCGGATGTGCGTGCGGCTTAGCATAGGTATAACCTATACTAATTCGCGACGAATTCCAGTTTCAAGAATGTGAAACTCCCTGATAGTCTCCGCTCAGAGAGAGATTTGCCAGGCCGAAGGAAGCCCGATGCGCGCCACCCCCGATTTCGATTTCGCCCTGACCGAAAGCGCCCAGATGATCCGCGAGGTCACCGGCCGGTTTGCCGATGAGCAGATTGCCCCGCTCGCCGCCCGCGCCGATGCCGAAGACTGGTTCCCGCGGGCCGAACTGTGGCCAGCAATGGGCGAGCTGGGCCTGCATGGGATCACCGTGGAAGAGGAATGGGGCGGGCTGGGCCTGGGCTATCTCGATCATGTCATCGCGGTGGAGGAAGTGTCGCGGGCCAGCGCCTCAATCGGCCTGTCCTACGGCGCCCACTCCAACNNGTGCTGGTGATGGAGCAGGTGAGCCGCGCCAGCGCCTCGGTCGGCCTCTCCTACGGCGCCCACTCCAACCTCTGCGTCAACCAGATCCGCCGCTGGGGCAATGACGAGCAGAAGGCCAAGTACCTGCCCGGCCTGATTTCTGGCGAACACGTTGGCAGCCTCGCTATGTCCGAAGCCGGAGCCGGCTCGGATGTCGTCTCGATGAAGCTGAAGGCGGACGCGGTGCAGGGTGGCTACGTCCTCAACGGCACCAAGTTCTGGATTACCAATGCGACCTATGCGGATACCCTGGTGGTCTATGCCAAGACCTCGCCCGAGGCCGGTTCCCGCGGGATCACCGCCTTCCTGATCGAAAAAGGCGATGAGGGATTCTCGATCGGCCAGAAGATTGACAAGATGGGCATGCGCGGCAGCCCAACGGCCGAACTCGTTTTCAACGATTGCTTCATTCCCGAAGAGCGGATCATGGGCCCGCTTCACGGCGGCGTTGGCGTGCTGATGAGCGGCCTTGATTACGAGCGCGTTGTGCTGGCTGGCCTACAACTGGGCATCATGCAGGCCTGCCTTGATACCGTCATCCCCTACCTCCGCGAACGCAAGCAGTTCGGCAAACCGATCGGCGCGTTCCAGCTGATGCAAGCCAAGGTGGCAGACATGTACGTCGCGCTGCAATCGGCCCGCGCCTATACCTATGCAGTGGCGAAGAGCTGCGATGCCGGTCAGACGACCCGCTTCGATGCGGCCGGCGCGATCCTGCTGGCCAGCGAAAACGCCTTCAAGGTGGCGGGCGAGGCGGTCCAGGCGCTGGGCGGAGCTGGTTACACCAAGGACTGGCCGGTCGAACGCTACCTGCGCGATGCCAAGCTGCTCGATATCGGCGCCGGGACCAACGAGATCCGCCGCATGCTGATCGGTCGCGAACTGATGGCGGAGACACGCTGAATCCATAATTACCGGCACAGGTAGAATGAAGGGTTCGCGCCAAACGCATGGACCCTTCCAACCCGCAGCAGCCTACCCGCTGCTGCGACTACCAGGAGCCCCGCTCAATGACCATCACTATCCGCACACTCACCGCCGACGATACCGAAGCCCTTGAACAGGTTCGGCAGTACTTCCGCAATTACGCGGCATGGCTGGGCGTTGACCTGTGCTTCCAGAACTTCGACCAGGAAATGGCATCCTTGCCGGGCGCCTATTCGGCACCGCAGGGCCGGCTGTTCTTTGCCGAGGT
>DKII01000137.1:0-12800 GCA_002454125.1 Novosphingobium sp. UBA6722
CGGGCAGGATCACGGCCCCGAAATGGCCGCGCTGCTGCCGCTGATCGGCAAGGATGCAGCGCTGGCGCGGCTGCGCGCCGCCGCCTAGGCCGCGATCTCCACGGTCTGTTCGTCGGCTGCTTCGAGCAGGCGCTTTTCGACCGCTTTCAGCCGCTGGGTGCCGTCCACCTTCTCGCCGAACAGGTCGGTGACGTAGAAGGTATCGACCGCGCGCTCGCCGTAGGTGGCGATGTGGGCGGAATGGACGATCAGCTTGCCCTCGAACAGCGCGCGGGCGAGGCGGTTGAGCAGGGCCGGACGATCGCGTGCGCTGACTTCGACCACGGTGAAGCGGTTGCTGGCCTGGTTGTCGAATTCCACGCGCGGGCGAACCTCGAAGGCATCGGCGCGCGGGCGCGCCAGCGGGCGGGCGGCCAATTGCGGCACCAGCTTGATCTTGCCGCCCAGCGCATCGCCGATCATCGTCCGGATCCGGGCCAGCTGGCTCTCTTCGGAGAACGGCCGGCCAAGCGGATCCTGGACCAGGAAGTTGTCGACCGCCGTGCCATTGCGCGCGGTGTGGATGCGCGCGTCGATGATGTTGCCGCCGGCCAGGTGAATGCCCCCGGCGATGCGGTAGAACAGCCCGGGGTGGTCGGCGGCGATCACGGTGACCAGGGTGGCCCCGCGTGCGGCGTAGTATTCGGTGTGGACATCCAGCGCCTTGCCGGCCGCCGCATCGAACTGGATCAGGTTCATCGCGATGATGTCATCGGGTTCGGCAATCCAGTAGGCATCGCCCATCTGCCTGCCGGCGGATTTCACCAGCCCGGCCTTGGCGCCCAGCAGCTCGGCCACGGCGGCCTGCTTGGCAGCAATCCGCTCGGCCCGGCCGTGCTGGACATGGCCCAGCCGCAGCCGTTCCTCGGCGGCTTCGTAAAGCACATGGATCAGCTGCCGCTTCCAGCCGTTCCACACCCCGGGCCCGACCGCGCGGATATCGACGATGGTCAGCAGGGCGAGCAGCCGCAACCGCTCGATCGACTGCACCTGCGCGACAAAGTCGGTAATCGTCTTCCAGTCGGCCAGGTCGCGCTTGAAGGCGGTTGCACTCATCGCCAGGTGGTTGCGGACCAGCCAGGAAACCAGCTCGGTTTCCTTCTCGTCCAGCCCGAAGCGCGGGCATAGTTTCAGCGCCACTTCCGCGCCCAGCACCGAATGATCGCCGCGCCGGCCCTTGGCGATATCGTGCAGCAGCACCGAAGCATAGAGCGCGCGGCGGTTGACGATCTTGTGGACCAGCGCGGTAGCAAGCGGATGGTCCTGCTTCATCTCACCGCGCTCGATCCGCGCCAGCAGGCCGATCGCGCGGATGGTATGCTCGTCGACCGTGTAGTGGTGGTACATGTCGAACTGCATCTGCGCGTTGACCCGGCCGAAATCGGGCACGAAGCGGCCGAACACCCCGGCTTCGTTGAGCCAGCGCAGCGCATTCTCGGGGTCGTGGCGGCTGGTCAGCAGGTCAAGGAAAAGGGCGTTGGCGCGCGGGTCCTTGCGCAGCGGATCGATCAGCCGGGCATCGCGCACCGCCAGGCGCATCGCCTCGGGATGGAGTTCGAACCCGTTTGTGTCAGCCAGGACAAAGATTTCGAGCAGGCGGGCCGGATCCTCGGCAAACCAGCCGTCACCGGGCACGTTGATCCGCCCGCCAAACACCGGATAGCCGCTGACCATCCGCCGCCGCGCGCGGAAGCCCGCCAGCAGTCCGCGCGGCTGCTTCTTGCCCGATTGCTCTTCGAGCTGGGCCAGGAACAGCCCGGTCAGGTGACCGACGTGCTTCGCCTGGAGGAAGAAGTACTGCATGAACCGCTCGACCGCGCTCTTGCCCGGGCGCTCGGCAAACTGCATCCGCGTTGCAACCTCGCGCTGGAGGTCGAAGGTCAGCCGGTCCTCGGCGCGGCGGGTGATGGTGTGAAGGTGGCAGCGCACCGCCCAGAAGAAATCCTCGGCGCGGCGGAACTTGCGGTACTCGGCCGGGGTCAGCAGGCCGACCGTGACCAGTTCCGAACTGTCGCGCACCTTGTGGAGGTACTTGCCGATCCAGTAGAGCGTGTGGAGGTCGCGCAGGCCGCCCTTGCCCTCTTTGACGTTGGGTTCGACGACATAGCGGCTGTCGCCCAGGCGTTTGTGCCGTTCGTTGCGTTCGGCCAGCTTCTCGGTGATGAAATCGCGCTCGGTCCCGGCGATCACTTCGGCGCGGAAGCGGGCCTGGGCTTCGTCGAACAGGGCCTGGTCGCCCCAGACATAGCGCCCCTCGAGCAGGGCAGTACGGATCGTCAGATCGCCGCGCGCCATCCGCACCATTTCGTCGAGCGAGCGGCTGGAGTGCCCGACCTTCAGGCCAAGGTCCCACAGGAAATAGAGGATCGCCTCGATCACCTGCTCGCACCACGGGGTCTGCTTGATCGGGGTGAGGAAGGCGATGTCGACGTCCGAATGCGGCGCCATTTCGCCGCGGCCATAGCCGCCGACTGCCATCACGGTGAGCCGTTCGCCGACCGAACGGTTGCCCGAAGGGTAGATGTCGGTGATGACGTGGTCGTGGATCACCCGCACCAGCTGGTCGACCAGGAAGGCCTGGGCCTCGGCGCAGTCATGCCCGGCGCTGGGCTTTTTGGCGAGGCGGCGGGCGATCTCGGCGCGGCCGGCAGCCAGTGCGCCGCGCAGCGCCTCGACCACGGCGGGCCGGGCTGCAGCCCCGCCCTTGTCGGCCACCAGATCGGCAATGGTCCCGGCCAGCGCGCGCCGGTCCACGATCGCGCGCTGGTCGGGGATGCTGTTCCGGCTCAAGCCGTGCTCTTCTGCTCGCTTTCCCACACCGTCAGGTAACGGGCCTTGAGCGTGCGCTTGTCAACCTTTTCGGTGCCGAGCCGGCCTATTTGGTGTCCGCCCGTTCGCGCAGCTTCTGCCCGGTGCCGTCCAGCATGGCGCGACGCGTCGCATCGTGTACCGCGTTGACGCGCGCCCCGCGATCGAGCTTGTAATAGGCGGAAAGATAGGCCCAGTCGAACTCGGTCAGCCCCTCGACCGGATCGGCACCTTGGGCGAAAAGTTGCAGGATCGATGCTGCCGAACCGGGTTCGGCGACGGCTTCATCTTGCACCGGGGCCAGGATGCGGAAGGTGGCATAGTCGGCCAGTTGCTGCACCGTGCGGCCATTGGCGCGCACCCGGTCAAACACGACAATCGTGGCGTTCATGTCATTGCGGATCGTCGTCGCCAGCCGTCCACTGGCATATTGCGCGTTGTAGCCTGTTTCAATTGGACGGCCGTTGGCGGTTCCGCCCCCGCCGCCAACGTCAAGCTGTACTATGGGAATGGGTCTTCCGTCTGCTCCGCGCACCTCAGTGGCATGCCACACTTGAACGGCCCCGCTGCCAGCAAAGATGCGTTCGATCTCGTAGGTCTTGAGTGACGCGAACATGGCCGGTTGCTGCTTGCGCAGCTGCGCTACCTGCCCCTTGCTGTCACGCAGGAAACCGATCCAGACGTTCGGTTCGCATCCTCGCCCGCCCAGCGGCAGTGCCAGCGTGCCAAGGTTAGCCCTGATCTGGTCGATGATCAGGGCGCCGTATGTCGGATCGATTCCGAACAGCTTGGGACAGACCGGGGCATAGCGCCGGGGCAAGGGCACATCGGTCGGCGGCCGCTGGGTGATCGCCACGGCCTGATCCGCTGCCATGGCTGCCAACTCAGCGCGCTGGCCGGTCACGGTGATGGGAGAAGCATCTTCCGACACTTCGTCTTGCAGCTTGGCGGAATTTGGAGCTGCTGAAAGCAGGAAGGCGATCAGGAAGCTTTTGACACTAATCACCGCTCTTATGCCTCTGTTGTTAGTCTAGAGCACTCTTGACTCGCTAAGCTTCAAGTTTTGCCCGGCTTGAAGCGAGTCAAGCCGGGCAAGAAAGGCTTATTACCCGCCGTTTACAACGCGCGGACAGGCAATTGGAACCCAAACAGGAGTTGGGTATCCGACGTTGACAAAGCATTCATCGCCGATGCGAATGTATCCTACGTCCTCAGCGGTGGCGGGGGGGCAGATCCTAGCGCGGCTGCGCCAATGAGCACGCTGATAGTCTTCTTCAACGAGATCATAATCAGGCTCCTTTTACTGAGTACCATCACATCGAATGGCACTTAGTAGAAGATATCTTAGGCAAGAGTATTGTCCAACTACAAACCATTGAAATTAATTCGTAATGGATGTAAATTTCAACACAATCGAAATCAAGCTTTGCTGTTCTGCTCGCTTTCCCACACCGTCAGGTAACGGGCCTTGAGCGTGCGCTTGTCAACCTTTTCGGTGCCGAGCCGGGGCAGGGTTTCGTTTTCCTGCCACAGCCGCACCGGCACCTTGAAGGCGGCAATATTGGCCTTCAGGAACTCGCGCAGTTCCTCCTCGGTCAGGTGCTCGCCCTCCTTGGCGAGGAACACGCCGGTCGGCAGTTCGCCAAAGCGCTCATCCGGCATGCCGAAGACGCTGCATTCGGAGACCTTGGGGTGGGCGTAGATCGCCTGCTCCACCTCGATGCAGCTGATGTTCTCACCGCCGCGGATGATGATGTCCTTCTTGCGGTCGACGATATAGAGATAGCCGTCCTCGTCGAGATAGCCGAGGTCGCCGCTGCGGAAGAACCCGTCGGGCATGATCGCGGCCTGGGTTGCCTCGGTGTTGTTCCAATAGCCCAGGAAGTTGCAGATCGTGCGGATCGACACTTCGCCGATTTCGCCGGCCGGCAGGCAGTCACCGGCATCGTTGAGGATGCCGATCTCGACCAGCGGCTTGGAGGCAGTGCCGGTCGAACCGGGCTTGGCCAGGTAGTTCTCGTTGAAGTTGCCGCAGCCGACGCCGTTGGTCTCGGTCAGGCCGTAACCCAGCAGCGGGAAGGCACCCGGCAGCTCGTCGCGGATCTTCTTGACGTGATCGACCGGACGCGGCGCGCCGCCGGCGGCAAAGGCGGTGCAGCTGGAAAGATCGTACTTGTGCCGGTTCGGGTGGCTGGCGATCTCGAAGCTCATCAATGGCACGCCGACGAAGTAGGAGACCTTCTCCTTCTCGATCAGCCGCATCGCCTCTTCGGCGTTCCACTTGGGCATCAGCACCAGCTTGCGGCCGATCGCGAAGGACTGGAGGAACAGCGGCACTTCGCCGGTCACATGGAACAGCGGCACGTTAACCAGGCTGCACGGCTGGGTGCTGGGCGCCTCACCCTTCGAGCCGAGGTAGGTGAAGACCATCAGCGTCTGCGCCGCATAGTTCATCGTCGCCTGGACGACACCGCGGTGGTCCGAATAGGCGCCCTTTGACTGGCCGGTCGAACCGGAGGTGTAGAGGATCGTCGCCAGGTCATCGCCGCTCAGCTCGGGCAGGGCGGTATCCGCGCCGCCGCCATGGGCGAGCAGTTCGGACAGACCTTCCTGCCAGGCGCAATCGTGACGGAAGGTCACCAGCTTGCCCGGATAGGACTGGCCGGTCAGCCGCTCACCGCGCTGGGCATCGACCAGGGTGATGGTGCAGCCGGCCAGCTCGATCCCGCCGGCCAGTTCCTCGCCGGTCCACCAGCCGTTGAGCAGGGTGGCGCAGCCGCCGGCCATCAGCACGGCCATATAGGCAATGATCCAATTGGCCGAATTGCGCGCGGCGATCCCGATCCGGTCGCCCTTCTGCACGCCGTGCCCGGCCACCAGCCCGCCAGCGACGGTGCGCGCGGCGGCATGGATCTGGTTGAAGGTCAGGCGAAGATCGCCATCGATGATGAACTCGGCCTCACCGTGCTGCGCGCAGTAGTGTTCGAAATAGTGCGCCAGCGACGGCGGCGCATTCTTCAGCATCGGCAGGTGGCGGCCAAACCGTTCGATCTCCACCGTTTCCAGCGGAGCTCCGGGGGCAGTCAGCGCGGCGATGACACTGTTCAAGGCATTGTCGAGTTCACTCGGCATGCGACATCCTTATCCTCATGTTGAGGGACGCCCCCCGTCCTGGCGTCCGCGCCGGGTTTGTTTCCCGGCTTCGTCTGTGCCAGAAGGCCGCGCAGCGGGTGCGCCGGAATCTCTTCTGACTGCATCCATTTAGGGAGTTCATTGCGTGCTGTCACTAGCGCTTGCCGCCGCGGCCGGTTCGGAGCCGATCCACTGGCTGGACCTGGGATTGAAGCCTTACCTGTTTGAGATCGGCTCGTTTCAGTTGCGCTGGTACAGTCTGGCCTATCTGGCCGGGATCCTGATCGGCTATTGGCAGATCGGCAAGATGATCAAGGCGCCCGGCGCCCCGATGGCGCAGCGGCACCTCGATGATCTGTTCTTCTATTGCACGCTCGGCATCATCCTGGGCGGACGGCTTGGCTACGCCACCTTCTACGCGCCCGAGTTGTGGTCCCATCCGCTTGACCTGCTCAAGCTGTGGAACGGGGGCATGAGCTTCCACGGCGGGCTCGTCGGCACGGCAGTGGCGATGGCCTGGGTGGCCTGGCGCGGCGGCCTCAGCTTCCTGCGGGTGGCCGATTATGTCTGCGTGGTCGTGCCGTTCGGCATGTTCTTCGGCCGCCTCGCCAATTTCGTGAATGGTGAGCTGTGGGGCCGCGTGGCCGAAAGCCCGATCGCCTGGGCGATGGTCTTCCCCGATGCCGGGCCCTATGCCCGCCACCCCAGCCAGCTCTACCAGGCGGGTCTTGAAGGGCTGGCGATGATCATCGTCATGCTGCTGCTGTTCTGGAAGACCAACGCGCGCTTCCGCCCCGGCCTGCTCGGTTCGGTCTTTGCCGTGGGCCTTGGCCTGTGCCGGTTCGTCGCCGAATACTTCCGCGAGCCCGATGCGCAGCTCAGTGAATTCGCGCTGCGCACCGGCCTGTCGATGGGCCAGTGGCTGACGATCCCGCTGGTGGTGGTTGGCCTGATCTTCCTGGTCCGGGCGCTGGTCCGGCCGCCGCTGGGCAGCGCCAAGGCCTGAAGCATGAGCGAGACAGCGGGGGATAGCCTGGCGGCGATCTTCCGCCGCCTGATCGCCAGCACCGGGCCGATCAGCCTGATGCACTACATGGGCGAGGCGAACGCCCGCTATTATGCCAGCCGCGATCCGCTGGGCGCTGCGGGCGATTTCGTCACTTCACCCGAAATCAGCCAGATGTTCGGCGAGCTGATCGGGCTGTGGCTGGCCGATATGTGGATCAACGCCGGGCGCGACGAGACGGTTCACTACGTCGAGCTTGGCCCCGGCCGCGGCACCCTGGCGCGCGATGCACTGCGGGCCGCCAAGCGCTATGGGCTGGAGCCATCGATCCACCTGGTCGAAGCCTCGACCGCGCTGCGCGATGTCCAGCTCGCCACGGTGCCGGGCGCGCAGTGGCACCACGATCTCTCGACCATTCCGGCCTATGGCCCGATCCTGCTTGTTGCCAACGAGTTCCTCGATGCCTTGCCGGTGCGCCAACTGGTCAAGACGGCGGATGGCTGGCGCGAGCGGATGGTTGTGCCAGATGGGGAGCGCTTCGTCTGCGTGGCCGGGCCGCAGCCAATGGACCCGGCCGTGCCCGAGGCGCGCCGCGATGCGCCCGAAGGCACGATCTATGAGTTGTGCCCCGGGGCCGCGGCGACCGTCTATGAAGTGGCCGGCCGGCTGAAGGACCAGGGCGGCGCGGCGCTGTTCATCGACTATGGCCACGATGCCCCGCGCGATGGCTCCACCCTGCAGGCCGTGCGCGCGCACCTCAAGGTCGATCCCTTCGTCAATCCGGGCGAGGCCGACCTGACCGCCCATGTCGATTTCGCCGCGCTCGCCCCGATCGCGGAATCGCGCGGGGTGCGCTGGATCGGCACCGTGCCGCAGGGCCGCTGGCTGCGCGAGCTGGGGATCGAGGCGCGGACCGAGGCGCTTTCCGCCGCCGCCCCGCAGCACGCCGCCGCGCTGCAGGTCGCGCGTGACCGGCTGATCAGCGAGGGACAGATGGGCCTGCTGTTCAAGGTCATGGGTCTGGCCGGCCCTGGCTGGCCTGGCGGAGCGGGATTCACGGGCTGAGGCCAGAGGAGTTAAACCGGGCCGCCCTGCAATCGGTTCCTGTGGACTGACCTAATGGACAGGTAGACCGAGGCAGCAATTTGGGCAGAACGTGGCTGGAATGATCGAACGACGTCCGACCCTGCTCTCCCGGATCACCCAGGCGGTGGTGCTATGGCTCTATCGCTGGAAGGGCTGGACCATCACCGGCGAACGGCCCACCGCGCGCAAGTTCGTGATCACCGGTGCGCCGCATACCACCAACTGGGACTTCATCTTCTTCATCGGCACGATCCACCAGCTGGGGTTGAAGCCCAGCTTTGTCGGCAAGCTCAGCCTGTTCCGCGGACCGCTCAAGCGCTTCATGTATGACATGGGCGGCCTGCCGGTTGACCGGTCAAAGCGGAACAACAATTACGTTGAGGAAACCGCCGCGCACTTCGATCGGGCCGAGGATCTGGCACTGGTGGTCGCTCCGGAAGGGACGCGCGGCAGCGATGGAACCTGGCGCAGCGGCTTCTATCATATCGCGCTGAAGGCCGGGGTGCCGATCGTGCCGGCCTGGGTCAACCATGCGACGATGAAGGGCGGGATCGGCCCGGCGATCATGCCGACCGGTGATTATGCGGCCGATCTGGCCAAGATCGCCGCCTTCTATCGTTCGGTCATGCCCGATTGCCTGTGGTTCGAGCGGCTTGCCGCCTCGGCCGCGGCGCTGAAGGAAGCGGCGGCGGAAAGCCTGCCGGGAGGTCTGAAAGGGAAAGCCCATGGGTGAAGCCATGCTGATCAATGCCGTGATTGCCGCCGTGCTGTTGCTGGCGGCCTGGCAAGTTGCCGTGCGGATCAAGGATGTCTCGTTCATCGACGCGATCTGGGGTGGCGGCATGGCTGTGCTGGCGGTGGCCAGCTGGTTGCAGCTGGGCGAACCCGGACAGCGCGCGCACCTGATCGCGGCCATGGCGGCGCTGTGGGGGCTGCGGCTGTTCTGGCACCTCTACACCCGCTGGCGCGGCCACGGGGAGGACGTGCGCTATGCCCGGATGCTGGGCAAGGCCAAGGAGCAGGGCCGCTTTGCCCAGGCCGCGCTGACCAAGGTCTTCGGCCCGCAGGCCTTCCTGCTGTACCTGACCTGCCTGCCGGCTCAGCTTGGTGTTATGGCCAGCGGCGCGCCGGCGCCGCTCGGGCCGCTGGCCCTGGCTGGTGCCGCGCTGTGGCTGCTTGGCATGGTGTTCGAAGTGGTTGGCGATGCGCAACTGACGGCCTTCCGCAACGATCCGGCGAGCAAGGGCAAGGTGCTCGACACCGGGCTGTGGCGCTATACTCGCCACCCCAACTATTTCGGCGATACCTGCGTCTGGTGGGGGATCTGGCTGGCGGCTGCCGACGCCGGGATGTGGGTGGCGCTGGCCAGCCTGCCGGGGCCGCTGTTCCTGACTTTCACGCTGACCAAGTGGTCGGGCAAGCCGCTGCTGGAAAAGGGCCTCAACAAGACCCGCCCCGGCTATGCCGAATACGTAAAGCGGACTTCAGGTTTCATTCCCTGGCCGCCCAAAGCGGACTGACCGGGCCTAACGCGGGGTAACGTCGCGGGCCCGGTCGTCCACCGACACGGCGCGCGGCGGGATCGCCTGGAGCCAGGCTTCGAGCGCCGCCAGGTCGGAGATTCCCATCACCCGATCGGTCCCCTTGGCCAGCTCGCTATAGGTGTCCCCGCCATAGGCCAGGAAGTCGCTCGTGGTGACGCGATAGTTCGCCGCATCGTCGATCGGCTTGCCATCGAGCGTGATCGAAACGATCCGGCTGCCGACCGGCCGTGACAGGTCATAGCTATAGGCAAACCCGCGCGAGGGGCTGAGCACCTGGTTCGGCCCGATCCCGTCAAAGTTCTGCTCCAGCAAGCGGCGGAGCTGCGCCCCGGTCAGCGTCTGGGTCAGCAGCGTGTTGTTGAACGGCTGGACCTTGTAGATATCGCCAAAGGTCAGCTGGCCGTTCTCGCCGGGCGCCAGCCGCCACGGCGCGCGGATGCCGAAGGGGTTCATGAAGGCAATCTGGGCCCCGGCCCCGGCAGTCGCCGCCAGCTGGGCATCGGCGATCAGCAGGCCAAGCGTGCCCCCGGTGCTCGAGCCATCGCCGCCGCGCGTCGCCTCGCCCGCGATCCGGCCGGCCGGGCGCAGTGCAAATTCGCGCGCGGCTGCGGCGTATTTCGCGACATAGTCGGCAATGCCGGCGCGCGCCGTAAAGCGCGGGAAGCGGTCGGTTACGGCCGAGACGCGGCCCGGTGCGGGGGTATAGGTCTCGCTCTGGACGATGACATTGCGGGCTGAGCGGCCCACCACCCGGCTGGCGCGCGGATCGATCTCCAGGCTGATCTCGGTCACCAGCGTGCCGAACACGCCCGCGCTGGTCATCAGCACCGGCTGGGCCGGGTTCTTGCCGGGCCATTCGCAGATATAGGCCCAGTGGGTGTGGCCCGAGACGACCACGTCGACCCCGTCGAGCTGGTTCACGATCTCACCCAGCGGTCCGCTCGCGCCTTCGCAGCCCTGCGGGTTGGGGGTGCCCTTGGTCCGCACGCCTTCGTGGATCACCACGACGATGGCATCGGCTCCGGCGGCGCGCAGGCGCGGGACAGCGGCGTTGATCGTCGCCGCTTCGTCGGCAAAGGTCAGGCCCTTGATCCCCTCGGGCGAGACCAGCTCACCGGTCCCTTCCAGTGTCAGCCCGATCAGACCCACGTCAACCTTGCTGCGGCCGCTGCCAAAACTGCGGATCGCCGTGCCGGGAAACAGGGTGGAACCATCGGCCTTGAGCGTATTGGCCGCGAGGAACCTGAACTTCGCGCCCTTGAACGGCTCAACCTGGCAGGGCTTCCTCGCGGTGTGCTGCACGCAGCCGCCGTTCTGCATCCGCAGCAGCTCGTCCTGGCCGCGGTCGAACTCGTGATTGCCGGCCGCGTTGAAGTCCAGCCCGATGCGGTTCATCACCTCGATCGTCGGCTCGTCGAGAAACAGCGACGAGGCGAGCTGCGAGGCGCTGATCAGATCCCCCGCGCTGATCACCAGGTGGCTGGGGTGCTGCGCCCGCAGGCTGTCGATCGCGCTGGCCAGATAGGCCGCGCCGCCAGCTGGAACCGGCATCGCCTCGCCCTTGTCGTCGGGCACGAAGACCGACTGGCGCGGCATTTCCAGCGCGCCGTGAAAATCATTGATCGCCAGCAGGCCGACCTTGACCGTCGGGGCCGGAGCGCCGGCCCCCTGCGGCGTGGCGCAGGCCGCGATCAGGGGCAGCAGGGTGAGCGGCAGAAAGCGAAGATTCGACATGGCCCTGTCCTAGCCGATGCAGCGATGACAACAAGCTGTGCGTATTATGCAATTAAGACAGTTTCTTGAAAAATCGCCGCCACCTTTCTATATTGCGAGTCATAACCCCTGGGGAGAATAGCGCGATGGCGCGGCCGCAAACGGACCTTGAAGCCGGACGGGAACAGTTGCTCGATATCGCCACGGCGATGATCGAAGAGCGCGGCAATGCGGCGCTCACCATGACCGAACTGGCCGCACTGGCCGGGATGTCGCCGGCCAATCTCTATCGCTACTTCGAGAACAAGGAAGCGGTGATCGAGGCGATTGCCGGGCGCTGGTTTGCCCCCAAGGTGGCGATCATGGAGGAAGTGGTCGCCAGCGAGCTGCCGCCGCGCCGCAAGATGTACGAATTCTATGCTCGCCGTTTCACCCTGATCCGCAGCATGTGGGAACGCGATCCGGTGCTGTTCCAGACCTATTGCGACGTTGGCGAAGAGCACTTTGAAGTGGTGCGTAGCTATGTCGACCTGGGTGATCACTATCTGGGCGAGATCGTGGCCGAAGCCATGTCCGAAGGCCATTTCGCCGGGCTGGAAATCGACGATGCGATCAGCCTGATCAACCAGATGGTCGCGCCCTATGTGAACATCGGCCTGATGGCGATGGTCATGCCCAAGCTGAGCGAGGCCAAGCTGGCGCGAATCGTCGATGCGATCTTCGATGGACTCTCGGCGGTGGACCGCGGGGCGAGCGCAGTCAGCGGCCTGCGCGCGGCGTAAAGCGCGCGGCGGGCGACGATCCGCCATCTGGCCTACTGGTCAAGCCGCCGCGGATCGTTTACTTACAACGGTGTGAGCAACACCCTTACCCACGACTTCGCGATTGCGGTCGAGCCCCAGGACATCGATTTCATGGGGCATGTGAACAATGCCCGCTACCTCAACTGGGTGCAGGAGGCCGTGCTCGATCACTGGCGCGCCTTCGCCCCGCCGCACGCGGTCGCCGCGCACCTGTGGGTGGCGCTGAAGCATGAGATTACCTATCGCCGCCCGACCTTGCTGGGTGACGAAGTGATCGCCACGGTTCTGCTCGAAAAGGTCCAGGGCGCGCGCGCCTTCTATGAAACCGTAATCCGCCGCGGCGAAGAAGTGCTGGCCGAGGTCAAATCGAGCTGGTGCTGCATCGACGCCGAAACGCTCCGCCCCGCGCGCCTGGCGCGGGATGTGATCGCCAAGTTCTTCCCGGTGACCGAAGCCGCCTAGCGCGGACTACACATCCAGGTTCGCGACGTTCAGCGCGTTTTCCTGGATAAAGTCGCGGCGCGGTTCGACCACGTCGCCCATCAGGCGGGTGAAGATCTCGTCGGTCACGTCAGCATCCTCGACCTTGACCTGCAGCAGGCTGCGGTTGTCCGGATCGAGCGTGGTCTCCCACAGCTGCTCAGCGTTCATTTCGCCCAGGCCCTTGTA
>DKII01000137.1:12850-13542 GCA_002454125.1 Novosphingobium sp. UBA6722
CATTTCGCCCAGGCCCTTGTAGCGGGCGATCGACAGGCCCTTGCGCCCGGCGGCGAGCACGGCATCGAGCAGCTGGCTGGGGCGCGTGATCGTGCCGTCGCCGGCGATCAGGCGGACCGGGGCGGGGGCATCGCCCTCTTCGCCATCAGCTTCGACTTCCGGTTCGGCCTCGGCCGCGGCGGCGCGGACCAGCCGGGCAACGCCGGCATAGGCTTCGGCGTGTTCGGCCGCCACGCGGGCAAGCTTGCGCGCTTCGGCGCTGGTCAGGAAGCTGGCGTCGATCGGGAAGGCATCGGTCACCCCGCGCCACACGCGCTGGACCAGGACCGAACCATCCTCGCGCAGGCTGGCGCTCCAGCGCGCTTCCTGATCGGCCCGACCGAGCCGTTCGGCCACGCGGGCCAGCGCAGTGGTGCGGTCAGCCGGCGTGATATCGGGCAGCAGCGCGCCGTCCAGCGCCAGCGCCTCGATCACTGCTGCATCATAGCGGCGCGGCACGAAGCCCATCAGGCTGCGCAGCCGCATGGCGTGCTCGACCAGCGCCTCAAGCTCGCTGCCCGCGCGGGCCCCGCCCGAGGTTTCCAGCACGCGGCCCGCCAGGCCCGCCTCGACCAGGTAGCGATCGAGCGCGGCGGCGTCCTTCAGGTAGACTTCCGACCGGCCCTTGCTGACCTTGTAGAGCGGCGGCTGGG
>DKII01000092.1 GCA_002454125.1 Novosphingobium sp. UBA6722
CATGGTCTACGGCCCGATCGCGGCTCTACTTGTGGAGCTGTTCCCCAGCCGGATCCGCTATACCTCGATGAGCCTGCCCTATCACATCGGCAATGGCTGGTTCGGCGGCTTTTTGCCAACCACGGCCTTCGCCATGGTGGCGGCGACGGGCGATATCTACTACGGGCTGTGGTACCCGATCGTGGTCGCCGCGGCGACTGTGGTGATCGGGCTGATCTTCCTGCCGGAAACTTTCCGGCGCAATATCGACCAGTAAGCCGGCCTCGGCCGCAACCCGAGGACAACCCGCGTATGCGCCTGCGCCAGATCACCGATTCGATCGTCCAGAAGTTCAACGAGGCGCTGCGCTTTGTCTTCGTCGACCTGCTGAAGTCCAAGGCCTTCGTCGATTTCTACCTCCACCAGTACCCCTCCTACGAGGAGTACCGGAAGGTCCAGATCTACCACAATTACCGCAAGCTGGGCCGGGTCTGGGCCGATGCGGCAACCATGGATCTGCTGGCCGGCGCCTTGCGCGAACAGTTCGGCAGCGGGACGATCCGGGGCATCTGCCACGGCACGCGTAACGGGTTCGAACAGAACCACCTCAATGATCAGCACGCCGGGTTCGAAGTGATCGGCACCGACATTTCCCCCAGCGCGCGCGACTTTCCCAATTCGTTCGAGTGGGACTTCCACGATGTGAACCCGGACTGGGCCGGCCAGTTCGACTTTGTCTATTCGAACTCGCTCGACCAGTCGTGGCAACCCAAGGTCGCGCTGGAGGCCTGGCTTGGTCAGGTTCGGCCCGGCGGCGTGGTGGTGATCGAGTACAGCGAAGAGCAAAGCCCGCTGGCGGCCGGGGCGATGGACCCCTTTGGCGTGCGACCGGTGGCTGTGCCCTATGTGCTGGCCGACTGGTTCGGCCACGATGTCTCGGTCTCGTTCCGGCAGAGCTACAAGGCCAATATCAAGAAGCCCAACTGGCTGTTCTTCATCCGCCGCAATGGGCCGGGCCAGCCGCACGAAAGGCCCGCGACAGCCTAAGGGAAAACCCTTGTTGCCCATGCGGGCGGCGTATAGTCTGCCGCCATGACATCAGGCCAGGCAACCGGGGCGGGGGGCAAACCGACCACCGTTTTCGTAAGCTACTCGCGCGCCGACCAGAAACGTGCGCTGCCGGTGATCGAACTGCTGGAACGCGCCGGGTTTGCGGTCTGGTGGGATGGCCTGATCGAGGGCGGGGAACGGTTCTCCCGCACGACAGCGATGGCCTTGGACACCGCCCGCGCGGTCGTCGTGCTGTGGTCGCAGACTTCGGCGGACTCGCACTGGGTCCACGACGAGGCGACCAGCGGCCGTGACCGGGGCGTGCTGGTGCCGCTCTCGCTGGACGGGACTGAGCCACCGCTCGGCTTTCGCCAGTTCCAATTCATTGACGTCTCGAAGGGTCGCCTGCGGGCCGAGTCCGATCGGATCGTCAGGGCAGTTGCCGCGCTGCACGATGCCCCGCCAGTACCGCAATCGGCCAAGCCCAGCCGGATCGACCGCCGCATGGTGCTGGCTGGCGGCACCGGACTGGTCCTCGCTGGCCTGGGCGGCGCCTGGTGGAGCGGCCTGATCGGGGGAGCCAAGGCCGAAGCCAACAGCGTCGCGGTGCTGCCCTTCACCAACCTGAGCGGCGATCCGGAGCAGGTCTATTTCTCCGATGGCCTGGCTGCCGAAGTGCGCGCCGAACTGGCCCGCAATTCGTTGCTGCAGGTGGCGGCACAAGCATCTTCCAACCAGTTCCGCGAACGAACCGATGATGCCAAGACCATGTCGCGCAAATTGGGCGTGGCCTATCTGCTGGATGGCAATGTCCGCAAATCGGCGGATTCGGTTCGCATCGCCGCCGAACTGATCGATGGCCGCACCGGCTTCAGCCAATGGAGCCAAAGCTTTGAGCGCCCGCTGACCAACGTGTTCGCCGTGCAGGACGAGATTGCCGAAGCCGTCGCCTCTGCGCTGACCGCACGCGTTGCCGATCCGGGCAAGCGCAGTTCCGCTGAGACCGGCGGGACCAAGGATGTCGCCGCCTATGACGCCTTCCTGCGCGGCAAGGATCTGTTCGATCAAGCCGCCAACGAAGCTACTGACCGTGCCGCTCTGGCGAGGTTCGAGGAGGCGATCGCGCTCGATCCCAAATATGGCGCAGCCCATGCCGCCCGCGCGCTCGCTCTGGCAGTGATCGCCAACCAGTATGTCCCGGTTGAGCAGCGACCAGCCCTGTTCAAGGATGCGACGGCAACGGCCCGCCACGGCACCGAACTTGCCCCGAAGCTGGCCCAGGCCTTTTCCGCGCTGGGCTTTGTTCTGCACAACGGCCTGCTGGACTGGAAAGCCGCCCGCGCGCCCTATGACCGCTCGTTCGAGCTGGGGGCAGGCGATGCTGACGTGCTGACGCGCTATGCCCTGTTCTGCGCCCGAACCGGCCGGTTCAACGAAGCCACCAGCGCCATGGACCGGGCGATCATGCTCGATCGGCTCAACCCGCGCACATACCGCCAGCAAGGCCAGGTCGCCTTTGCCGCGCGCCGCTATACCGATGCGATCCCGCCAATTGACCGGGCGCTGGAGCTCAATCCCAAGATGGGCACGGCCTATTCGGTCAAGGGTTCGTGCCTGTTATTCCTGAATCGTCTGGACGAGGCGCGCATCGCGTTCGAGCGCGAGCCTTCGCTGGTGGTAGGTTTGCCGGGACAGGCCGTGGTTGCGATCCGCCAGAATCGCGCCGCCGATGCGGAGCGGCTGTTCGCTCGCCTGGTCAGTGAATTCGGCGATATCGGGCTATATCAGCAGGCCCAGGTCCTGGCGCAGTGGAACAAGCCGGCCGAAGCCCTGGCAACGCTGGAGCGGGCCCGGGCCCAAAGCGATGCCGGTCTGATCTTCATCCGCAACGACCCCTTCCTTGATCCGCTGCGCCAGACGCCGGAATTTTTGCGATTGCTTAAGACGCTGGGCTATGCGTAGTTTCGCGGACTGCAACCGAGGGGACAGTACTATGCGCAAAGTTACAATCGCTGCGGCCATGGCTCTGCTGGGCCTGACTGCCTGCCAGAAGGCCGAAGCACCGGCTGCCGAAGCGCCGACCGAGGCCGCTGCGACCGAAGCCGCCGCGACCGACGCTGCCACCGCAACGGTTGCCGATGACGCTGCTGCCGCCGCGACCGATGAAGCCAAGGCTGGCGATGGTGCTGACCGCGCCGGCGACAAGGCCAGCACCGATCGCAGCACCGGCACTGACCGTGCAAGCACTGACCGTGCAAGCACCGATCGCAGCACGACTGAACGCTAAGTCCTATTTGACGCGCGCCACCTTGCCGGGTGGCGCGCTTTTCTTTGCCCGCTCGATCCACTTCTGGATCGCCGGCTCAGTGATATTGGCGTAGATTCCGGGGCGGCCCATCATGCCGCAACCGACCCCCCAAGACACCAGCCCGACCAGCAACCGTTCACGGCCCTGCATGCGCGTCATCGGCCCGCCGCTGTCGCCAGAACAGCTGTCCTTGCTTTCATTGGCCCCTGCCCCGGCGCAGATCACCCCGCTGCCCAGCCCGCCACGTGACGCGGCGCCCGCCACTTTCTCTCGGCAATCGGCCTGGGGCTTTACCTGCAAACCTACTTCCAGCAGCTCGGGCGACGAGCGTAGTGGCCGTTTGGCCAGGTCGCGGACGTCGCCATCCTCATGCGCGCCGGTGATACCCCAGCCGGTCACGGTAACCTTGTCCTGCAGGGCCAATGGGCGATCGCCCGGCTTGGACCCCAGCAGCCGGATGGGCTTGGCACGGTCGGCAATCGCGGCATTGGTCCGGCCCGGGATCGGTTCGATCTTGAGCAGGGCCACATCGTTCTTCTTGTTGCCCTTGCGGCTGTAGCTGCCGAACACCGCCACCCGCTCGATCCGCATTGGCGTGGTATAGCGCAGGTCCTGCCCGCCCAGGTTCACAGCACGCTCACCCAGGGCGCGCAGGCCGTCGTTCTTGTCGACAAAGCAATGCGCCGCAGTCAGCACCCAGCCAGGCTCGATCAGCGCGCCGCCGCATAGGTGCTGCGTCTCCCACAACTGCCGCTTTATTCCCAAGGCCCGGTCCTGTTGCAGTTCGGCGTCGGTAAGTTTTGTGTTGGTAGTCACAATCTCGACCTGCCAGGGCACAGTGCCCGGCAGCGCCGGTGTGCCGCCAACAATCCGGCCTCCGTCATCGGCCTCGTCCGCTGCTTCCGCCGCGGCCGCTTCCGGCTGATCCTGAGGAGCCGGTGGGGGCGCTTCCTGGGCAAAAGCCGGTCCGGCCAGACCCAGCGCGAGCGCGGGCAGAAGATACCTCATTTGACCTCCGCTAGTGTAAGGTTTGCCGCCCAGGCATTGACCCAGATGAGCGCCCCATCGCGCGTTCGCGCCGCATCGGCGCAGGCCTGACGGCTCAACCGGGTCAGGCAAACCTCCTGGTCCACCGTTGACAGGCCAGTCTGTTCAAGCGCTTGCGCCGGAATGGGAGCATCGGTGGAGAGGGTGACGAAGCGATACGAACCCGGCGTATCCGGCTTGATTTCCTGCCCTTCCGGAACCTCGATGATCTCCCCCACCCCTTTTGTTTCGTCACGCGCGCCGTTTGGCGGCAGCAACAGGCTGATGCTAAAGGTGGGATCGATCCCCAGGACATAGAGGTAGCGCTTGTCGGCAGCGCTGTTCTTCGCAACGATCGCTGCGTGCTCATTCAGGGCCAGCTTGCGCCCCCCGGCCGGCGCGCCGGGGCACACTTCGCGCTGAAAGTCCTCGGTCTTGTTCTGAACACAGAATTCAACTTTACCGGTTTGGGGCCGGCTGACCAATGCCGTCAAAGCGTTGACCCGCGCGACCTTGCCGAGCGCGCGGTCGAGCAGGAAGGCGAAGGCCGGATCGCTGGGCGTCGGCAGCCTGGCCAGCACTGCACCGCGCGGTGAGAGCAACTGCGTCACTTCCGGCCCGGGCACGATCACGATCTGCGGCCGCGGCGCAATCCGGGCATGGGCGATCCCGGTCAGCGCCGCATCCAGCGCCGGATCGTTGCCACGGACGGCAATCGGCACGGCAGTTTCGAAGCGATGGACCAGTTCGCGGGCCACCAGCCGACCAGGCAGGTCAACCGCACTGTCAAGCTGTAGCTGGGTCCGGCCCGGTCCAATCACGGTGGCTGTGCCGGTGGCCAGCGGCCGGGTTGTTCCCGGCAAAGCCGCGCTGACGCTGGGATAGAGCACGAAGGTGGAACCCGAAGTTATCCCGGTCAGGGTGCCGCCGATGATGTTCACACCGTCGCGCCCACGCACGGCTTCGAAGATCGGCACGCGCACTTCGTCACCGCCAAGCGTTGCCCGCAGCGCGCCTTCGGCATGCGGCGTCTGACGGGTCTGCCCGGCTGCGAGCATGGTTTCGCGTGCGGCCACGGCCAGATCGGCAAAACTCGATCCGGGCTGCGCCAGCAGCGCCTTGGCCAGCGCCGCCGTAAAGACCCCGCCGCGCTTGCCGACTCCGCCGGTTTCGAAGGCTTCCTGCCCATCCTGCGCGGCGGCCAGGTGGACCCGGTAGGCACCCAGGTTGCCGGTCGTAGCCGGCGGCTCGATAGGATCAACCCGCCCCACCAGCAGCGGTGGGGCCGTGCGCGCCTCGGCATCAAGGTTACGGGTCGCGGTGCCGGAATTGCAGGAATCGAAGATCGTCACAACCCGCACCCCGGCTGCAGTGGCGCGATCGATGATCGGGCGGATCTCGCGGTCGAGGATGTCGGCCGGGGCCTGGGCACCCGGTTCGCGGGCGTCAGTCGCCATGATGGTCGAATTGAACCCGCTGGCCTGCTCAGACCCGGTCGCCTCGGTAAAGCGGGAGCCGTGGCCGGCAAAATAGAAGATCACCGTATCGCCCGGGCGCGACGCGTCGATCTGGCGGTTCCAGGCTTCCAGGATCGCAGCCTTGGTCGCGCAATAGTCGGTCAGCGTGATCGAGACCTGGTTGGCCGATTGGCACTGCCCCGGCGGCTCACGATCAAGTTCGAGCGCATAGGCGCGGCGGAGCGCATCCTTGATCGTACCGACATCCCGCACCGCGCCGCTCAGGTCGCGGAAATTTGCCTCGGGCGTTTCGGGATTGGCGCGTGAGAAGCGATATTTATCGATCCCGACGAATACTGCCCGGATCTCGGCGTGGGCCGGTGTGGCGACAGCGGCAAGCAGCGCCGCCAGGACAAATCGTCTCATCGTGTCCCCCGCAGGATGACCGGGCTGGCCGCATTGGTGAAATCGAACAGCGCTGGTTCCTGCACCGCTGCTTTGCTCGCTGCGGCAGTCGGGCGCTGAGTGATCGTAAAGCCGCGCGCAGTCCCTCCGGCGTTGGCCAGTCGAGGCAGCTCCTGGACTGCATAGCGCAGCCATTCATCCAGTGTGATCCGGCGATCGCTGTTCAGATCGGCCGGCCCGCCCTGTGGTGTCAGCCCTTTGCCCAGTGCGGCTGTCAGCAATCCCTGACCGAGTTGCCCATTCTCGCGCGCCACCTCCTTGGCCTGCGTGGCAGCCAGGATGCGGATGCCCTTGTCGAACGCCAATTGGCCCAGGCCGGAGTCGCCCATGGGCCCGGGCTTGAAACTACCGGAATCGACACTGGCGCCGGAGTGACAGGCATCGATGATAAAGGCGATTTCCGCCGCATCGATCGCCCGCAACCACATGGTCAGCGTTGCGGCAGAAACCAGGCTTGATGTATCGGGGGTGCCCTCGCCGTCAGCCCATTTGCCATCCGAGGGGACCAGATAGAAATTCCCCCTAGGATCGGCCCAGCCATGGCCCGAGAAAGAAACGATCACGATGTCATCAGGCGTCGCCTTGTCCAGCGCCGAGGCATCGATGCCGGCCTCGGCCAGTTCCTGAATTTTTGGTCCCCGTTCCATCCCCGCCAGAATGCCCAAAGCAGAATCGATGATCTTGCGGGTCACCGGCTGGCGTGAGCCATCGGGACGTTTTGCCCCGGCCAGCATGGCGTGGTGCATTTCGTAGCCGGGGATCACGGCCAGCCGATTGGCAATCAGGCGCGCATCGGCCACCGCATAGTTCAGCTCCAGCCGCGGCTCATCATAGGCGTCGACGCCGATGGTCAGCACAAAGGCGCGGGGCTTGCGCTTGACGATCGGCGGGCGGACATAGGTGAAAGTTGCTGTATCCCCCTTCACCCGGTCCTCGTTGAAAGCATAGACCGAAAAGGTCAGCTTGTCCGGGCCGCCGGTCGGGATCGGCTCCACAAAGTTGTAGCGATAGACGCCTTCTTCCGCCTGCTTGGGCAAACGGTTGACCTCACGCCATTGTTCCGGCGTCTCCGTCTCGGTGAACGGCTTGTCAGGCGTATGCGAGGCGAACCGGTTGTTGAGGAACAGCCGCGGATTGTAGACACCAGAGCGCTTGCCATTCGCAGTTCCCTCGCGAAGTTCGAACTGCACCTCAACCGTGCCGGGTTGCTCACCGGGCTCAACCCCGGTGATCCGTGCCACTGGTAGGGCGCGATTGAGTTTGGCGATCGATGGAATCGGCTTCAACACCTGATCGCAATTGCGCGCCGTGGTGCAATCGGTCAGCCGCTGGGTCAGCCGGGGTTCGAAATAGTCGCGCATGAACACTTGCGCCGGAAGTGACTGGAATGGCGCATCGGAAACCAGCCAGCGAAACTGGTCTGCATCCGGACCGAGGTTGGTATCGTAGCGGCCGTCCTGCGTGACGGCGACGAACTTGGAGCCATTGAACAGATAGGTGGTAAGCAGCGGCGACCAGTCGCGGGTATCCCACAGCTTTAGCGATCCCAGCCCCGAAGCTGCCCAGAAAATCGGCCGGTTCGGCAGGAAGCCGCCCGACATGGCATTGCCCAGCTCAAGCGGTGGCAGCGCCTGGTTGCGGGCCAGATCGACGCGACCGATACCGTCTTGCAGCAGACCGGCGAACAACACGTTGCGGCCATCGCTGGCGAAGAAGCTGGGCATCAGGGCGCCTCCGGCCAGCGGGCGGAGGCTGTTCTTGGCCAGATCCCATTCGGTCACTACGCCATTGCTGCCAATGAACAAATTCTGGCCATCGTTGGTGAAGCTCAGCTGCGTGACAATCCCCCCGCGATCTACACCGCGACCGATGTCGAGGTTTCCCTCACCCGTGTCGACTGCATAGATTGCGCCGGACGTATCGGCATGGGTCACGGCAAAGGCCACCCGGCCGCTTGCTTGGTGGGCAGTGACGACAGTGATCGTATCGTCAGCCTTAAGCCCAAGGTCGGGGATCGCTTCCCATTTTCCGTCAGTGGGGTTGAACACTGACAGCCCCCGGTCCTGGCTGAGCGGCGCGCGGCAATTGCCAATTCCCGCCCCGATAAAAACCCCTTCCCCAAGACTGACAGGGAAACAGCGCGCCTCGATCGTCTTGATCAGCTGACCGGATGTGCCATCCACGATCGCGAGCGGAGGAAGCGGCGTTTTGGCGGTATCCTCGTCACTTTCAGTCGAATAGCTCTCGTTCCCGTGGGCCAGAAACTCGCGCTCGTTGAGCCACACGACCGATTGGTAATCGCCCTCAAGCGTGACTGGCGTTCCATACCGCGCCGTCAGGGTATCGAAGATCTCGATGGTGGTGTTTACCTGATCTTCGGCCGTGCGGATGAAGGCGATGCGACGTCCGTCAGGTGCCAAGGCAGCCGAGGCCACGTCAGCTGGCATGGCGGCGGTTGCAAACGGCAGCGCCCGCCCCTGGTCAACGAATTCAAAGCCCTTGTCGGTCCGCCGCAAGGTGTAGCGTCCACTTGGCGAAACCGGTAACTGCGGCAGCAGCGCTCTCGCCTGTTCGAGCGACATCTCGGGTGAATCTTCGTCCGACGCCAGCACACCGATCGCGATGTACCAGCCTTGCACATCCTCCAGCTTCGCTCCGGCTGGGGCCGCTGTCCGCTCCGTCGTGATGGCCCGGGTCGCCAGGTCGATCCGGTAGACCCGGCCGGCCACACGGCTTTCCGTTTCCGTATCGGTCACAAGGCCAGCGATCATGGCTGATCGACCATCGGCAGAAACAGTCATGGTGGTCAGCCGCATCAAGTCGGCGCCGATGGCGTTTGCAGCCCCGGGCAGGCGCAACCGGTCGATGATCAGTCGCCGGCTGACGTCCCAGATTATGAACTCGCGGGTTACACCCGACGCAGTCAGGAGATAGCGCTCATCAGGTGACCAGGCGGCCACGTCGATCGACCCGGGCAAGGTCTGGATCACGATCTTGGGCTGGACTGCCGTCTGGCCCAGTACTGGCGAAGCGGCCAGCAGCCCAAGCAATAAGGCCAGCTTCCGTAAAGTGGATCGCCAGTAAGCCATGCCGCCACCTCCCCAAGATCAGAGGCTTGCAGGACTCACCGCACGAGTCAATCAAATGGCGTGCGGACCGGCCACTCGGCCTAGGCGGCCACCTGCTCGCCGCGCCGCACCAGCCGTCCGGGTAGCGCGCCGGTGTGCTGTCCGTTGCGGTAGGTCACCTGGCCAGAGACCACCGTGGCGACGATCCCGTCAGCCTTCTGGTGCATCCGTTTGCCTCCGGCGGGCAGATCGTACTCGATGGTCGGCACGCGGAGTTGCAGCGCCTCAAGGTCAATCACGTTCAGATCGGCCTTAAGCCCCGGCGCAATCCGGCCGCGATCGTTGAGGCCGACCAGACTGGCCGCGCGGCTGGTCAGTTCGGCAATCGCCTCGGGCAGGTCGATCCGCTCGTCCGGGGCGGCATCGCGGGCCCAGCGCTGAAGGTAAAAGGTCGGGAAGCTGGCATCGCAGATCAACCCGTAGTGCGCGCCGCCATCGGCCAGGGCCATGACTGTGTGCGGGCTGCCCAGCATCTCGCGCACCGGCTTCAGGTTGCCGCCGGTATAGTTGGCGGCCGGCAGATAGAACACCGTTCGCCCTTCATTGCCGAGCAGCGCCTCATAAGCATATTCGTCGAGCGACAGTCCGGCCGCCGCAGCGCGCGCGTCCACCCGGTCCTCGCGGCTCGGCTCATAATTCGGCTGATCGTCCCATTGATAAGTGCCGCGGAAGGTGCCGATCAGCATCAGCGTCGTCGGGTTGGTATCCTCAGGGCTTTCGGCCAGCAGCTTCGCCTTGAAGGCCGGATCGCGCATGATCGCCACCCGCTCAGCCAGCGGCAGGTGGGCGATCGCCTTGTAGCTGGGGTGGCTGCTGAAGTGGTGCAGCGACAGGTCCAGCCCGAAGAACATGCCCACCGGCCGCGGCGCGACCTGCCCGCGCATGGTCAGGCCATCGGCCGCCGCCTGCTCCAGCCCCGCCAGGTGATAGCGCCAGCCCTCGCCCGGCTGGTTTGGCACATCGAGCAAGGTAAAGGACACCGGCCGCCCCGAGGTTTCCGCCACCTGCCGCAGGATCGGGAACTCAACCTCGGCCGGTTCGGCCGGGGCCGGGATGATCTGGAACACGCCGCCATCGGCATCGTTAAGGCCCGCCGCGAGAGCGCAGAGCTCGTCAACATCGGAATAGAGGCTGGGCGCGAGCTCACCGGCGCGGGTGCGGTGCATGACGTTGCGGGAAGTGGTGACGCCAAAGCCGCCCGCCGCAATGCCTTCCGCCACCAGCCGGCGCATCTCGGCCAGGTCCTCAGCAGTGGGCGCTTCCTTGCGCGCCGCCCGCTCACCCATCACGTAAACCCGCAGCGCCGAATGCGGGATCTGCGCGGCGATATCGATATCGAGCTGCCGCTGTTCCAGCGCGTCGAGATATTCGGGGAAGGTCTCCCAGTTCCATGGCAGACCTTCAACCATCACAACTTCGGGAATGTCCTCGATCCCCTCCATCAGCTTGACCAGGGTATCGCGCTGATCCGGGCGGCACGGCGCAAAGCCGACTCCGCAATTGCCCATGACCGCCGTGGTCACCCCGTGGCCGGACGAAGGCGATAGCCGGTTCTCCCAGGTCACCTGGCCATCGAAATGGGTATGGACGTCAACAAAGCCGGGGGTGACCAGCTTGCCCGCGGCGTCGATCACTTCGGCGGCGTCGCCCTCAACCCGGCCGACGGCGACAATCCGCCCGCCCTTCACCGCGACATCGCCGACAATGGGCGGCGCTCCAGTGCCATCATGGATCGTCCCGCCGCGAATGATCAGATCATAGGGCGCCACAGCCGCTTCCTCTCGCTTGCTGGCGGAATCGCTTCTGGCCCGCCGTTTTCGCGATAGTTTCAGAGACTGGCAGCTGCGGCAAGTATTGCGAGCGCCACCTGGCGCAATCGACAGGGGCTTAGCCCAGCGCGACCTTTGTTAGAGCACCACGCACTGCCGCCACATCGGGGGCCTGCCCGGCAAGCCAGTCCTCCGCCTCGGCAAGCTCGCCGGCCAGGGTCTGCGCCAGCTGATCACGCCGCTCCAGCCGCGCGGCATTGTCAAAGGCAAGCCCGGGTCGCTTCGAATAGGTGGTGAACAGCGGCCCGGACACCACCGTGTCGATCGCGGCGGCATTTGCTGGCATGCCCAGCAGTGTGGCGGCGGCCTGCAATGTGCCGGCTGGATCGCCATAGAACTGCTCGGCATCCAGCACCCGCGCGTTAGGCATGGCTGCGGCCGTTGCAGCAAAGCGGCGCATCTGGCCCAGCCATAGCGCCGCTCCGGCCTCGGCATCGCTGAGCGGCCCGGTCAAGCCCAGCTCTTGCGCAAACTGCGCAACAATGGTGCGCAGCCAGGCGCGGTGCTGATCGCTGCGCAGGATCGCGAGCAAATAGTCAGGCAGATCCAGCTTGAGGAGGATCGCCGGCGCGGCAGGGTCGGAAGCGGCAATCTCGTCCAGCAGGAAGTTTACCGGGACGTTGGCCTTGATCAGCGTTGCCCCGCCGCCGGGATAGCGCTTGGCCAGCAGGGCCAGCACCAGCCGCAACCGCTCGCTGTCGCGAGCCGCGCTCAGCTGGCGCAGCGCCAGCGGTTCGCGCAGGACCAGGTTCGCGCCGCCCGACAGTTCATCCAGCGCGCGCGCCAGCAGGGTCGAACCGCAATGCGCAACGTGAAAGATCCAGCCAAGCTGCGGCGGATTGCCATCGGCCGGTCCGAGCGAGGCCAGCGGCACCCACAACCCGCCTTCCCCCGCCGGGGAAATGCGCTGATCGAGGAAGATCGAACGCTGGTAGGCCGCCAGATCCATCGGCACGAACAGCGCCTCATCCCCTTCCAGCGAGTGGAGGTAGTGGTCGGGCGATCCGCGCAATTGCTCAAGACTGGGCGACATGGCCGCGGCTATAGCGCCCCCTCGCCGCTTGGGCTATCGCCGGGACGTCATGGCCCGAATTCTCCCGCCTGCACCGGATCGTCCGCTCGCGATCATCGAACCGACCGGTGAAGCCAGCCTGCTGGAGATCGATCAGGACGCCCTGATTGCCCATTACAAAGCCCATGGGGCCCTGCTGTTCAGTGGTTTCAAGGCCTCGCTCGAACAGTTCCATGCCCTGGCTCGCCGGTTCTGCAGCACCGCGGTGGTGAACGAAAGTCCCGGTCGCGAATTGCTGGATGCCGACATGGCGGTCTACGCCGTTGATGGCGGCACCAATGCCTTCTCGCTCCACCCCGAATTGTCGCGCGAGCCATGGAAGCCGGACCTTGCGATGTTTGGCTGCCTCTCGGCCCCGACCGAAGGCGGGCGCACGACGCTGTGTGACGGGGTCGCGCTGGCCAAAGCCCTGCCTCCGGAGATCCGGCGCGGGCTGGAGGGGCGGCGGCTGGTCTATCCCATGCCGACCTGGCCCAGCCTGCTGGAATTCTGGCTGGGCACGTCAGAGCCAGACGACGACCTGCTGCGCAACCCACCGCCTGCTTGTCCCTATCAGTTCATGCGGCTGGGCGATGGCCGGATCATGCGGCTGTTTTCGCGCCCGGCGCTGCACAAGCCGATGTTTGCGGAGGAGCTTGCATTCGGCAATTTTCTGCTGTTCGCCCGGTTCAACAACAACCGCCAGGGCTTCCCGCTGCTCGATGATTTCAAGCCGGTCCCCGACGCATGGCTTGAGGCGATCCGGCAGATCGGCGACCGCCTGACGCTGGCGGTCAAATGGCAGCAGGGCGATGTACTGATGCTCGACAACACGCGCTTCATGCACGGCCGCACCGCAATCCTCGACAATGCCGAGCGCCGGATTGCGACTTACTTTGGCTACGTGAAGTTTGCCCTGCCCAACCCTGAAGAACCAGCCGACCCAATCTGGCGCCGAACCGACTTCATTCCCCCGGCTCCACCCGAGCATCTGGTTCAGCAGGCGCGCGAGCGGCTATGAGCCAAGGAACGCCTTCAGCCGCTGGTGGAAATGCCGGATCTTGGTCTCGCCATAGTTGGCGAAGACGATTTCCTGCGACTTGATCGACTTCATCCCCTTCTGGACGTGCGGCAGGTTGACCACGTCCTGGTTGAAGACCTTGGCCAGCATGCCAAGCTCGGGCGCATCGCAATAGTCATCGTCGAAGTCGAGCCAGTGGACCTTGGCCGGCGCGGGGCGCGGTTGGCCCTTGGCGACGGGCAGCATGAACATGATTTCGTGGATGCACTCCTCCGGATTGTCGCCGTGCGGGCGGAACCGGTAGAAGATCGGATTAAAGCAGCCCCATGGGCTGATGTTGGGAAACAGGTTGTAGTAGATCGTGTCGACGAACTCGGCATCGCTGACCTGATCGACCTCATCCCCCAGCACCGCGCGCCATTTCTCGCGGGCTGCCTCGGCCATCGCCTTGCGGCGTTCGGGGATCGGCCCGCTGGTTGTGGGATCGGCTTCCTCTTCCCAGCCATCGGGAAGCCGGCCCCCAACCCAGTCGCATAGCTGGATGTCGGCATGGTCCAGTTCGCCCTCCAGGTGGTGGGCCTGATGGTCGAAAATGCCGGTCCGGCCATCGCGCGCTGTAACGCGGACGCGGTCTTCGCCCAGCCGCTCATAGACATTGCCTGACAGCGCGTGGCGGACCCGGGCATAGGTCTTGGCCCCTTGCAGCGGCTCGGCCACCAGCGCCGGATTGACGTGCGGGCTCAGCAGCCCGTTGGGCGAGATCGCCCGCGACATGTTGCCGAACACGTCATACTTCGAATTGGCATCGCCCATCGTGTCGAGCAGCGTCGGGTGGGTGGCGACAACATGGTAGGCCTCCATGAAGGCCTCTTGCGCCACCTTCCAGTTACAGCGCAGCTTCTTGGCGACATGGACCGCCTTATAGCGCCGCTCGAACGGGATCGGCTCGAAATGGCGGTCGATATCGCCCAGGAACTGTTCGAAGGATTCGGCTTTGTCATCCGGGTTGATGAACACGAACCCGCCCCAGCGCCCCACCCGCACGGGTGGCAGACTGTGGGTCTTCTCGCTGACCGAGGGGAAGTCCCACTGGCAGGGCACTTCCTTCAGCGTGCCGTCGATCTTCCAGCCCCAGCCGTGGAACGGGCAGCGGAATTCCTTGAGGTGCTGCGCGTCCTCGGTCAGCAGCTGCCGGCCGCGGTGGAGACAGGCATTGGGAAAGGCCCTGATCTCGTCCGGTCCGGTGCGGACCACGATGTAGGAGAGGTTGGCAATGTCATAGACATGGCTGTCACCGACATTGGGGATGTCGTCCTCATGACAGGCCATCTGCCAGACCCGCTTCCACAGCCGCTCGACCTCCAGATCAAAGAAGTCACGCGAGTAATAGATGCTGGGGTGAACGATCGTCGGCCCCGGCGGCATCGGGCAATCCTCGCGCAGCTTCGCCGGCACCACGTGGGTGTCCATGTCCAGCAGTTCGTCATAGCTGATCCCTTTGGACCGGTTGGTCCCCGTCAAGGTTTCGACCATTTGCGTCCTCCTCCCGCAGCGACGGCTTTGCCGTGCGTTGGGGGGAAGCTACGCAGGACACGATCGGCGGCCTTGACCTGAGTCAAAAGCCGCCCTCTCAAATTGGCTAGCGGCGGGCAGCATTTTGGTGAGGTGCGTGTGGCCTGCCGTGGCTCTAACCCTGTCGGCATGACGATCGACCTGGCTGACCTTGCCGCCGAAGCGGGCATCCGCCGCGCGCTTTACCGCTACTGCCGCGGTGTCGATCGCGGCGATGCCGACATGATCGCCAGCGCCTATCACGACAATGCCGACGAGAACCACGGCGCCTTCCACGGCACCGGCCGCGAATTTGCCGAGCATCTGGTGCCACTGATGGACAAGGCGCCGGAAAACAGCGGCCACCACATCACCAACGTGCTGATCGACCGCACGGGCGATGCGGCCAATGTCGAAAGCTATTTCATCGCCTTTCATGCCCAGGACGATGGCGGGCGGGCCTTTGTGACGGGCCGTTACCTCGACCGGTTTGCCTGTCGGAACGGCGCATGGAAGATCGTGCGGCGCGAGGTGGTGATCGATTCCGATAGCCCCGCCACGAAGAGCATGGACCTGTCCGCCTATCCGCGCGGCGGGCGGCGCGAGGCCGATCCCTCGCATGGCTGGATCCGGTGACAGGCAAGGAGGATTAACGATGCGACTGCAGGGCAAGACCGCGCTGATCACTGGGGGCTCTTCCGGCCTGGGCAATGCCATGGTGCGGCGCTTTGTGGCCGAGGGCGCAGCGGTGATCATCGCCGATATCGACGATGCCAATGGTCAGGCCTTGGCCGCCGAGCTGGGTCAGCAGGCCAGCTTCGTGCACCTTGACGTTGCGCAGGAAGCGGACTGGCAGCGCGCGCTTGGCAATGCTGCCAGCATCGACGTGCTGATCAATAATGCCGGGATCACCACCTATGGCTCGATTGAGGACGTGACACTCGAGCAGTTCAAGCACGAGCTCGATATTGATGTGATCGGCGTGTTCCTGGGCTGCAAATATGCCGTCGCGAACATGAAGGCGCATGGGCGCGGCGGTTCGATCATCAACATGTCTTCGCTCGCCGGGCTGCGCGCCAACGGCAACCTCGCTGCTTACAATGCGGCCAAGGCAGCGGTGACGCTGCTGACCAAGTCGGTCGCGATGCACTGCGCCACGAGCGGCTATGGCATCCGCTGCAACTCGATCCATCCCGGCGTGATTCACACCCCGATCCTCGACAAGGTGCTGGCCCAGACCCCCAACCCGGATGAAGTCTATGCCGGCTGGGTCGCGGTTCATCCGATTGGCCGGATCGGCAAGCCCGAGGAAATTGCGGCCATGGCGGTCTATCTCGCTTCGGACGAGGCCGGGTTCACCACCGGGGCCGAATTCAAGGTCGATGGCGGCAGCTCGATATGAACCCGATCTCCTTCGCCGCCGGGATCGTTCCGGGTGCAGGGCCGGTCGAAACCATCCGCGCCGCGGCCGAGGGCGGTTTCGACATGACCGGGCTGTGGATCGAGCCCGAGCAATGGAGCCCTACGCTGCTGCGGGAGAGCAAGGCTGCGCTGGCTGAGACCGGACTGCCCTTGCTCGACGTCGAGGTCATCTGGATCAAGCCCGGCGACGACCTTTCAGCCCACAAGGCCTGCATCGACATCGGCGCGGAGCTGGGCGCCAGCAACGTGCTCTGTGTCTCGTCCGACCCGGACATGGGCGCCACCGCCGCCCGCCTCGCCGCGCTGTGCGAGCATGCCGAGGGTTCTGGCATGCGCGTCGCGCTGGAATTCGGAATCTTCACCGTGGTCAAAAACCTGGCGATGGCATTGGCCGTGCTTGACGCGGTCGCCCACCCGCTGCGCGCCTTGCTGATCGACCCGATCCATGTCGATCGCTCCGGCGGCGCGATTGATGCCATCGCACAGGTCCCGCGCGAATTGTTGCCCTATGCCCAGTTCTGCGACGCACCGGCGGAGCGGCCAGACCCCGCCGACTTCAACGCGATCATCACCGATGCCATAGACCTGCGCGAGCAATGCGGTGAAGGCGGTCTGCCGCTCGGCGCGCTCTATCACGCACTTCCGGCTGGCATTCCGCTGAGCATTGAACTGCGTTCCAAGACGCTGCGCGATGCCTTTCCAGACCTGGGTGCGCGCGCCAAGGCCGTGGCGACGGCAACGCGCAGCTGGTTGCAGGCGCGCTAGCCAGCCTCGCCCAGCAATTCCGCCCGAAGCTCCGACTTGAGGATCTTGTTTGCCCCGCTCAGCGGCATCGGCTTGTCACGCAGGTCAACACTGCGAGGGCACTTGTAGTGCGCGATCAGGCTCCGGCAGTGGGCAATCAGCTCTTCTGCGCTCGCGCTCATCCCTTCGCGCAGGTTGACCACGGCATGGACTGCCTCACCCCAATGCGGATCGGGCTTGCCGATAACCGCGCACTGCGCCACCGCCGGGTGTGAAGAGAGCGCGTTTTCAACCTCTTGCGACCAGACATTCTCACCGCCGGTGATGATCATGTCCTTCAGCCGGTCAACCACATAGAGGTAGCCGGCCTCGTCGAAATAGCCGATGTCGCCGGTGTGCATCCAGCCGCCACGCAAGGCATCGGCGGTCAGGTCCGGGCGGTTCCAGTAGCCCTGCATCACCATTGGTCCGCGGGCGACCACTTCGCCGTGGGTGCCGCTGGGTACCGGACGATCCTCGGCATCGACCACCGCGACTTCGGCCAACATCGCCGGGCGTCCGGCAGAGCGGAGCCGGCCGCTGTCTGCCGCCTCGGGCAAGTGATCGCGCCAGCCCAGGATCGTCACCACCGGCGATAGCTCGGTCATGCCATAAGACTGGAGCATGCGGACACCCGGGAGTGCGGCCATGAATTCGCGCAGTAGCGGCTCTGGCATGGCCGCCGAACCATAGGAGCCATAGCGCAGGCTGGAGAGATCGGTGGTCATGAGGCTCGGCTCATCCAGCATCATCCGGAACATGGTCGGGACGAAGGTGGCGTGCGTCACCCCGGTCCGGGCAATCTCGGCGATCACTTCGCTCGCCACGAAGCGCGGCAGGAACACGTGGGTCCCCGCGACATGCGTGGTCGAGAACAACCGCGCTGCCGAGGCGACATGGAACAGCGGGCCGTGGTGGAGGTGCACCGTGGTCTCGTCCATCGCCAGTTCGGGGACGACATTGGCGGTGTTGGCGCAGAAGTTGGCGTGGCTCAGCATCACGCCCTTGGCCGCGCTGGTCGTGCCGCTGGTGTAGAGCAGGCAGGCCAGGTCATCGCCGGAGCGGCCAGCATCTGGCACCGGTTCATGCCCGGCAATCAGATCCTCATAGGCGGCGAAGCCGGACGGCGCTGGCCCATCTGCGCTATGGATCAGCGTCCGCGCCTGCCCCTCCGGCCCTGTTCCGAGCACATCAGCAAGGTGGATGAAGTCGGAACCGAGGACCACCGCGCTGGGCGAGCAATCGTTGGTCTGTGCCACGATCTCCCCCAGCCCCAACCGGTGGTTGAGCGGCACGATCACGGCGCCGGCCCACATTGCCGCATAGAAGCATTCGAGCGTGCGGTGGCTGTTGAGCGCCAGCAGCACAATCCGGTCACCCGGCTGCACGCCCAGTTCGATGAAGGCGGCTGCCAAACGCGCCACCCGGTCAGCGAACTGCCGCCAGGTAAAGCGCGCCGCGGCGTCGATCACCGCGACCTGATCAGGCCTGATTGCCACTGCCCGGCGAATGGCCTGGGTCAGACTGAAACCCTGCATTGCTATCCTGTCAGCCAATTCCTCTACCGGCCAGCCGGAGGCGATAATTGCGCAATTGTCCAGACCCGATAACACCATTGGCAGCCGGTGCTGTCAAAACGGTCAATTGGGGTGGCTGCGAAACCGGCTATCGCCGCCCCGAAAGCCCATTCGCTCAGGAGAGACCGTGACCGACGTTGCAGCATGGCTGGCCAGCCTCGACCAGGCCTTGTCTGGAAACCAGCCTGAGCAGGTTGCGGACCTGTTTCTGGACACCGGCCTGTGGCGCGATTTCCTGGCCTTTGACTGGACACTGGCCACGCACGAAGGCCGCGCAGACATCGCCGGCTTCGCCGCGCGCCGCGCCGAAGCGACTGGCGCCAGCGATTGGACCACCGAATCCGCCGCCGGTGCCAGCGAGGGCTTCATCGCGTTTGAAACGGCGAAGGGCCCCGGCAAGGGTTATGTCCGCCTGGTCGAAGGCAAGGCGCTCAGCCTGTTCACGATGCTCGACGAGCTCAAGGGCCACGAGTTCCCGCTCCGCCAGCGCCGCGCCAGCGGGCTGGTGACCGATGGTGGAGCAAACTGGTTGGACCGCCGCGAGCAGGAGCGCGCCGCGCTTGGTAACAGCCAGCAGCCCTATGTGCTGGTCGTCGGCGCTGGCCAAGCTGGCCTCGCCCTGGGAGCTACGCTGCGGCTACTAGATGTGCCGCATCTCCTGATCGACAAGCATCCGCGCGTGGGGGACCAGTGGCGCTCACGCTACAAGTCGCTGACCCTGCACGATCCGGTCTGGTACGATCACATGCCGTACCTGCCCTTCCCCGATCACTGGCCGGTCTATACGCCCAAGGACAAGATGGGGGACTGGCTGGAGTTCTATGCCAGCGTAATGGAGCTTGATGTCTGGACCGGGACCGAACTCAAGTCCGCCCGTCCGAGCGAAACAGGTTGGACAGCGAAAGTTGTTCGGAACGGAAAGGAGCTGGAGCTGCACCCTGGCCATGTGGTCATGGCCGTCGGCAACGCCGGTTTCCCGCGCGTGCCGGTCTTTCCCGGCGCGAAGACATTCAAGGGCAAGCAGTACCATTCCAGCGCGCACCCCGGCGGTGAAGGTCTGGCTGGACAGCGCGTGGTCGTGATTGGCGCCAACAACAGCGCGCACGACATCTGCGCCGATCTGGTCGAGCACGGCGCGCACCCGGTGATGATCCAGCGGTCGTCCACGCACATCATCCGCCAATCGACCATGACCGACGTGATGCTGAAGCCGCTCTATTCGCAGGAAGCGGTCGCGGCGGGGCTGACGACGGAACGTGCCGACCTGATCTCTGCCTCGGTTCCGATCCGGCTGCAGGAGATTGGCAGCCGCCAGGCCTGGGCCAAGATCCGCGAGGCCGAGGCACCGTTCTACAACCGGCTGGAGCAGGCCGGCTTCAAGCTCGATTTCGCCGAGGACGGGGCCGGTATCGCCGGCAAGTATCTACGCTCGGGCTCGGGCTATTATATCGATGTCGGGGCATGCGAGATGATCGCTGACGGGCGGATCGCCTTGCGTTCAGGGATCGAGGTCAGCCGGATCGTCCCCGATGGGATCGAGCTGGCCGATGGCGAGCATATTCCCGCCGACCTGATCATCTATGCTACCGGCTTCGGCGCAATGGAGGAATGGGTCTCGCGCCTGATCGGCGAGGATGTCGCGGCACGGATCGGGCGCTGCTGGGGCTATGGCTCTGGCTTCCGCGGTGATCCCGGGCCGTGGGACGGCGAAATGCGCAACATGTGGAAGCCGACGGCGCAGCAGGGCCTGTGGTTCATGGGCGGCAACCTCGCCCAGGCGCGGTTCTACAGCCGGTTGCTCGGGCTGCAGCTCAAGGCGCGGCTGGAGGGGCTGGCGGACAACTGAGACCACGCAGGGTCTAGAGTTCGACCCGCTTCAACCCCGGCGAAAGCAGGTGGATCGCCGCGACCGCCAGGAAATAGGTGACGGTGCAGGCCATGAAGATCAGCGTGTAATTGCCGTTTGTCGCCTCGAGCACCAGCCCGGTCGACTTGGCCATGATCATCCCGCCAATCCCGCCGGCAAAGCCGCCCAGGCCGATGGCCGAGCCGACTGCCCGCTTGGGGAACATGTCTGGCGGCAGCGACAACAGGTTGGAACTGAACGACTGGTGCCCGGCCAGCGCAATGCCGATCAGCAGTACGGCCAGCCACATGTTCTGCAGGCCCGAGACGAACAGCAGCGGCAGGACCATGCAGCCCGACATCAGCAGCGTGGCCTTGCGCGCAAAATTGGGCGTGCGCCCGCGCTGGATCAGCCGTGACGAAACCCAACCGCCCATCACCGAGCCAACGTCAGACAACAGATACATGATGATCATCGGCAGCAGCACGACCTTGAGGTCGACGTTGTAGGTCGAGCTGAAATACTTCGGCAGCCAGAACAGCATCAGGAACCAGACCGGGTCGGTCAGGAACTTGGCCACGGCAAAGGCCCAGGCCTCGCGCATGGTGATGAGGCGGCGCCAGGGCACCTGGTCGACCTTCTCCGGCGGATCATGCTCGATCCAGGCCAGTTCTGCCTCGCTGACCGTGCCGCTTTCGCGCGGGTTGGAATAGAGCTTCCACCACAGCACCAGCAGGATCATGCCGAACAGGCCCGACCAGATGAAGGTCTCGCGCCAGCCAAGGCCCAGGTAGTTCATGAACAGGGCCAGGGTCGGCGCGGTCAGGATCACGCCGATGGTCGTGCCCGAATTGACCCAACCGATCGCCAGGGCGCGTTCCTTTTGCGGGAACCATTCGCTGCTGCTGCGCGCGACCGCCGGGAAATGCCCTGCCTCGCCCACGCCTAGCACCACGCGGGCGGCCATGAAGCCGGCGACGGTCGAGGCGAAGCCGTGGGCGACATGGCCCACCGTCCAGACGGTGATCGCAATGGCATAGCCGATCTTCGGCCCGAACCGGTCGATCAGCCAGCCCATCAACAGGAAGCCCAGGGCATAGGCGGCCTGGAAAGCGGTGACGATCGTGCCGTAGTCGTTTTCGCTCCAGTTCAGCTCCTTGCCCAGCGACGGGGCAAGCAGGCCAAGCATGGTCCGGTCGATGTAGTTGACCGTGGTGGCGACAAACAGCAGCGCGATGATCAGCCAGCGGCGGCGGCCATCTGGTTTGGCGATCCCGGCGGCGGCAGCGGTGCTCTGGGACATCGGCCTCTCCAGTCTGGTCTAGCGCGGCTGCGCCAGGGTTATCGTGCAGGACAGCGCACCGTGATCGCCAAAACTGGCTGTCACGGTCTGCCCAGGCTTGACCGGATGAACCCCGGTGATCGCCCCGGTCGAAACCCACAGCCCCTGCGACAGGTCAAACCCGCGGGCGCTGAGGTTACCCAGCAGGAAGCGGACCGCACCATAGGGCCCGTCGAGCATGGTCGCGGCGGTAGCCTCGCCCACGGTTTCGCCATCGACTTCGGTCCGCACGACGATTTCGCAAAGGTCCAGTTCGCGCCAATTCTTAAGCGTCGGCCCCATCACCACGCCGTGGTTGTTGCCGAAGTCGGACACGGTTACCAGCGGACCATCGGCGTTGATCCGGGCATAGGGCGAACTGGCAATCTCGATCCCCAGCCGCACCTCGTCGATGATCGCGCGGGTGCCGGCATCGTCATCCGGCACCGTGCCGTTCCAGCCGGCCGCCACGTGGAGCAGCAGTTCCGCCTCGCCTGCCGCAAAGCCGCCTTCGAATACGGGCATGGTCGGGACTCCGCCGTTGACGGCCGAGACGACCTCATCGGCAAAGACCGGGCCGGACAGGCGATTGGCGCCGAGCTGGCCATCGAGCGGCGGCCAGATCCGGCCGACCTTCCACCCGGCGACCGCGCGGCCATCAAGCCGGATGGCGGCATCCTGGATCGAATAGGCCGCAGCCAGGTCCTGCGGCGGCGCGCCGGGGTAATCGGCCAGCGCACGGGCCGCGCGGCGCGCGGTGACAAAAGCCGTGGCAACGGATTGGGCCTGCTCGGTCAAACTCTACCCCTCGATCGAAACATCTTGCCGGTCATCCGCCGGTGCTTGGCGCGGTGGCTAAAGGAAACCGGTGTCATTGGCAAGTCTGCGTGTGTAGGCGCGGCTTGGGTCACAACGTTACGCCGCGTTTCCAGATCGCAATCGCGCGCTGTCCGGCGCGTTCGGCGGCGGTTGGCGTGCCGCTGGCGATGGCGGCAAGGCAGGCAGCGAAAGCCTGGTCCGCGGCGTCCAGTCCTTCGCGCAGCGCAAGCGACGCGTCGAAATCGATCCAGTGCGGTTTGGCCTCGGCCAGGTCCTGATTCGAGGCGACCTTGACCGTAGGCACCGGGAAGCCCAGCGGTGTCCCCCGCCCGGTCGTGAACAGCACCAGCGTCGCTCCCGCCGCTGCCAGTGCTGACGAGGAAACCGCATCGTTGCCGGGCGCTTCGAGCAGCGTCAGCCCGGCCCGCCCGGTCTGCTCGCCATAACCAATCACATCGACCAGCGGCGCATTGCCGCCCTTCTGCACCGCGCCGAGCGACTTCTCCTCCAGCGTCGTGATCCCGCCCGCCAGATTCCCCGGCGAGGGGTTCTCCGAAACCGGCAGGCCCTGATCGAGGTAATAGCGCTTGAACCGGTTCACGAGACTTGCGGCAGCGTCGAACACCTTGGTCGAGACCGCCCGGTCGAGCAGGGCTTGCTCAGCCCCGAAGATTTCGGGGATCTCGGTCAGGATCGCCTGCCCCCCGGTGCCACACAGGTTGTCAGCCAGCCGTCCGAGCAGCGGATTGGCGGTGAGACCCGAGAACCCGTCCGAACCGCCGCACTTGAGGCCTATAGTCAACGCCGCAAACGGAAGCTCGACACGGTGAGCCTGTGCCGCCTGCTCGACCAGTTCGTCGATCAATGCGGCGGCGGCGGACAACTCATCGCCGGCGCTCTGGCTGGACAGTAGCCGGACCTTGCCCCGCGCCGCCTCTGGAATGGCCGCCAGCAAGGCGTCGAGCTGGTTCGATTCGCATCCTAACCCCTGCAGCAGGACGCCGGCGGCGTTGGCATTGGTCGCCAGCCCCGCCAGCAGTGCGCGGGTTCCGGCCAAGTCGTCGCCCAGCTGCGAGCAACCATGCGGGTGGGCGAAGGCATGGACGCCGTCGATCCGCCCGGCATGCCGCTCTCGCGCCGCGCGGGCCACTTCCTCGGCCGTGATGCCGACGCAGCCGACGCTGGGCAGGATCCAGACCTCGTTGCGCGTCGCAGCCCGGCCATCAGCGCGAAGGTAACCCTGCCAGGTCGGCAGCCTGGATACCGCAACATCCGTAGCCGGTAACGCGCCGGGACGATAGGAAAGTTCGCCCGCCAGCGCCGTCACCAGGTTGTGACTGTGAACATGATTGCCTGCGGCAATCGCTGCGCTCGCCCGGCCGATCGGCTGGCCGTACTTGGTCACAATCGCCCCGGCGGCATGATCGACCAGCGCCAGCTTGTGCCCCTGCGGAACTGGCGCCGAGACGCGCACACCAGCGACTACCTCCCCCGCAGAAAGCGGCCGCAACGCGACCGCCACGGTATCGGCTGGGTGGATTTGCAGCGCGGGTGGGAACTTGTCTGACATGAGTCCATCGATTATGGTAACCGGTGTCAACATTTGCCTTTCTGCGCGCGGGAAGGCAAGGAAGATCACGCCCGGTCTTCCGGCCGGCAGTGCAAGGGGATGGCATGGCGGGCAAATCCGGTCGCGAAGGCAAGCCGACGATCAACGACGTCGCACGCCTATCCGGCGTCTCGAAAAAGACCGTCAGCCGGGTGATCAACCGCTCACCGCTGCTCAACCAGACGACCCGCGAAAAGGTCGAGGCGGTGATCGCCGAGCTGGGCTATGTCCCCAACCCGCAGGCCCGTCAGCTGGCGCTGCGCCGCAATTTCTCGCTGGGGATGATCTATGACAACCCCAATGCGCAGATGGTGCTGAATTTCCAGGAGGGCGTACTCGACGCGATCCGCGGCACCGAGTTCGCGCTGGTGATCCACCCGGTCGATCGCCACGATCCCGGCCTGTTTGACCAGATCCGCAAGTTCATCGAACAGCAGCGGTTCTATGGCGTGATGGTCCTGCCGCCGTTGTCGGAGAACGATGCCTTTTTCGCCCTGCTCGACGAGCTGGGCTGCAACTATGTCCGCATGGGCTCGGCCGAGCTCGATGATCCGGCACACCTGGTCCAGTCGAACGACCGCCAGGCCGTGCGCGGGGCGGTCGAGTATCTGATCGCCCAGGGCCACAAGCGGATCGGGCTGGTCGAGGGGCCGGAAGGCTTCCGCTCGGCCCACGAACGCCGCGAAGGCTGGCGCGAGGCGGTGACCGCGCATGGCTTGCCCGCCGACATCAGCCTGACCGCGCGCGGCAACTATACCTTCGAGACCGGCAAGGAAGCCGGCATCTCGCTGCTCGGCCTGCCGCACCCGCCCACGGCGATCTTTGCCAGCAACGACGTGATGGCCGCCGGCGTGGTCCACGTCGCGCGCGAGCGCGGGCTGGACGTGCCGGGCGATCTCTCGGTGGTGGGCTTTGACGATACGGCCATCGCCGCAACGATCTGGCCGCCGCTTACTACCGTGCGCTGGCCGATCCGGACCATGGCGCGCTCGGCGGCCCTGAAGCTGATTCACCCCGAAACCGCGGGCAAGGAACAGTCGCTGTTCCCGACCGAATTCGTCCCCCGCGCCTCGGTTTCCCCACCCAAGAACTGACAGAATTCGCTTCTCCAACACCGCGCTTGATCTTGGCAATGACACCGGTTACCTAGAACGACAAACAAGCATTCAGCAGGAAAGACCAGACCCATGAAGATCGCCCTGATCATCGAGAACAGCCAGGCCGCCAAGAACCCGGTCGTATACGAGGCGCTGACCTCGGTTGCCGAGCCGCTGGGCCATCAGGTGTTCAATTACGGGATGTACACGCCCGAGGACGCCGCTTCGCTGACCTATGTGATGAACGGCCTTCTGACCGGCATCCTGCTCAACTCGGGCGCAGCGGACTTCGTGGTGACCGGCTGCGGCACCGGCATGGGTTCGATGTTGGCGGCAAACTCGATGCCCGGTGTGTTCTGCGGGCTGGTGATCGATCCGACCGACGCCTTCCTGTTCAGCCAGATCAACGATGGCAACGCAATCTCGATGCCCTATTCAAAGGGCTTCGGCTGGGCGGCCGAACTCAACCTGCAGGACTGCTATCGCAAGATCTTCGAGAACGAGGGCGGCGCCGGCTATCCCAAGGAACGCGCGCACTTCATGGCCGCCAACCGCAGCAAGCTGAAGGACATGAAGGCCGCTTCATGCCGCGATATGCTGACCGTGCTGAAGTCGGTTGACCAGGACCTGCTCAAGGCCGCAATCGCGGGTGAGAAGTTCGCCGAGCTGTTCTATCCGAACTGCCAGGATCAGGCGATCGCCGACTATCTGCGGGCGCTCTGATGGCGATCTCGTTCTCGCTCGAAGGCAAGGCCGCGCTGGTCACCAGGGCCAATACCGGGATCGGTCAGGCCATCGCGGTCGCACTCGCTGAAGCGGGTGCCGATGTGGCCCTAGCCGGTCGCAGCGAGCCGACCGAGACGCTGGCGCTGATCGCCGCGGCCGGCCGCAAAGCGGTCAACATCAAGGCCGACTTCTCCTCGACCGAGCCAGTCGAGCGCGTGATCGACGAGGCACTCGCTGCGCTCGGACGGATCGACGTGCTTGTGAACAACGCCGGGATCATCCGCCGCGACGATCTGCTCCAATTCTCCGAAGAGGACTGGGACGCGGTGATGGATACCAACCTCAAGACCCTGTTTTTCCTGAGCCAGGCCGCCGCGCGGCACATGGTGGAGCGCGGATCGGGCAAGATCATCAACATCGCCAGCCTGCTGACCTTCCAGGGCGGCATCCGGGTCCCGAGCTATGCTGCAGCGAAGTCCGGCGTTGGCGGGGTGACCAAGGCCATGGCCAACGAGCTTGCACCCAAGGGCGTGCAGGTCAACGCCATCGCCCCGGGCTACATCGCCACCAACAATACCGCCGCGCTGCTTGCCGACGAGACCCGCAACCGCCAGATCCTAGAGCGGATCCCGACCGGTCGTTGGGGCCGGCCCGAGGACATTGCCGGGGCAGCCGTATTCCTCGCGGCCGAAGCGTCAGACTATGTCACGGGCCAGGTCCTGGCCGTCGACGGCGGCTGGCTGGCGCGTTAGGCTGATCGAATGGTGCCTTATCCCTTCCTCACTTCCCCGTCGATGGGGGAAGGATACGGAGACTTGCGAGCTTGCTCGCTAGTCACAGTTGGTTGGGGGTGAGCGTGCCGGCGGACATCACCCCCACCCAACCGGCGCTAGGCTGCTGCGCAGCCAAGCTGTGGTATCCCTCCCCCATCGAGGGGGAGGCGAAAGGCTGCTGATGGGCAATCCCGTAGTCTGCTTTGGCGAATTGCTGCTCCGGCTGACCCCGCCGGCTTCGCAGCTGATGGTCCAGGCCGACAGCCTGGAACTCCATCCGGGCGGGGCAGAGGGCAATGTCGCCGTGGCGCTGGCCAGTCTGGGTCACACGGTTCGGTTTGCCGGACTGGTCAGCGACAATCCCCTTGGAGATCGCGCCGTCGCTGCGCTGCGCGGCGCGGGGGTAGACACGCGGTTCCTGGCCCGGGCGGCGGGGCGGATGGGGCTCTACTTCATGGAGGATGGCGCCGGACCGCGCCCTTCCATGATCACCTATGACCGCGCCGGCAGCGCCTTTGCCGAGGCCTATCCTGCCGCCATCAACTTTGACGGGGCGCTGGACGGGGCAAGGCTGTTCCACACCGGCGGGATCACCCCGGCGCTCGGCCCGAAGGGCGTGGCGCTTGCCAAGGCGGCGCAGTCGGCAGCGCTGGCAGCAGGCATACCTATCTGCTTCGACGGCAATTACCGCGGGGCGCTGTGGTCCAGCTGGGACAGCAATCCTGGCGCCATCCTGCGGGAATTGGTCGCCGATGCGACCATTCTGATCGGCAATCACCGCGATATCTCGCTACTGCTGGCGCGCGAGTTTTCAGGCGACGGGGCGGATCGGCGGCGCGAAGCGGCCGAAGCGGCCTTTGCCGCCTTCCCCAAGCTCGAGCTCATCGCCTCGACCGCGCGGCATCTGGTCACGTCGGACCACCACCGCATTGCCGCGCGGGTCGATAGCCGCCGCGCTGCGCACCAGACCGACGAGATCGACGTGACCGGGATTGTCGAGCGGATCGGCACCGGCGATGCCTTTGCGGCCGGGGTAATCCACGCCTGGCTCGAAGGCGGCGACGAGCGCGCCATGGCCGAAGCCGGCCTTGCCCTGACCGCGCTCAAGCACACGATTCCGGGTGACATGAGCCTGGTGAACCGCACGACCCTTGAGAGCTTTTCAGCCAGCGGCGGCGATGTCCGGCGCTGAAGAGTGGAGCCGGCGGGCGGTGCTCACGGGCGCTGCTGCGATAGCCAGCCTTGGCACGCGCGTCTCGGCTTGGACCCCGGCTGACGTCATTTGCATTGGTTCGGTTCAAGCGCCGGATGGTAAATACGAGGCATATTCCTGCGCCGAGGCCTGGTCCTATCCAGTCATCCGATATGCACGGGCTCAGCGATTCCAACAGCCGGAATCGGTCACGGTTGCCGAACAGCGTCGCTCCGTCTGGCATGGCATCCCGAGTTGCCCGCAACCTTCCGGCAGTTATGCCCCGCCCGCAGAGGACTGCCTTTTCCTGAACGTCTGGGTGCCACCAAATGAGCATCGCCGACGCCCCGTAATGGTCTATTTCCACGGCGGAGCTTATTCGAATGGCTCAGTCGCCGATCCGCTCAACGATGGCGCGAAACTCGCTGCGCGTGGCGATGTGGTGGTCGTCACGGTCAACCACCGCCTCAACGTCTTCGGTTACCTTTACCTGCCCGATCGCTTCCCCAGCAGCGGCAACAACGGCCAGCTCGACCTGATTTACGCGCTCCAATGGGTCCAGCGCAATATCGCGGCCTTCGGCGGCGATCCGGGCAATGTCACGGTCTTTGGTCAGTCCGGCGGCGGGGCCAAGATTGCGACGCTGATGGCCATGCCCGAGGCCAAGGGCCTGTTCCACAAGGCGATTACGATGAGCGGGCAGCAGGTCACCGCATCGGGCCCGCTCAATGAACGCAAGCGCGCGCAGGCCTTCCTCGACAAGCTGGGAACCGATCCGGCGACCGCCTCCACCGAAGCGCTGGTTGCGGCGCTCTCTGCAAACGATCCGATCATGGGCGGCGGGCTCTACATGGGGCCGGTGCTCGACATGAAGCACCTGACAAGGCACCCGTTCTGGCCGGATCCCGCGCCACAGGGCAATGCGATCCCGATGCTGCTCGGCAACACCGTGGCCGAAACGCGCGCCTTCTTCCCGCCGGACCATCCGAAGCTCAAGGGCCTCGACTGGAGCAACCTTGCCGAGCGGGCGGGGCCAGAGCTCAAGGTCGATATCGATCCCGCCTGGGTGGTCGCGCAGTTCCGGGCGCGCTACCCTGCGGACGCCCCTGAACAGATCTTCCACCGCATGGTCACCGCCGGCCGGTCCTGGCGCGGCCAGGTCGAGGAGGCCGATGCCCGCGCCCGCGCTGGGGTGAAGCAGACCTGGGTCTATCAGCTCGATTTCGAGGCGGCCAAGCATACCGATGACATCGGTCTGGCCTTCGGTACCTTCGAGGATCCCTCGCTGGCCCGCCAGGCAATGAGCGACACAGTGATGGACGCTTTCGTCCGCTTTGCCCGCACCGGCAACCCCGGTTGGGCGCCTTACAGCTTGCCGCGGCGCGAGACGATGGTCTTCGATACCGCCAGCCGCGTGATCAAGGATCCGCGCAAGTGGGAGCGCGAGCTGTTCGCCCGCGTGCCCTATATCCAACCGGGGAGCTGAGGCTCAGCGCTGGTTGTTGGGATAGCTGATGATCAGCGACAGCGGCTTGCGGCCCACTTGCCGGATGCCCACGACCGCCCCTTTGTAGAGATAGGCCGCCATGCCTTTGGTCAGCCGCGCGCGCTGGCCGTCGGAGACGACCTCGCCCTCTCCATCGAGCACGTAATAGACCTCGTCATGATCGATCGGATGTTCGCCGATCGCCGCGCCGCGATGCAGGATCCGGCGACGGAACTCCATCGCCCGCGGCTGCGGCACGGCATCGCTGATCCGGTAGGCCGTGCTCGTCCCGATCGCGCCGTGCGGCGGGGCTTCTTCGCGCCGGGTATCGCGCTCGTCGATCACCGCCATCGGCGGCGAGGCAGCGAGCAGGAGCAGCGCGGCGAGGCTCACCGGGTGGTTCCGCGCGAGCTGCGATCGCGCGGGCTGAGCACCTCCTGCGCGCCGCCCTTCTGCCCCGGATAGCGGCCAGACTTGGGCTGCATCGTGGCAAGGTCCCAGTCCGCCTCGATAAAGGGCGCACGGGTTTCGGGCGGGCGGGGATAGCCGGGGCCGACTTCCTTCTCGTCATCAATGATATCGCCGCGCCCCTCAGCCACGAAGAACAGCACGCGGATATCGTCCGGCGCGCGGTCCCACGGGCGGGCCCCGGCCGTCGCCAGCAGGCTGGTTTCGACTTCGCCAGAGGGCAGAACCGGCAGGCCGGAAAGGTCCGCCAGCGGCTTGGTTGATCGGATCAGCCTCGCCCTCGTCTCGCCATAGCGGCCGAATTCTGGCAGCGGATTGCCGTGGCGATCAACCATGCGATTGTCGCGGCCGTGGAACTTGAGGTCGCCATCGCCGCCCAGCATCAGGAACGGCAGGCCCGGATCGGTATCGTTGCCGCCGCGCATGACATTCCCCACCGCGGTCAGCTCGCCGGTGGCATAGGGCTGGCCGGCCCATTCCAGCGCCATCAGGTTGTAATGCACTGCGCGGTGACCGGGATTGTAGATCAGGTTGTTGACCATCAGCGCCTGGACCCCGCCCTTGAGCAGCGGCGAACGCTCGACATTGTGGGCCCAGACGTTGCGGTAGAAGACGATGCCGGTGGCGTTGTCGTGGATAAGCGAGCCTTTGGAATGCTCGCCCTTGGGGTGGCTGGCATTGGCCAGGCCTTCGGCGGCGAGGTTATTGCGAAACAGGATATTGTGGCTGGTGCCCTTGCGCCATTCCTCGACCGTCTTGCCGGTGAAGCGTGGGCCGGAAGCCGACATGTTCTCGTCGATCCCCCACAGGAAGCTGTTGTGCTCGATGATGACATTGTAGGCGGCCACCGTGGAAAAGGCATCCGCTTCCCAGCCGGAAAACAGCGCCTGGCCGTCACGCCCGGTCATCACCCGCACGTGGCTGATGATCACGTCATAGGCCTTGAGATCGATCCCGCCGCGGATGATGGTGACTCCCGGCGAAGGGGCGGTTTGGCCGGCGATGGTAAGATAGGGTTCGGCAATGGTCAGCGAGTTGCGCTCAAGGTCGATCACCCCGCCCACTTCGAACACGACGATGCGCGGCCCCTTGGCCTCAACCGCTTCCTTGAACGATCCCGGACCGTCCTTGGCCAGGGTGGTGACCCGGATGATTCGACCGCCGGCCCCGCCCTGCGTCGGCTCGGGCGGCCCCGCCCAGACCGCCCCGGACAGGACAAGTGCCTGCAAAGCCGCGAGGAATACCGCGAGTTTCACCCACCAGTGCCGCATCGTCCATTCTCCCTTGCGCACCTTCTTGACAGAGCGCCGGAACGGGAGCAATACAAAATGACACCGGTTACCTTACCGGTCAGAATGCAGCGGCCGGAAGACCGCGCAGGGAGTAGAGGTGCTGGGGGAGCTGTGCGGGTCCACGCACATCATCCTTTGACACCGGTATCATGAGGAAGCGCCAGAGGGCGTCGAGGGGGTAGAAATGCGCAAGACCCAAACCAGCAAGACGCTGTTCAAGCTTGCCCTGATCGCCGGCAGTGCCATCGTTGCGCCGACCGCCGCCTGGGCCCAGGACGCCGCTCCGCCTGCCGAAGATACCCCGGCTGACGAAATCATCGTGACCGGCTTCCGCCAGTCGCTGCAGGCCGCGATCAACCTCAAGAAAAACTCGGTGGCCGCAGTCGATGCGATCGTTGCCGAAGACATCGCCAAATTCCCCGACCAGAACCTGGCGGAATCGCTGCAGCGCATCCCCGGCATCTCGATTTCACGCGATGCCGGCGAAGGCCGGGCGATCACGGTGCGTGGTCTCTCCAGCCAGTTCACCCGCGTCCGCGTCAACGGCATGGAAACGATCGCCACCTCGGTCGATGGCGCCAGCGCCAACCGCGACCGCGCGTTCGATTTCAACGTCTTTGCTTCGGAACTGTTCTCCAGCCTGGTCGTCCACAAGACCGCCGAGGCCAGCCTCGATGAAGGTTCGCTCGGCGCCGTGGTCGATCTCAACACCGGCAACCCGCTGGCCGGCAAGGCCGGGCTGACCGCCGCCGCCTCGGTGGTTGGTTCCTATAATGACCTGTCGGGCAATGTCGGCCCGCGCCTGGCTGGCCTGCTTTCCTGGCGTAACGATGCCGATACGTTTGGCGCCTCGATCTCGGCTGCCTATTCGAAGACCAAGGTGCTTGAGCTGGGCAACAATTCGGTCCGCTGGGCCCAGGCCCGGTTCGACAATGTAAACGGCACCAACTGCTTTACCACACCCAATTCGGGCGGGACCTATGTTGCCAGCGCGGCCTGCGATCAGGCCGCCCTCGCCTTCCACCCGCGCATTCCCCGCTACGGCGAGGTTGCGCACGATCGCGAGCGCCTGGGCCTGACCGGCTCGATCCAGTTCGCCCCGACCGAGGCAACCAAGCTGTCGATCGATGCGCTCTATTCGAAGTTCGACGCGAGCCGCGAAGAACAGTGGGGCGAAGTCCTGCTGCGTTCGAACGAGCGCTCGATCAATGTCGTGAACCCGGTTTACGACGCCAACAAGAACATGATCTCGGCGACGCTCAACGACGCCTGGGTCCGCACCGAGCATTACCTGCGCGAAAGCAGCACCGAATTCTACCAGATCGGGGCCAGCCTTGATCAGGAAGTGACCGACACCCTGCGCTTCACCCTGCTGGGCGGCGTTTCGAAGTCGAACGCCGATATCCCGGTCGAAACCACGATCATCTTCGATGACCGCGACGCCCAAGGCTATTCCTACGACTACACCAACATGAGGACGCCGAAGCTGACCTTCGGGACCAGCGTGACCGATCCGGCCAACTTCCAGCTGGCTGAAATCCGCGACCGCCCCTCGAACGTCACCAACCGCTTCAAAACGGTGCAGCTGCGGACCGAATTCGATCTGACTGACAAGATCACTCTGAAGGCCGGGGCCGTTTGGCGCCGCTACAACTTCGATGCCGTGGCCTATACCCGCGACTCCGCAGTTTGCGGCAATGGCGGCACCAGCCTGGTCACCAGCACGTCCGGTACGATCGCCTGCTCGCCGACCAGCCTGTTCGGCCCGACCGCAGTCTATGGCTTCCCGGTCACCACGGCGCTGTCGCAGGTGTTCAACCTCGGCAACGCCGGCCAGCCGTCTGGCAACACCAACTCGTGGCTGGTCCCGAATCTGGCCGCCGCCGCAACCTTTACCGGCCTCTACAACCGGCCGCTGGTCAACGACGTCGGCAATATCCGCGGCGTCCAGGAGACCACCAAGGGCGTCTACTTCCAGGCCGACTTCAAGGGTGACTTGGGCGGGCTGGAATATGCCCTCAACGCCGGGGTGCGCTATGTGAAGACCGACCAGAGCTCTTACGGCCTGGTCAGCGGCACCCAGGCCACCGTCACCCGCGACTATGACGACTGGCTCCCCTCGGCCAACCTGGCGCTGTTCCCGACGCAGAACGTGATCCTGCGCGCGGCAGTGGCCAAGGTGATGACCCGCCCAACGCTCGGCTCGCTCACCCCGGGCGGCTCGGCCGATGGCTTCAATTATCGCGTCACCAGCGGCAACCCGTTCCTGGAGCCCTATCGCGCCACCAACTATGACCTGGCCGCCGAATGGTACTTCGCCCCGCAGGCGGTGCTCTCGCTGGCCTGGTTCAAGAAGGACGTGAACAGCTTCACCCAGTCGGCCTCGATCACGGGCGCCACCTTCACCCAGACCGGCCTGCCGGTTTCGGTGCTGAACCCCAGCTCGCCCGCCGCACTTAACCCGGCGCAGCTCAGCCAGCCGATCTGGACCCTGACCACCACAGTCAACGGTTCGGGCGCCAAGCTGACCGGCTGGGAACTGGCCGCGCAGGTGCCGTTCAGCGCCTTCACCGAAGGCTTCTTCAAGCACTTTGGCGTGATCGCCAACGCCACCTTCATCAGCTCGAACGCCACGTTCAACCTGCAGGGGCCAGCGATTGCCCCGGGCGGTGCACTGCAGAACGTGAGCGTGACCAACACGCTGTCGAACGTGTCGAAGCAGGCCTACAACGGCACGCTTTATTACGATGACGGCAAGTTCGCTGCCCGCGTGATGGTGTCCTATCGCGGCCGTTACCATGAAGGCGCCTCGGGCACCGGCAACCTGCTGGAAGGCTATGGCGCGACGACCAACCTCGATGCCTCGATCCGCTACAAGGTTACGGACTGGCTGGAGCTGTCGCTCGAAGGCAACAACCTGCTCGACACCTATCGCTACCGCTTCACTGACTTTGACGCGGACCGCAATTACGAGAACAACCACTTCGGCCGCACCTTCCTGTTCGGGGCGCGGTTCAAGCTCTGATCCCGAAGTACCTCCCGGAGGCCGGTTCCCGATGACGATTGACCGCAGGTCGCTGATTGTCGCGGGGCTGGCCTCCACCCTTACCGCACGGGCGGGGGCGCAAACGCCTCCGCCCGTTGCCGTTGGCGCGCTGCCGCCTGGCCTGCCCCAACCGGTCGAGACGATCGATCTCTGGCCTGCCGGCGCACCGGGTCGGCCGGCCAAACCACCGGTCGAAACCGTCAATGAACGCTCGACCGATCCGTTGGTCACTGACCGCGCGGTCTTCGGCATCACCCGCCCGCGCATGGCCGTGTTCCGGCCCGATCGACCGAACGGCGCGGCCGTCCTCCTTACGCCAGGTGGCGGCTATCGCTGGGTCGTGGTCGACAAGGAGGGCTATGAGATGGCGCGCTGGCTGACGGCGCGCGGCTTTACCGCCTTTGTCCTGTTCTACCGCCTGCCCGGCGAGGGTTGGGCTGCCGGGCCCGACGTGCCACTGGCCGATGCCCAGCGCGCCATGCGCCTGATCCGCCACCGCGCCCGCGACTTGGCGATTGATCCCGAGCGCGTTTCGGCCATGGGGTTTTCCGCTGGCGGCCATGTCTGCGCCAGCCTTTCCACCCGGTTCGACGCGAGCGTCTACCAGCCGGTCGACCCCGCTGATCGGCTCTCGGCCAAGCCGCACAGCGCCGCGCCGATCTATCCGGTGTGCAGCATGGACCCGGCCATTGCCCACCCCGGCTCACGCCAGTTGCTGCTGGGTGCCGCGCCGACCCCCGAACTGGAGGCGCGCTACTCGCCTGACCGTCAGGTTCCCGCCGACGCCCCGCCGCACTTCCTACTTCATGCCGAGGATGACGATGTCGTGCCGGTCGAGAACTCGCTGCGCCTGCGAGCCGCGCTGAAGACACGGGGGATTCCGGTCGAGATGCACCTCTTCGCCAATGGCGGGCATGGCTTTGGCCTGCGCAAGGCCGTAGGCAAGCCGGTCGAGGTCTGGCCTGAGCTGTGGCGCGCCTGGGCGCGCACTGTCGGCCTTGGCTGATGGAGCGGCGCGACCTGCTCAAGGCCGGGGCGCTGGCCCCGCTGGCCGCGGCTCTGCCACTCAGCGCCGCCGCACCGGCCCGCACCGGGATCGAGGGCCAGCGCCAGCCCGACCTCGGCAACGGCCGCTTCCTCAACCCCGTACTGTCGGGCGACCGGCCCGACCCGGCGGTGCTGAAGGATGGCGATGACTATTACCTGACCTTTTCCAGCTTCGATGCCTATCCCGGGCTGACGATCTGGCACAGCCGCGACCTGGTGAACTGGCAGCCGCGCCGGGCGGCCCTGCACTGCAATATCGGTTCAGTCTGGGCGGTCAGCCTGGAGAAGCACCAGGGACGCTATTTCATTTACGTGCCGGTGAAGGCCCAGCCGCGGAACGAGATTTACGTGATCTGGGCCGATCATATCGATGGCCCATGGAGCGATCCCGCGCCGCTCGGCCTGCACCAGCATATCGACCCTTGCCATGCCGTGGCGGAGGATGGCTCGCGCTGGCTGTTCCTGTCGGGCGGAGACCGGGTGCGGCTCAGCGACGACGGCCTCTCGGTCACGGGACCGGTCGAGCACGTCTATGACCCCTGGCGTTATCCCGATACATGGGATGTCGAAGGCTTCTCCCCCGAAGGCCCCAAGATCCACCGGTATGGCGGCTGGTTCTACATGCTCACCGCCGTCGGCGGCACGGCGGGTCCACCAACCGGGCATATGGTGATCGCGGCGCGCTCGCGCTCGCTCCACGGCCCGTGGGAGCAGCATCCCGGCAATCCGCTGGTTCGCACCCGATCGTCGGGCGAAGCCTGGTGGTCGCGCGGCCATGCCAGCCTGGTCGAGGCGCCGGACGGCACCTGGTGGTCGCTCTATCACGGCTATGAGGCCGGCTTCTGGACGCTCGGCCGGCAATGCCTGCTCGATCCGGTCGAATGGACCCGCGACGGCTGGTTCCGCATGACGGGCGGCGATCTTTCACGCCCCTTGCGCAAGCCGCGCGGCGGGCAGGCCCTGCCCCACGGCTTGGCGCTGTCAGACGATTTCAGTGGCCCGCTGGCGCTCGGCTCGAAATGGACGTTTTTCCGCCCCGTGCCAGACGAGGCTGCGCGGATCCGCGTGGCCGATGGCGCCTTGCACCTTGCTGGCAAGGGCATTGCGCCGTCCAGCGGCTCACCCTTGCTGCTCACTTCTGGCGACCGTTCGTATCAGTTCGAATGCGACATCGAACTGGCCCCCGGCGCCACGGCCGGCCTGGTGCTGTTCTATGACGACAAGCTCTATTGCGGCCTCGGCTTCGACGAGCGCCGCTTTGTCACCCACCAGTACGGGATCGAACGCGGGCGGCCGGCCAATCCGCATGGCCGGCAAATGCGGCTTCGCGTGACCAAGCGCGAACACATCGTCGCATTCCATACCAGCGGCGATGGCGGGCAAACCTGGCAGCGCTTTGACCGCGGGATGGAAGTGTCCGGCTATCACCACAACGTCCGCGGCGGCTTTCTGGCGCTGAGGCCGGGGCTCTACGCCGCCGGGCCCGGGGCCTGCGCCTTCCGCGATTTCCGTTACACAGCGTTATAGGATCGAGCCGCGCTGGTCGGCGCACAGAACATTTTCTGGCTGGGGCCTGTGGCGGGGGTCAGGCCGGGGCCGCATCCGCAGCTTCGCGGTGGAACAGCAGCGACTGGTCGATCGTGGCGGCAACCGTGGCGGGACTGAACGGCTTGGTGATCAGGTAGGTCGGTTCGGGCCGCTCGCCGGTCAACAGGCGTTCGGGGAAGGCAGTGATGAAGATCACCGGGACATTGGCCGTTCCCAGGATGTCCTTGACCGCGTCGATCCCGCTCGATCCATCGGCCAGGCTGATATCGGCCAGGATCAGTTCGGGGTTGGTCCGCGCCGCCAGCACCGCAGCCTCGGTGCGGGTGCGGGCGATCCCGGCGACCTTGTGACCCAGCGATTCAACGATCGACTTGATATCGAGCGCAATGATCGCCTCGTCCTCGATGATCATGACATTCGATCTTAGCCCGGCACCAATGGCGGCGCGGGCCTGCTCGATCTCGGCACTGACATCGGTAACCGTGCTGTCGAGGATCACGGCGGCCTCGGCCTCCGAGAATTCCTCGATCGTGGTCAGCAGCAAGGCCTCGCGCGTGTAGAGCGGGAAGCTGGAAATCAATCCGTCGTGGCCATTGCGGCTGCGCATGCCGCGCCACAGGCGGTGAAACACGCGGTACAGCTCCAGCCGGGGCGGAGCGTCGGTGGTGAAGGTTGCCGGCATGGCAAGCAACCCCTCAAGGACTTCGCGCACGGCCTGGTCACCCAGTGTTTGCGAACCTGTCACGGCGCGCGCATACCGGCGCAGGAAGGGCAGTTGTGGAGCGATTTCGGCTTTCAGCGACATGGGTGCTCCTTGGTTCGGCAGGGGCAAAACCGCCAGACCGCGAAATAGTTCCACGGGCGATGCAACTTTTTGCTGGCTCGCAGGTTTATGGCCAGCATCTCAAGCACCGAGCAGGACAACATGGTCGAAAAAAAGAGCAGAAAGGGACGCGCGATGTACGGTTCCGCAATGGCCTTCGACCCGGTTACGGCCGCACTCCAGCAGTTGCACCAGGCTGTGGCAAGCGAGGAAGTACCCGAAGAGTTTCTGCGCATTCTTGATGAAATCGACGCTGGGATTGCTGCGGCCAAACCCAGTACACCGCAGTGACAGGCCAAGGGCCAGATGCGGCGGCAACGGTGGCTTCGGCCGATGCTGATCGCATTTTTCGGGACCAGCTGGTTGCCCTGATCCCTTCGCTGCGTACCTTTGCACGGGGTCTGTGCGGCACCCGCGACCTTGCCGATGACATGGTCCAGGACGCGATGATGCGCGGCTGGGCGGCGCGGGCCAGCTTCATTCCCGGCAGCAACTTTCGCGCCTGGATGTTCATGATCCTGCGCAACCAGTTCTACACGACACTCCGCAAGAACCGCCGCACCGTCAGCCTTGAGCCCGAATTTGCCGAGCGCATGCTGGTCGAATCCCCGGCCCAGCAGCACCAGATCCACCTGGCGGATGTGGGCAAGGCGCTGTTGCTGCTGCCGCCCGAACAGCGCGAAGTGCTGTTGCTGGTCGGGGCAAACGGGCTGTCCTATGACGAGGCCGCCGACGTGGTTGGCTGTGCAATCGGCACGATCAAGAGCCGCCTGGCCCGCGGCCGCAAGGCGCTGGCCGCGCTGATCGACGGACCGACGGGCAATTCTTCGATCGGAAGGGCAGCCTAGCTCATGCCTGACTGGATTGCCGTACTGCGCGCGCAGGTTGCAGCGATCGCGGCGGGCCAATACGCCGATGTCACCGCCAATTGCGCCCACGCTCCGGACGAATTGACGGAACTGTGCGGCGATCTCGAGCGGCTGGCAGAGATTCTTGCCGAACGCGACAAGGTTCGTGCCTCGCTGGCGCTGGAGGTTCACCACCGGGTCAAGAACAACCTCCAGATCGTCGCCAGCCTGCTCAGCTTGCAGGCCGGCCGCAGCGATAGTCCGGCCGTGCAGGAGGCGCTGGTTCAGACCCGAGAGCGCATCGAAGCGCTCGCCCTGGTTCAACGCGCGATCTATGTTCAGGCCAACGATGGCGGGCAGCCCAGCCTGGACGTCGCCAACCTGATCCAGGAGCTGTGCGGTCAGTTTCGCCGGACCCACAGCGGTCGCTCGGAAGTCGCCTTCTCGTGTAAATCGGCCTCCTTGCTGGTGCCGCTGGACAGCGCGCTGCCGCTGGCACTGTTTGCGGTCGAAGCCGTGACCAATGCCTATGCCTATGCCTTTCCCGATCGCCGGACCGGTTCGATCCGGCTGCGCTTCACGGTCAGCAAGGCCGGCCTTGCCCGGCTCTCGGTGGTTGATGACGGGATCGGCTTTGCCACTGATGGCAGTGCGCGGACAACCGGCCGGCTGCTGATGGGCGGCTTCGCCGACCAGCTGCAGGGTCGCTTCAAGATCACCAGTCGGCCCTCTGGCGGGACGACGGCGCAGCTGGACTACCCAGTGGGATAAAGGGTCCGCGGTTGCCGAATTCAGCTGTGCGTGATCGTCACGCGGGTTCCGGGCTGCGCGTCAGCAATTTCCACCAGCGCATCAAGCTGGCCAGCCAGCGCCTCGACAATTCCGGTTCCAAGGCCGGGCTTGATCGTTTCGCCGTCCTTGGGAAAGCCGATCCCGTCATCCTCGACCGTCAACACCCAGCCCGTATCCTGCGATCGATAGGTTACCGTGATCTGCCCGGGGCGGCCGCCGCCGGGGTAGGCATGCTTGAGTGAATTGATCACCAGTTCGGTAACGATCAGCCCGAGACTGACCGAAGCGCGCGCGTCGACAATGCTGGTGTCAACGTCCGCCAGCAGCGAGAGCTGGCTGTTTTCTGGGATCATCGAGGCTGAAATGCTCTCACAAAGCTCGCTGAAGTAGCTGCGCAGCGGCACCTCGCCCACCTGCGTTATGGCCAACTGGCGCTGTAAGGTGGCGACCGACATGACGCGGTGATGGGCGTCATTGAGATGGCGACGGGCCTCTTCAGAATTCACCTTGCGCGCGCTCTGCAGCAGTACGCTGGCAATGATCTGCAGGCTGTTGGCGACGCGGTGTTGCAGTTCCTTCATCAGCAGCTGCTTCTCGCGCAGCAGTTCGTCGTTCTGCTGGCCGGCCAGCCGTGCTGCGGTAACGTCTGTCACTGTCATCACGACCAGGACCTCGGCATCCGGGCCTTGGTAGTCGAGCCGGTGTGCGCCGAGTACCAGCTGGCAATCAGCCTCGCCGGGGCGGACCAGGGTCATCTCGTAGGCTTCAATCTGAGGCTCGCCATCGGTGACCGTGCGAAGCAGCCGCAACAGCTGCGGGACGCCCCATTCACCCTGCCCCAGATCGGCCAGCAAAGGACGTCCGCCCCCACCGCGCCGCAGCTTGAAATCGCGATAGAAGGTGGTGCTGGCGGCAACCACCCTGGTTTCACTGTCGAGCAAAACGACCGGTGCCTGAGAGGAAATGATCAGGGCCAGCGCCAGGGTGCTGGTCGAAACAATCGGGTCCTGGGGAGATCTGTCCATGGCAAGCCGCCTTCCATTTGCCAAAGTCGCGCCGCAAAGGGGCGGGCTGGTCAGTGTTGTGGCGCGCGGCCAGAAGCGCGCAGGCTGGCTTGGGCAATTGGTCGACCCCTACCACAGCCCTGGCAGATCGACGCACCCAAACGGCAAAAAGTGGGCCCGCCACCCCGATTGATCGGAAAGGCGGGCCGGTTGAGCGCCTGACACGCGGGGGGGAGGATCGAAGCAGGCACTCAAGTCTGAAGCATTATTGTCCGCTTGTCCCCAGGCGGCGGTTCAGCCGGTCGATCCGGTCTTGCAGCTGGGCCTGATTGCGCGCGGAAAGGTTGCCCGCCCGGTCATGCCGCATGTTGCGTTCGCGGTTGCGGATCGCGTTCAGCTCGCGCCGGACGCTGGTGAGCTCGCCGCGCCTGAGCTGGCGCTGGGCATCGGCCGAGCGGATGTATTGCTCAAGCCAGCTGATCTGGCCCTGGATGCTCTGCCCTGGTCCGGCCTGGTCATTGCCAGAGCCATAGCCCGATGTGGCAATCCAGCGGCCGCGGCTGTCGTAATAGCCATAGGTGGCACCCGGTACCCAGCGCCCGTTGCTGTAATAGCCCGGCTGGGGATCGGCGATCCACACCCCATTGGCATCCTGGCGGCCGCTGGCCCTGCCTTCGATCCAGCGTCCGCGCTGATCATAATGGCCGATTGCCAACCCGGCGACCCAGCGCCCACGCTGGTCATAATGTCCGCTGGCGGTTCCTGCGATCCAGCGGTCATCGCTGTCATAGTACCCGTTTGAGGAAGCCGGGATCCAGCGGTTCTGGCTGTCAAAGCTGCCACTGGCAGTGCCGTCATCGCGGTGCGGCACCCAGTTGTTGCGCGCATCATAATGGCCATTTGGCGTGCCGGTGACCCAGGTGTTGTTGCGGTCATAATAGCCTGTCGCGCGGCCTTGCTCGACCGAGGTGGCATGCCACAGGCCGCGGGTATCGTAATAGCCATAGGCGTCGCTGCGCCGCGCATCCTGGCGCTCCGAAGCGGGGATCCAATGGCCGTTGCCATCGTACCTGCCATCCTGCGATCCGGCGACCCAGCGATCGTTGCGATCGTAATAGCCGTTGGCAGAAGCGGGGACCCAGCCGACCTGGTCATCATAGCGAACATCGACCCGGGTCGGGCCGGTATGGGCCACCCACCGGTTGTTGGCATCATAGTGCCCGTTGGGCGCGCCGTCGATCCAGCTGCCCTCGCGGTCGTAATAGCCCCGGGCATTTTCCGCGCTGACGCTGGTGGAATGCCAGCGGCCGTTTTCGTCATAATACCCATAGGCGCGGCTGCAGTCATTGGCGGGCTTGGCCAGCTGGTTGCCAAGCAGGGCGCCACCGGCCGCGCCGATGACGGTGCCGATAACCCGGTTGCCGTTGCCGGCCACCACGTTGCCAAGCACGCCGCCCACGCCTGCACCGGCTACGGTCGCGACCACCCGGGTGCTGCGCTGGCGGTCACAGCTGGATTCGGTCTGTTGCTGATCGCGCGACTGGGCGCTGGCCGCAATCGGGACCATTGAAATGGCGGCAATGCCTGCCATCAGAATATGCCTTGGCATGTCTTATCTCCTGGATGAGCGGTTGCTCATCACCCGGAACGCAAACCCGGCGCCGGTCGGTTTGTTCCATATGGATCAACTAATTGATTTGTTTGCCGCAATGCTGGCCGGCAAAAACCAGCACCCCTGTCTTGCGACAGGGGCGCTGGTGATTTGGCAATGACTCGGCGGAAACATTGCCAAACCGGAGACCGCGGGCTCGGGTCGCGCCGTGCCCAGTGGTCCGGATCAGAGCTTGTCGCCCATCGCCCCCTTGGCGGTGCCGGCGATCTTCTGGGCCTGGCCCTTGGCGCGTTGGGCAACGCCCTTGGCCACCATGGCCGGCTTATCGGCCTTTTCGCCGACCGCGATCTTGGCCTTGCCGATCGCGTCGTTGGCGGTGCCCTTGGCCTTGTCGATGAATTCGCCCATGTCAGTTCTCCTGCAAACCGCGCGGAAATCGGTGCGGGCTATTTGTGCAAACCGGCGCGGTCCGAAATGGTTCCGACCAGGCCCAGCGAAATCCGAAAAACGTGAAGTATTATCCGCCGACATTCATGCCGCTGAGCGAACCCAGCACGCCGAACGCCCGCAGCAGCCATAGGATCACGCCGACGACAATCAGCACGATAATGATGTTCGTTAGGGGCATAGGGGGTCTCCCACTTGTTTGGAGAAGTCAGAGCCGATGCTCACTTCGGGGAATAAACTGCTCGCAAGTCCGAATGTTCCGGCGATGGAACATTCGCTGCCGCGCCGGGTTTTTCGGCCATGTCCAACCATGAATCTTTCCGCCGCCTCCCCCGATCAGCACTTCGCGGGGAGCGATCATGAAGCGTCTGGTTGCCTTCGACCTCGACGGCACTCTGGCCGAGAGCAAGCAAGCGATCGATGCGGAAATGGCTGGTCTGCTGGAGCAGCTTTCACACCTGGCGATCATCGCGGTGATTTCTGGGGGCGATTGGCCGCAGTTTCGCCAGCAACTGGTTTGCAACCTGCCGGAAGGCTTGGCGGTCGAACGGCTGTTCCTGCTCCCGACCTGCGGTACCAAGCTCTATCGCTGTGCTGAGGACTGGCAGCCGGTCTATGCCGATCTGCTGAGCGAGGACGCCCGCACCCGCATCCTCGCCGCGTTTGAGGGCGCGCTGGCGCAGGCCGGGATCGCCGATCAACAGACCTGGGGCAAACGGATCGAGGATCGCGGCAGCCAGATCACTTTCTCGGCCTTGGGCCAGAAGGCACCGCTTGAAGCCAAGATGGCCTGGGACCCGGATTTCTCAAAGCGCGAGCGGCTGCAACTGGCCCTGGCCGCCGCGCTGCCGGGTCATTCAGTCAGGATCGGCGGATCGACCTCGATCGACATCACCCAGGCCGGGGTCGACAAGGCCTATGGCATGCGCAAGCTGGCGCAGATTGCGCTGGTCGATTTTGCCGAGATGATCTTCATCGGCGATGCGCTCTTTCCGGGCGGCAACGACTTCCCGGTGCGCGCAGCCGGGATCGACAGCATTGCGGTGCGAGACACCGCAGAGACAAAGCGCGTGATCGAAACGCTGATCTACAGCTTGCCGCCTCGCCAGGCACTGCCCGCAGGCGGTGTGCCTGAATTTGCCGGACAATGCCCGCCAGCGCGCGCCCAAATGGGCGGAATGAGCGACTAAACAGGGTCTTATGCCCGGTCTGGCCAGCTTTGCGGCGGAACATTGGCCTTGGACGGGGGTTTAGCTGCGTGGGGCGAGGCTGCCACGCTTTGCCGCGCCCGCAGCCATGTCAGCCAGGAGTCCCCCATGCAATTGACCGATAACACCTTGCCGCGGGAACTGCCGGTCCAGTCGATCGCATTGCCCCTTGCCGACCCAGCAGGTCGATCCTGCGGAAGGGCACTGACATGATCGGCGCCGTTCCCGATCCGCTTGCCGCACCGATTTTCCCCGCCCGGACCACACCTGGGCTGCGGCTGTTGCTGAAGGGCGGCTTGCAGCCGCGCAGCCCGGTTGCCGCGGAGCCGAAGCCAGTGGCCCTGGTTCCGGTTCCAACCCCGCTTCCGGCCGGGACGCGGCTGGCGCTGATCGGCGGCTTCACCCCGCGCCGGTGCGGCATCGCGACCTTTACGGCCGATGTCTACCACTCGCTGACAGCCGCCGCGCCCAACCTGGCGATCGATGTCTATGCAATGACCCCCGCGCCCGGCCACACCTGCTTTGCCGCTGAAGTCAGCGGTGAGATTACCCAGGCGGACCCGGCCAGCTTTGCCGCGGCGGCGCAAGCGATCGAGGCCAGCAAGGCCAACGTGGTCTGGTTGCAGCATGAGTTTGGCCTGTTTGGCGGGCCAGCCGGCAACATGGTGCTGGAACTGCTCGACCGGATCAGCGCGCCGCTGCTGATCACCCTGCATACTGTCATTGCCGAGCCCGATTGGGCCCAGGCGCAGGTGATGGAGCGGCTGGTGGCGCGCGCTGCCAAGCTGATCGTGATGTCCGAACAATCGCGCACCGTGCTGGAAACGGTCTATCGTGCCGATCCGGACCAGATCGTCTGCATTCCCCACGGCGTGCCGGATCGACCGTTCGGTCGTTCAGAACAGTTCAAGGCCGCGATGGGTTTCAGCGGGCGTCAGCTGCTGCTGACTTTCGGGTTGCTCTCCCCCGGCAAGGGGATCGAGGCGGTGATCCGGGCGCTGCCGGCGCTGGTCGCTGATCATCCGGAGCTGCTCTACTGGATCGCCGGAGCAACCCATCCCAACCTGATCGAGCGCGAAGGCGAGGCCTATCGCAACGGACTCAAGGCGCTGGCGCAGGAACTGGGCGTTGCCGATCATGTCCACTGGATCGACGCCTTTCTCGAGACCGATGAACTGCTTGACCTGATCGAGGCGGCCGACATCTATGTCACGCCCTATCCCGGCGCAGCCCAATCGACTTCAGGCACGCTGTCGTATGCGCTGGCACTGGGCAAGGCCGTGGTTTCAACACCTTATCTGCACGCGGCCGAATTGCTGGCCGACGGTCATGGCATGCTGGTCCCGTTCGGTGACAGCGCCGCCATTGCCGCAACGGTTGGAGCCTTGCTGGACAATCCGGACCGCCGCCAGGCCTTGCAGCGGCGCGCCTATATGCGCGGCCGGGCGATGATCTGGCCGGCCACGGCCCGGCGCTGTCTCGATCTGATCGCCGCCAGTTGCCCGCCGGCCCGGACTGCGCCGATCGCAGAGCCGATCGGCCTGGGCGGCTTGCTGCGGATCTGTGATGCCACCGGCATCCTGCAGCACTCGATCCATTCGGTACCCGACCGGTCACATGGCTACTGCGTCGATGACAATGCCCGTGCGTTGATGCTGGCTAACCGGCTGGGGCCGGAATGCGAACCCCAGCGCAGCCTGCTCGCCACAACCTTTGCCGCCTTTATCCAGAGCGCCTGGAACGAGCCAGCCGGGGCCTTTCGCAACTTCATGGGCTATGGGCGCAACTGGCTGGAAGAGCAGGGCAGCGAAGACAGTTGCGGCCGGACGCTGTGGGCGCTGGGGGCTACTGCCCGCGAAGGCCAGAGCGAGCCAATGCGGCGCTGGGCGCACAAGCTGTTCGAACAGGCCGCTCCTGCGGCGCTGGGCTATGGTTCGCCCCGGGCCAGCGCCTTCGCCATGCTGGGTGCCGACTACCTGCTCTGCGCTCAGCCCGGCAATCGCACCGCCCTCGCTGTGCAGAGCCGCGGCGCTGAGCATTTGCTCGGACTGTTCCAGCAGGTGCGCACCGATGCCTGGCCGTGGTTCGAAAGCGTGCTGGCCTATGACAATTGCCGCCTCAGCGAAGCGATGATCCGCGCCGGTCTGCGGCTGGACCGCCCCGAGCTCACCCAATGCGGGCTCGACACGCTGGGCTGGATCATGGCCCGGCAGACCAGCCCGGCCGGGCATTTCCGGCCGATCGGCTCAGACAGTTTCGGCCGAGCGTTCGAATGGCCGCGCCCGTTCGATCAGCAACCGGTTGAGGTCTGGGCGGCCATCGATGCCTGCGCCGCCGCCTACGATGCCACCGGCTCAGCCGAATGGCTCGATCTGGCCGGCATGGCCTACGGCTGGTTCGGCGGCGCCAACGATCGCGGTCTGGCGGTGGGCGATCCCATCAGCGGAACCTGCCGCGACGGGATCAACCCACGCGGGCTGAACCTAAATGAAGGGGCGGAATCGGTGCTGGCCTATCAGCTTGCCACCCTGGCGCTGCGGGCCTTGTCGCAGGACGGGGCAACGGCTGTCCGTGGTTGAGCTGATCCACCACGAACTGCGGCTGTGCGCCGATCCCTCGCGCGTGGTCGTGCGCCCGTTCCATCTCGCCTGGCAGGCTTCCGGCCCCGATCTTGACCGGGTCCAACGGCTTGCCCAGGAAATCCTCGCGCTCGATGCCCGCACAGTGCGGGCCGAGCTAAGCGTTGTGATGCATGACTTTGTCGGGCGTCACTGGCAGCTCGAGAAGGTCTTTGACGAGCGCTATGCCGAAATCGAGCCCAAGCTGGGTCTGCACGGCCAAGCGGTAAAGCGTGAGACGCGGCGCCTGATCGGGGCCTATTTCTGCCACGAATATTCCTATGCCGCAGCGGCGCTGATGAATCCCAGCGTGGTCCATCATCCCGATCAGTCGGGCCTGCCGGATGGCTCAGTGCGGATCATCCTGTCGCTGCGCGCGGTGGGTGAAGGGCATATCTCGACCATCGCCTTTCGCGAGGGGATCATTGCGCCGGGGCATAGCCTGACCCTGCTGCCCCAGCCCTCGTTCGCGACCGCCGCGATGCTGGGCAAGCACCGCTCGGACCAGCCGGTCGATACGCTCTCGCTCTATCGGCACCGCGAGGCGACGCTGTCGGGCACGGTCATCTTCCCGATCACCGAGGCCCAGCGCAACGGGCTGGAAGATCTGCGGCTGGTCCAGTTCACCCGCGACAGCGGCAAAAGCGAGTGGATCGGTACCTATACCGCCTACAGCGGCTATGACATCGGCTCTGAACTGCTGCGCACCCGGGATTTTCGGGATTTCACGCTCACCCCGATCAAGGGCGAAGCGGCGCGAAACAAGGGCATGGCGTTGTTCCCGCGCAAGGTTGATGGCAAGTACCTGATGATCGGGCGGCAGGATGGCAAAAACCTCTACCTGCTGCGCTCCGACACGCTCGACTGCTGGGACGGCGGCGGGGAGCTGCTGCTGGAACCCAAGTACCCCTGGGAACTGGTCCAGATTGGCAATTGCGGCGCCCCGATCGAGCTGGACGAAGGCTGGCTGGTGCTGACCCACGGTGTTGGCGCAATGCGCAAGTATGCCATCGGCGCCGCCCTGCTCGACAAGGCTGATCCCAGCCGCGTGATTGGCCGCACGCCCAACCCGATCCTGTCGGCCGCCGACGAAGACCGCGAGGGCTATGTGCCCAACGTGGTCTATACCTGCGGGGCGATCCAGGTCGGAGATGACCTGTTCCTGCCCTATGGCGTTGCCGACAGCTCGGTCTGCTTTGCCTTCGTGGCAATCAGCGACATCCTCGCGGCAATGGTCTGACGTCGCAGCCTGCAAGGCAACAAATGCCGTGCTGGATCGTTCAACGCGCGATCCAGCCGAGATCGAAGGAACTCCAGATGACCTATGCCCTGCTGCCGCTGCCCTATGCGGTCGATGCGCTGGCCCCGCAGATGTCAGCCGAAACGCTGGAATTTCATCATGGCAAGCACCACCAGGGCTATATCGACAAGGTCAACGAGCTCGCCGCGCAAACCAGCATGGGCGGCCGCGGTCTTGTCGAACTGATCGGCACGGCTGGCCCGGGGGCCTTGTTCAACAATGCCTGCCAGGTCTGGAACCACAATTTCTTCTGGCTTTGCCTGTCCCCCACCACGGCCCCGCCGGGCGGGGAGCTGGCGGAGCTGATCGCCGCCGGGTTCGGATCGGTCGAAGCGCTGCTCAAGCAGTTTTCGGACCAGGCAGTGGCGCACTTTGGCAGCGGCTGGGCCTGGCTGGTGCTGGAGCAGGGCGCGATCAAGGTCACAACCTACCATGATGGCGATACCCCGGCGGCCCATCCTGGCGTGATCCCGCTCTTCACGCTCGATCTGTGGGAGCACGCCTATTACATCGATTACCGCAATGCGCGCCCGCGCTATGTCGATGCCGTGCTCGGTGCCCATGTGAACTGGGATTTCGTCGCCCAGAACCTGGACGGCCAAGGGGTTGCGCGCGCCGATCAGGATTGGATGCCATAAGCGAGGGCCAGTCAGCCCATAGCCGATCGTCCCTTTAATCGGATCGGAGCCGGTTCAACCGGAACTAAAGCTGCTCGCTGCGGTTTGGATCAGTAAGCGATCCAAGGGAAAATTCCATGACAATGAATGTATCGATCAATCCGGTTTCCGGATATGCCTCTGCGCGCGCGAAGTATCTGTTCGGCTGCGCAGCCGTAGCTCTGTCTGCCGCGGCCATGGCCGCTCCGGCCTATGCCGCGGACGAATGCGGCCCGGTCGTTGCCGGGATCGCAACCTGCGTTGCGGCGGGCAATCCATACCCGGCCGGCATCACCTATGTTGCAGCCGCGCCTGTTACCCTTGTCGCACCGGACGGCATTGTCGTCACCACGGCCGCAGCGGCCACGAACGGCATCACCATTTCAGGAACCAACGCAATCACGCTGGGCGGCGCGGCCACGGTGTCTGTGACTGGCGCTGGCAGCAATGGCGTGCGGCTGACCAGCACGGGTGGCCCGGTTATCGCATCGCTCGGTTCGGTCAGCGCGGCTTTGGGCGACGGCGTGATCCTGAGCGGAACAACCGCCAGCCTGACCACCGCCAGCGGCAGCATGCTGTTCGGCGGCAACCGCGGCGCGGTGCTCACCTCGGCAAGTGGCAGCAGCCTGAACAACGCTGGGACGATCAGCGGCGGAAGCTATGCCGTCCAGACCAGTGGCGGTCCGGCCACGATCACCAACACCGGCACAATCACTGGCGCAGTCGCCCTGGCGGGCGGCGGTTCGCTGCTCACCAATGCGGGTACCTTCAATGCCGCCGGGACCAGCAGCTTCGGCGCCGGTGACCGTTTCGCCAACACTGGCCTGGTCACGGTTGGTGCCACCAGCCTGACGCCGACGGCGGCAACCTTTGCCGGGCTCGCGACTTTCGACAACTCCGGCACAATCAGCCTGCAGAATGGCCATGCCGGCGACACGCTGACGCTGGGCGGCAACTACATCGGCAGCGGCAATGCCCGGCTGGCGCTGGATGCCGCACCGGGCGCGCTGCTCAATGCCGACCGACTGATCGTTGCCGGCAGCGCGACCGGGTTCACTGCCGTTGACCTGGCCCTGCCGGCTGGCAGCCAGCCGCTGTTCAACACCGGCAGCGTGCTCGTCCAGACCGGGGCCGGCTCTTCGGCCAATGCCTTTGGCGTGACGGCGGCAACTGCCACTGCCGGCCTGGTCCGTTACGACATCGCCTACAACCCAGTTGCTGCCACCTACAGCCTGGTCGCGGGGCCCAGCGATGCCGCCTACAACATGCTGAGCTTCGGCACCGCACAGCGCAGCCTGTGGAACAAGTCGGCAGACGCGGTTACCGCGCAGCTGCAATCGCGCCGCGATGCCTTGTGGTCGCTGGGTGATGGCGCGCCGGCCGGCAAGCTCTGGCTGACCATGGGCGGTTCGGTCGACAAGGTTGAGGGCACGCGCGATTTCGGCCTGGCTGGCCAGCCGCACCTGACCAACACCGGCTACCAGCAGGACTATTTCGGCGGGCAGGTCGGGCTGGGTCTTAGCGGCGGGGTCAGCACCCGCGGCGGTTTCGCGGTCGGGCTGACCGGCGGTTACATCAATTCGCGGGCCAAGTTCGGCGGCACTGCCGAACGGATCAACTTCGATGCGATCAACGGCGGCGTCTATGCCAGCTTCACCTCGGGCAACCTGTTCATCAACGCCTTGGGCAAGTATGACTACTACTGGGCCCGGGCGACCAGCCTGGCTGGCGGGTACGAGGTGAAAACCAAGGGCAGCGCCTATGGTGCCCGCGGCGAAATCGGCCTGCGCTTTGGCAGCGATTCATTCTTCATGGAGCCGCTGGCGCAGCTCTCCTACGTCCACACCTCGCTCGACCCGTTCGGGGTGCAGGGTACTTCGGTCAACTTCGACGGCCGCAGCGGCCTGCGCGGCAAGGCCGGTGCCCGGTTTGGCGGGGTGACGAGTATCGGTAGCGATGCCAAGCTGTCGTTCTATGCAGGGGCCAGCTATGTCCATGGGTTCAAGGACGAAGGCCAGGTAACCTTTGCCAACGGCGGCGGCACTTTCACCGCGATGCGGGGGAGAATGCCCGACTATGGCGAAGCCGTGGCCGGCTTCACCATCGCTCAGAACCAGTCGGTCAGCGGCTTCATGGAAGCTAACTACACCCGCACCTTCAAGACGGGCACTGGCGACAGCGCGAAACTGCAAGGCGCGGGCGGCCGCGTCGGGATCAACTTCAAATTCTAACTTAGAGTCCGGAGCGCTGCCTGCAGCGCTCCGGATGTGGCGGAAACGCCGGGCTGGTCTGGCCGGTTTTCGCCAACAGCCAGATGCCGTGATGCCGTCGCCGTCCGGACCATCAAAGGTCGCGGACCGATCAAGGGCGGGTCTGGAAGTGCCTCTCAATCAGGGCCAGGCACCCGGAATTTCGGGCAGATGATGGCGGTGCTGCCTGTCAAACGCCAACTCGTCTCTACCTAGCAGGGTTCATGCCCTTTAGACTTCGGATTGAAGGCGCCCTGCTGCGCTGGAAACCCCGGCCCGGCTGTTACCGTGGCCGGGATCCCGCGACCCTGGCGGGCAGTTAAGCTAACTGTGACCCGGTTCGTCTTCGCCGCCTCGACCACGACCCTGCCCCTGGCCCCGGCCCTTGCCGCCGACGTCCTCAGCAGTATCATCGCCGCCGCGCCCGCGCCCCTGGCCTTGGCCGCGGCCCCGGCCACCATCTTCCACGGCAACTTCATCGCCGCCGCGATTGCGGCGGAAATGGTCGGACTTGTCATCAGCGCCGCGTGCCTGGCGGATATGGCCCGGCGGATCATCGCAGCCGCGACACTGGCGAACGTGATCGGCCCGATCACTGGCCTTGTCGTCTGCCCCGTTGCGCGCGGCGGCCGACGCAGTGAAGGCGGCAAGGCCCGCCAGTGCAGCCAGCGCCAAGGCGGAATGCTTGGTCTTGATCATGGGTATTCTCCCGGTTCTGCACGCCGCGTGGTGGGGGCGCGTATGGCCAGAACGCGGAACGGCGGCGCTTATTCCCACCCCTCGCAATTTTTTTGGCCGAGCGGGAATAGCCTGACATTTTTGACGTTATCGCAGGGTCGGCATTGCGCACCGCGCGGTCCGGGCTATTCCTAATCCCGCTAGTCCATGGAGGGGGACCCATGAAATTTCATCGTAAATCCAGTCTGCTGGCCTGTGCCAGCATGATCCTGCTGCCCAGCGCCGCATTTGCCGACGAGGGCACGACGGATGAGGAACCGGGCGTCTGGCGACTGGGCGCAGGGGTCAATTATTCCGAAGGTGATTACGGTGATCCGCAGAAGACCACGGTGGTCTCCGCGCCGGTTTCGCTGCGCTACCGCAAGGGCGGCTTCAACTTCCGCGTGTCGGTGCCGTTCGTCAGCATCGATGGCCCGGGCAGCCTGCTCGATACGCCGCAAGGCCGCGACGCCGGGTTCGGCGACAGTGGCGGCGATAGCGGCGGCGACGATAACGGCGGGGATAGCTCGGGCAGCAATTCCGGCTCGGGCTCGTCGGGCTCGAACTCTGGGTCGGGATCGAGCGGATCGAACTCCGGTTCAGGTTCATCCGGATCGGGTTCGTCTGGCTCGGGCGGCGGTTCGGACGACGGCGGCTCCACTTCAACGGGCGGCGATGTCGTGCCGGTTGCCGGCGCAGCCCCCAGCCGCCGCAGCGGGATCGGCGATGTCTCGATCAGCCTGGGCTATTCGGTCCCGCTCGGTTCGGCGACCTGGTTCGACGTGACCGGCCGCGTCAAGTTGCCCACGGCGTCCACCGCCAAGCGGCTTGGCACCGGCAAGGTCGATTTCACCGTCGGCGGGGACCTGGTGCAGGATATTGGCGACCTCAGCCTCTATGCCGGCGGACGCTATCGCTTCCTTGGCAAGCCGGCCGGCAGCACCCTGCGCAACACCTGGGGGGCAGGCGCGGGTGCAAGCTATCGCCTGCCCGGCGGGACCTATGTCGGCGCGGACTATGGCTGGCAGGAATCGGCCGCACCGGGCCGCGGCCCCAGCAGCGAGGTGACCGGCTGGATCAACTTCGGGGTCAGCAAGCGGCTGCGGATGCAGGTCTTCGCTTCGACCGGGTTCAACGCCAACAGCGCCGATTTCGCCGGCGGTCTTTCGCTCAGCTACCGGTTGAACTGAGCCGCCGGAAAATTTTTGTGCGGCCGCTGGAATAAGCCGAACCGGACATCGTTCTCTCCCTGAAACAGGAGGTGGGAGAAGAACGATGTTCCAGGATGTCAACGGCTTCGAGCCGCAACTGCGCGTAATCGATGGCCAGCCGCGCGATCGCGGTGAGCCGCTGGGCCTGGCCCGGCTCGAGCGGGCCAAGCGCGCCTTCACCACTCGCCGGGTCGAATTCAGCTCCGGCATGCGGCTGCTGCGCTCTGGCCAGCCGCAAGCGGGCGATCTGGTGCTCGCGCGGATCGAAACCCTCGGCCAGCACCAGCGCGTGGAATCGCCCCACGGCCGCCGCGCTCAGCTTTACGAGGGCGACGAGATCGTTGTCGCCTATGGCGAGCGCTATGCCCCTGATCAGTTCGAGGCGGTGGTCCCTGAAGATCTTGGACCCTGCGATCTGGTGGCTGGGGGCGGCGTTGCCGGCAAGGTGCTCAGCCGCCATGCCAGGATCAAGCGGGCGACCCGGATTCAGCCGATTGGCTTGATCGCGGACAGCTTTGGCCGCCCGGTCAACCTGGCCCGGCACGCCCTTCCCCTGCGCGCGCTGCGCGAAGACCGGCCGCAGGTGATTGCCGTTGCCGGCACCTCGATGAACGCCGGCAAGACCACGACGGCGGCCGGCCTGATCCACGGCCTCAGCCGCGCGGGGCTGAAGGTTGCCGCAACCAAGGTGACCGGCACCGGTTCGGGCGGCGATGTCTGGTCGATGGTCGATGCCGGGGCCGCGCGTGTGCTTGATTTCACCGACATGGGCCACGCCTCGACCGCTGGCCTGCCGCATGAGCGGATCGAGGCTGTTGCGCTCTCCCTGATCGCTCACTCTGCCGCCGAAGGGGCTGACGTGGTGGTGGTCGAAATCGCCGATGGAGTGCTCCAGCGCGAAACCGCCGCGCTGCTCGCCACCCCGGCCTTCCGCGCCGCGATCGATGGCGTGCTGTTTGCAGCCGGCGATGCCCTTGGCGCGATCGGCGGGCGCGACTGGCTCCTGGCCCATGGCCACAACGTGATCGGCGTTTCGGGCCTGGTCAGCGCCTCGCCGCTGGCCACTCGCGAAGCTTCTGCCGCGATGGGCCAGCCGGTGCTGCTGCTCGATCAGCTACGCGATCCGGTCTTCGCTCCGCAGCTCGCCTTCGCCGCCGCACCTGCAGTCGCCCAGGCATGATCGCGCTGCTAGACCGGCGCCGAGGACGGCTGCTGGCCGGCGTGCTGGCCGTGGCGCTGGTTCAGCTGGGCGCGACGATTGCCGTGGCGCGGGCGCTGCACGGACCCGCCGTGGTTTGGCCAGCTGCGGCCGGTGCAGCAATGCTGGCCTTTGGCTGCGAAGCGCTGCTGCGGCGGCTGAGCGAAGGGCTGGGGCTCAATTACGTCACCGCTGTGCGCGATGCGCTGTTCAGGCACCTGATGCAGGTCGATCCGGCCGTGGTGCAGAGCCGCCGCCATGGCGCCATGCTGCAGAGCTTCGTTGGCGACCTGACCGCGCTGCGCCAGTGGGTGGCCGAAGGGATCATGCGCGCGGGACTCGCGCTGATCGCGCTGACTGGCCTGCTGGGCTGGCTGGCCTGGACCGCACCCGCGCTGGGCCTGACCGCGCTGGCGATTGCCGCCCTGGCCTGCCTTGTCGGAGCGGCGCTGCTGCGTCCCCTGGCGCGCGCCGTGCAGGCGGTCCGCAAGGAGCGCGGCACGGTAGCAGCCTTTGCTTCAGAGCGGCTGGCCGCCAGCGCCACGGTCCTGGCCTGCGCC
>DKII01000124.1:0-312 GCA_002454125.1 Novosphingobium sp. UBA6722
CTCAGGCTGAGCCTGTCGAAGCCCGCGCGCAACCGTGAATAGCTGCTTGACGCCCAGTCCCGCCTTCCGCCGGTCAGAACCCGATGCGCGCCGCCTGAGCCTGATCGAGGCCTGCGCCCGCGTGCTGGCGCGCGAGGGGATCGCCGGGGCGAGCGTACGGACCATTGCGGTCGAGGCGGGCGTGTCGGCCGGGCTGGTCGGGCATTATTTCGCAGGCGTCGATGCGCTGATCGCGGCGACTTACGCGCATACCGGCGCGCGGGTTGATGCGGCGCTGGCGGCGGCGGTTAGAGCGGCGGGCGAGGACCCGCG
>DKII01000124.1:372-9451 GCA_002454125.1 Novosphingobium sp. UBA6722
TGGCTGGAAGCCTTCGTCACCGCCAGCTTCGCCGCGCCGATTGCTGATCCCGAGCTGCTCGCCACCTGGATCGCGTTCTGGAGCCTGGTCCGCGCCCGGCCCGAGATCGCCGCGCTGCATGACGAGCAGTACGGCGGCTTTCGCGGCCAGCTCGAAATGCTGCTGGCCGATTGCGGCCTGCCCGCCACGGCGCTGCGCCGCACCGCCATCGCCATCACAGCGCTGGTCGATGGGTTGTGGCTGGAGTTATGCCTCTCACCCCGCGAGCTGGCGGCAGACGAGGCCGCCGCTATTGCCCGGGATGCGCTTCAAAAGCTTACTTGGACAGCGCCGGCAGCAGGCTGAAGTAATAGATCAGGCCGGGGCGGATATTGCGCAGTTCGACCCGTTCGTTGAGGCCGTGCGAGAAGTCGTCGCTGTCCTTGATGAAGATCGGGCTGATCCCATAGCTCGGCACGCCCTTGGCGCGGTACCACATCGAATCCGATGCGCCCGAGCTCTGCGCCGGGATCACCGGCACCTTAGGCCAGGCCGCCGCCATCGCCTTGTCGACCGCTGCCAGGTAATCCGGCCGCATCGGCGAGGCATTGCTTTCGGTCGCAGTATCGCCGGTCACGTCGGTGAACTTCACCTCCGGCACGCCCGCCACCTTTTCCAGCTCGGCGATGATCTGGGCGCGGGTGTGACCGGGGAAGACCCGGCAGTTGACGTTGGCCGTGGCGCGCTGCGGCAGGGCGTTCACGGCGTGGCCGCCGTGAACCATGGTCGGCACGCAGGTGGTGCCCACCTTGCCGACATAGCCGGTGCTGGTGCGCAGGGTGGCAACGGCCGCTTCGTCATTCACATTGGCGGCAAAGGCACGCATCGCGGCGGCCAGCTTGGGATCGCTTTCGAACTGCGCGGCCTTTTCGAAATAGGCCTTGGTCAGCGGATTCTGTTCAGCCTTGAAGCGATAGGCGCCGATCCTGGCCAGCGCCTGCGAGAGCTGGGCAATCGCGTTCTCGGCGCGCGGGGCCGAGCTGTGCCCGCCGGCATTGGTCACTTCGAGCTGGATATCGACATAGGTCTTCTCGGCCCCGTCCCAGGTCCAGTAGAGCGGCTTGCCGGTTGCTTCGTCGAGCGCGCCGCCCGAGCCGTCGGTATTGAGCACCATGTCGGCATCGGCAAAGCGATCGGCCAGGATCCGGCCGGTCTTCATCGTCGTCTCCTCGTCGCCCGAGAAGGCGATGATGACGGTGCGCTTGGGCTTGAAGCCGCCCTTGCGCAGTTCCATCAGCCCGACCATCGCCAGGATCTCTGAGAACTTCTGGTCGCTCGCGCCGCGGCCATAGAGATAGCCGTTCTCCACCACCGGGCTGAAGGGATCGCGGGTCCAGTCCTTGGGGTTGGCCTCAACCACATCCATGTGGCCCGAGATGATCAGCGGCTTGAGCTTCGGATCGCTGCCCTGCCAGGTCGCGACCAGATAGGCCGTGTCATCAACCGGGGTGATCTCGATATCTTTCTCCGCCCAGCCGGCGCCGAGCAGCGCGCTCTTGTAGAGCTTGGCAACGTCGATCGTGCGGTTGCCCTCACCCTGCACCGACCGCAGTGCGATCGACTGCTTGGACAGCTCCAGCACCTGGGCCTCCGCCGCGGCACTCGGCACCTTGGGCGGGGCGGCCATGGTGGGGACGGCAAGAGTGGCGGCAAGCAACAGGGCGGTGCGACGCATGGGTGTTCTCCTTTGGACCGCTGCCTAGAGCAACGATCCGGTTTTGCAAATCATGGCTTCCACTCGGCGATGCGAGGCCCGTGGCTAAGCAGCGCAATCGCGCGATCCGCCGCACCCAGCGCCATACGTGCCCCCCACGACCGAAGGGCCGAACGGTCGCTGGCCATCGGCGCGGTGCTCCCGGCCTGCAAGGGAAACAGCACGTGTTCGCGGAATTCCTCGATCAGCGCTGCATCGCGCAGCACGGCGACATATTCGGCATTGGCGCGATAGGAGACGAAATCGAAATTGCTCGATCCCACCACCAGCGCTTCGCCATCGATCAGCGCGGCCTTGGCGTGGGTCATCATCGGGGTCAGGCGGATGCGGATCCCCGCTGCCTCGGCCACGCCCAGCAGATAGTCGCGGATGATCGGCTTGTTGTTGGGGCGCGGGGTATAGAGCGTAACCTCCGCCCCGGCCTGCGCGGCCCGGCCCATCGCCTCGACAAAGGGAAAGGTCGGATAGGCGCTGACCACTTCAAGCGATTGACGCGCGCCGGCAAAGGCATCGATCAGCGGCGCGAACCCGGCGGGATTATCGGCGCCGTCCATGCTCAGCAGCGTTGCCCCGCCAATCTCGGCCGCCGCGCTGCCGCCCTGCCCAAGCCAATCGCGGTCGAACTCACCCGCCAGCCAATCGGCCAGGCCCGGATGCTCGACCCGGACCATCATGTCGTGCCAGGCAAAGTTGTGGTCGGAAAAGTTGATCCCGCCCAGCCAGGCAATATCGTCGATCACCAGCAGCTTCTTGTGGTTGCGCAAGGCATAGCGCAGCGGATTGCGGCCGATCGGATTGGTCACCCGCACACCCGCGCCCTGGCGCAGCAGGCGGCCAAACATCGCCGCCGTGGCACGCGCCTCGGCATGGATTGCGGGCTTGCGGGTAAGCGCCAGGAAGGTGTCATTGATGACCTGGCGGGTATAGTCATCGACCAGCACCCGGCGGTCCAGCGCATGACTGTGGCCAATTGCTTCGGCCACCGACAGCCCCGCCGCGTCGCCCTCAAAGGTCATCGCCTGGATCAACACGCGGCGCCGCGCGCCCAGGATATCCGCCCGGCAGCGCTCCCAGAACGCGGCCGATCCGACCTGCAGTTCGGCCACCAGCGGTTCATCTTTCGGCAAGGGAGGATTGCCCATGGCAACAAGGCCTTGCCAGCCCGCTGCGGCAATGGCAAGGCCAGCCCCGGTCGCGAGGAAGGTGGTATATGCACGCTCCAGCTCCTCCGCACCTTGCGATCGGCCGTCCGCTCAAGGTGCTGCTGCTGCTCTCCTCGCTCCACGGTGGCGGGGCAGAGCGGGTCGCCGTGCACCTGCTCAACGGCCTTGATCCCAGCCGGATCGACGCGCGGATGGGCCTGCTGCGCAAGGCCGGACCCTATGTGAACCTGGTCGAGGACGAGAGCCGGCTGCTGGTTGCTCCCGACGGCGAGGCCCACTTCAACTATGATGGCCCGAATTCGGACCAATATGCCCCCGGCAAGCTGATCAGCAGCGCGGTGCGGGCGCCGCTCGCCTTCCGGCAAATGGTCAAGGAAACCCAGCCCGACGTGGTGATGAGCTTCCTCAAGGGCACCAACCTGCTCGCTTGGCTCTCGCTGATGGGCCTCGGCCGCCGGCGGCCGCGCTGGATCGCGCGTGAGGGCAACAATGTGCTGGCGGTGGTGAACGAGGAAGCGCCCAACGAATTCGTCCGCAAGGTCTCGCTCGGCCTCACCAGCCGCGCCTACAACCGCGCCGATGCCGTGCTGGCCAATGCCACCGACATGGCAGAGACGCTGCTGACCGACCTCTCGCTCGACTGCAACAAGATGCGGATGATCAACAATCCGATCGATCTCGGCACGATCACCGCGGCCAAGGACCAGCCGGTCCCGGGCGCACCCAAGCGGCCCTACATCATCACCGCGGGCCGGCTGGAATACCAGAAGGCCCACGAAGTGCTGCTGCGCGCCTTTGCCCAAAGCGGCTTGTGGCGCAGCCATGCCCTGGTGATCCTGGGCAAGGGCAGCCGCCTCAACGAGCTCCACCGCCTGGCCGCGCAGCTTGGCATCGGCGAGCATGTCCGTTTCATCGGCTTCGTTGCCAACCCCTATGCCTGGATGGCCAAGTCTGACCTGTTCGTCCTGCCTTCGCGCTGGGAAGGCTTCCCGACTGTCGCGGCCGAAGCACTGGCCTGCGGCGCGCCCTTGCTGCTGACCGATTGCAAGTTCGGCCCGCGCGACGTGATCGAACCGGGCGTCAGCGGCGAACTGGTGCCGGTTGACGATATTGAGGCGCTGGCCCGCGGCATGGCCGACCTGATCGCTTCGCCCGAGCGCCGCGCCGCGCTGCGCGAGGCCGGCTTTGCCCGCGTCCAGCGCTTTGCGATTGCCGAGATGGTTGAGCAGTACGCCGCCCTTTTCGAGGAATTCGCCCCGGTTCCAGCGCGTTAACCCTTTTACGCTATCCAGTCCTGAACGGAAACAGCCGCTTCAGCCCACTGGCGCTGGCGCGGCTTTTCACCAACAAGCAGGCACTGCGAATTCGCGAAGCAAGGGCGCAAAGGGCAATGAAGTTCAACGCTTTGACAGGCATGGTCGTGGCCTTCCTCGCCCTGGTCGGGGCCGCAGGCTACCTGCTGGTGCGCGAATCCACGCCCAAGGCCGCCGTGGTTTCGGAGCAATCGGGCAAGCCTATTGCCGGGGCTGACTTTGCCAAGCCTGGCGCCCAGCCCGCTGCTGCGCCTACCGCCAAGCCGCGTGACGAACGCTTTGTCATCAAGCGGGTCCTGCCGATCACCGGGCCGATCAAGTACGGCGAATGGCACTGGGACGAGGCCGGCGCGCCCGCCGACGGCCCGCTGGTCATGACGGTTGACCTCGACGCCCGAGTCCTCTCGGTGTTTCGCGGCGGATACGAGATCGGAGCGACCGCGGTGCTGCTGGGTACGACCGAGAAACCGACGCCGCTCGGCAAGTTTCCGATCATCTGGAAAAAGGCCGATCACTATTCGAGCATTTATGACGGCGCGCCGATGCCCTTCACCCACCGCCTGACCAACGACGGCGTGGCGATCCACGGCACCAAGGTGGAAAAGGGTTACGCCAGCCACGGCTGCATTGGCGTGCCGAATGACTTCGGCAAGAAGCTGTTCGCCGTCACCAAGCTGGGCGACGTGGTCTACATCACCAAGGGCAAGCGCATCGGCAAGGGCGACTCGCTGGTCGAAGGCTAAGACTGGGGTAGAGGGCTGACCGTCAGGCCAGCCCTGCTCTGGTCACGACCAATCAGCGCGGCGCCATGCGGATCGCGCCGTCGAGGCGGATGCACTGGGCGTTGAAATAGGTGTTGCGGGCCAGTTCCAGCGCCAGGCTGCCAAACTCTTCCGGCTTGCCGAGCCGCTTGGGGAAGGGCACCGAGGCGGCCAGGCTTTCCAGCACCTGCGGCTTGGCCCCCAGCATCAGCGGCGTAGCGAAGATCCCCGGCATGATCGAGTTCACGCGGATGCCCAGGTCTGACAGATCGCGCGCCATCGGCAGGACCAGCCCGTTCACGCCCGCCTTGGCCGAGCCATAGATCACCTGGCCGATCTGCCCGTCCTGCGCCGCGACCGAGGCGGTCAGGATGATGCAGCCGCGCTCCCCATCCTTAAGCGGCTCGAGGCCCGCCATGCCTTCGGCCGAAAGCGAGGCGATGCGGTAGGAGGCGACCAGGATGCCCTGGACCCCGTAGATGTAATCCTCGGTCGAGAGCCGCTTCAGCCCCCCGGCTTCCTTGTCATAGGCCAGCGTCTTGCCGCGGCGGCTGGTCATCGCGCAGTGGACCGTGATCCGCTCCTGCCCGTGGGCCGCGCGGGCCTTGGCGAAACCGGCGACGACCGATTCCTCCGACGTGATGTCGACATGGCAGAACAGCCCGCCGATCGCAGCGGCCACGGCCTCACCCTTTTCGGCGTTCACGTCGAAAATCGCGACCTTGGCTCCGGCGGCGGCGAGCGCTTCGGCAGTCGCCTGACCCAGGCCCGATGCGCCCCCGGTGACCACGGCGGCAATGCTCGAATCGATCTTCATTTGACTCTCCCTTTAATCGAACGATTAATGCCGGGAGAGGATGAGGGCGGCAACCCCCACAAAACGATCAGACGGCCTGCCAGGAGAGCGACGATGACAGCCACCGCAGCCTGGGGCGCAACCGCCCCCGATTCCGGCATCAATGCCATGACCATCGACCGCCGCACCCTGCGCGACGAGGACGTGGCGATCGACATCGCCTTCTGCGGCGTGTGCCATTCCGATCTTCATGTGGCCCGCAGTGACTGGGGCCGGACGACCTATCCCTTCGTGCCGGGGCACGAGATTGTCGGCACGGTCAGCGCGGTTGGCGCGGGCGTCACCCGCTTCAAGGTGGGCGACCGGGTCGCCGTCGGCACGGTCGTCGACTCATGCCGCCACTGCGACGCCTGCCACGATGGCGAGGAGAACTATTGCCGCGAGGGCACGACCGGCACCTACAACAGCAAGGACCGGATCGACGGCAGCCCGACCTATGGCGGCTATTCGGCCAATATCGTCGTCGCCGAACCCTATGTCCTGCGCCTGCCCGACAGCCTCGACATGGCCGCCGCCGCGCCGCTGCTCTGTGCCGGGATCACCACCTATAGCCCGCTCAAGAACTGGAAGGTCGGACCGGGCAGCCGGGTCGGCGTGATTGGCCTGGGCGGGCTTGGCCACATGGGCGTGAAGTTTGCCAAGGCGCTGGGCGCGGAAGTGACGATGATCACCACCAGCCCAGCCAAGGGCGAGGATGCCAAGAAGCTGGGCGCCGATCACGTGCTGGTTTCAACCGACAAGGAAGCGATGCGCGCCGCCTCGCGCAGCTTCGATTTCCTGCTCGATACGATCCCGGTGAAGCACGACCTGACGCGCTACCTGTTCCTGCTCGATCGCAAGGGCACGCTGTGTATCGTCGGCATGATCGAGCCGGTCGAGCCGTTCCATTCCGGCCTGCTGCTGGGCGGGCAGAAGGCCGTCGCCGGATCGGGCGTGGGCGGGATCGCCCAGACCCAGGAAATGCTCGATCTCTGCGCCGAGAAAGGCATCCTGGCCGAAATCGAACTGATCCCGATGGCCGAAATCAACCGCGCCTATGAGCGGATGGAAAAGGCCGACGTGAAGTACCGTTTCGTCATCGACATGAGCACGCTGGAGCGCTGAGCACATGACCCACACTGTTGATCTCTACTGGTCGTTCCGCTCGCCCTATTCCTACATCGTCGTGCCCAAGCTGATCGAGCTGGAGCGCGATTGGGACGCCAAGGTGAATGTCCGCCCGGTCCTGCCGATCGCGGTGCGCCAGCCGGATTTCTTCGCCCAGGCCGATCCGCTGTGGTTCAGCTACCTGATGCGCGACTGCGTGCGCAGCGCCGAATTTGCCGGCCTGCCGCTGCGCTGGCCGCGCCCGGACCCGGTGGTGATGGACTTTGCCACGCGCACCTATCCGAAGGAGCAGCCTTATATTCACCGCCTGACGCGGCTGGGCGTGCTGGCGTCCGAACGGGGTCAGGGGCTGCCGGTGCTGCGCGCGATCAGCCACCTGATCTGGTCGGGCGAGACCGACGGCTGGCACGAAGGTGACCACCTCGCCCGGGCGCTGGCCGGCGTGGGCTGTGACCTTGCCGAAATGGACGCAGTGCTGGCCGCCGAAGCGGACCGCCTGGATGCGGTGATCAAGCAGAACGAAGCCGATCAGCGCCTGGGCGGCCATTATGGCGTGCCGCTGATGGTCTATGCGGGCGAGCCGTTCTTCGGCCAGGATCGTTATGACCAGCTGGTCTGGCGGATGGAGCAGCAGGGGATGGCCCGGCGCTAGGTCCGCCGCTTCGGCGCGCGCGAAAAGCTCCAGCCTTCGGGCAGGGGCCGGGCGACCAGGTTGCCGATCGAGGCGGGCTGGCGCGCCACCAGGCTTTCGAACAGCCGGGCCATGGCACTGCCGCGCGGGGTTTCGCCATCCAGTTCGGTAACGATCCGGGACAACACCCGCAGCGCAATCGCCCGCGGGGCCTGCGGGCGATAGACCAGCCCCAGCGGCGCGCGGGTCACGCAATCCTGCCACTCGCGCAGCGCCGCCCAATCGAGCGCGGCATCGGCATCGGCGAGGTGCGCGGCGCTGGCGGCAAGCGCGGGAATATCCAGCCAGTCGGCCCCGGCCAGCGCCTTGCGCAGGCGGGCCCGATCGAAGCGGTCATCGCGGTTGGAGGGATCGTCCGCCGCCGTCAGCCCGGCCGCAGTCACGATCCCGGCCAGTTCGGCGCGCCGCAAGCCGAGCAGCGGGCGGACCAGGGGCAAACGTGTGCCCGGAACCTGGCCGCGCGCCCGCACCCCGGCCAGCCCCGCGACACCGCTGCCCCGGTTGAGCCGCAGCAGCAGCGTTTCAGCCTGGTCATCGGCATGGTGCGCGGTTGCCAGCGCCGCCACGTCCTGCCCGCCCATCCAGGTAGCCAGCGCGGCATAGCGCGCGGCGCGCGCCTCGGCCTGAACATTTCCTTCGGCCAGGGTCACCGGCAGGGTTGCATGGGGCACGCCAAGCCGCTGGCACAGCGCGGCGACCATCGCCGCCTCTTCAGCATTGGCTGGTCGCAGACCGTGATCGACCGTTGCAGCGGCGACCTGTCCCGGCAGGGCAGCATTGGCCAGCAGCAGCAGCGCCAGGCTATCGGGCCCGCCCGATACGGCCAGGCCCAGGGTCCCCTCACCTGCCCACAGCGGCGCAAGATCCGCCGCGAAGCGGGCGGTCAGGCTGGCCGAGAGCTCAATCGCACTTGAGCCCGGTGCGGGTGGCATCGTACTGACCCTTCAGACGGCCGGCGGCCTCGTTCGGGAATTCGTCGACGAACTGGGCCAAGGCAATACAGGCCCGCGCGGTGTCCTTCTGGCGCTTGGTTGCCTCGGCCAGGAACAGCACGCTATCGGCCGCCCGGTCGCGGAACTGCCTGTCCTTGTAGTTTTCCAGGAACCACTTCTGCGCCTCTTCGGGCTTGCCTTCATCAAGCAGGGCACGGCCCAGCAGGTTGCGCGCGAACGAGCGGCGCTCATGACGCGGGTACTTTTCCAGGAACAGCTTCAGCTGCTGCTGCGCCTCGGGATAGAACTTCGCCTCCCACAGGCGGAAGCCATAGGAGTATTCATCGTCCCCGGCGTCGGCCGTCTTGGGCTTTTCGATTGCGCGGACGGCGGCAAGGCGGGCGGCGGAAGGCACGGCCGGCTTGGGCGCGGCGGCAGCGGGCTTGGTCGCCGCCGGCTTCGTCGCGGCCGGCTTGGCAGCCAGGCTGGCAGTGGCGGTTGGC
>DKII01000124.1:9541-10253 GCA_002454125.1 Novosphingobium sp. UBA6722
TGGTTGCAGCTGGCGTCGTCACCGCCGGTTTGGCGGCCGAAGCGCCGCCGGTCATCGCCGCCAGGTTGCCGCTGGTGGTTGCACCATTGGTGGCAGTGACTGCCGTTGCCGAAGCCGGGACTTCCGCCGGTACGGCCGCGACCGAAGCCGGCGCCGCCGGGGTCAGCGCCGCGACCTTGGCCTCCAGCTGGGCCAGCTTGTTGCCTGCTTCTTCCTGCTGGGCGGTCAGGCGGGCCAGCTGCGCCTCAATCGCATCAACGCGAACCAGCAGATCGGCCACCGGTGTGCTTGCCGGAGTGCCGGTGGCGGCAGTGGTCGGCTGACCTGGCTGGGCCAGCGGCGGGAAGAACTTGCCATCGCCGCCAGGGAAGACCGAGCGCTGCAGCGCGCGCACTTCGGCTTCCAGCTTGCGGATCCGCGCCTCGGCGTTGGGATCGGTCTGGCTGCTCTGCGCGATCACTGGCGCGGCGAGCGCAACGGCGAGTGCGGCCAACAGCGGCCTGTGCATCGCGGCGAAGGTCTTCATGTGCTTCTTCCCATCAAACGAGCGGCTAAGCGAGAAAAGCCGGCATTGCTGCCGGTGCGTTCGATTGCATAGCCGGGCTGAATTAACCCTGTCGAGGGCGTCAGCCCTGGCTATCCGCAGTTGCGGTGGTTGTGGCCGGCGCCGGTGCCGGAGCTGCCGCCGGTTCGGCCGCGGCGGCAGCCGGCG
>DKII01000154.1 GCA_002454125.1 Novosphingobium sp. UBA6722
CCCAGCAGCTCGGCCATGCGCTCGCCATCATAGACGTTCATCTGGCAGCCGAAGCTTTTGACCCGGTAGGTCCTGGGGGGCGGGGTGGGGCGACTCATGCCCGCCCTATAGTCGGCTGAGCCCACGGTGGGAAAGGGCTGGGCGCTAGATGATCGATTGGATGTCTTCGTCTTCACCGCAAAGCCGTTCCTTGTCAGCGCCCTTGCGGCCAACTTCGGCAGTCTGGCGGCGGTAGATTGCTTCGAGCTCGGTCAGATCATAGGGGAACTGATAGGACACCGCAGCCTTGGTCCGTCCGCGCCGATCCAGCACGGCCACGGTCCAGTCCTTCCGGGCGAGCAGTTTTGCATTGAGCGTAATGTTATCCGGCTGAAACAACAGCTCGGCCATGGTGTCGCCGTTGCCGCGATTGGAGGCACTGACCGGAAGCACTAAGGATTGCTGGCCGGGTGCGGAGAATACCGCCTCGGCGCTCTTCGTTCCGCTCGGAAAGTTCACGACGAATGACAGCAGCTTGGGGGCGGCGAATGTCGCATCGAAGCGCCGGATCGAGCCATACCAATTGGCGTAGAAGCCCGGCCGGCTAAGATGGAACAGGGGCCCGATCTCTGCCGGCCCGCTGCTGAAATACAGCTGACTCATGATCGACCAGCCATCTCCCAGCTCGATCCTGTCAACACAATGCCAGGCCTGGGCTGTGGCGGCACCCGGCCAGGTCGCCGCCAGAAAAGCAAGGGCGGCCAGGCCTGCCGTTCTCACTGCAGCAGCCGCGCCAGCATTGCCTCGCGCGCGGCCTGGGCGATGGTCTTGCGGCTGCCAAGCTCGGCCCCGCTCAGCACCGGCAGAAAGTGGACCGTCAGCTCGATCGGGCGGCGGCGGGCGAGCAGGCGCAGGAAGTTGTCGAGCCCGTGCTCTTCGCCCACCCAGGCGATATCCGCCGCTTCGGGGCCAAAGTGCAGCAGCACCGGCTGGACCGCGATGCCTTCGGGCAGCGGTTCCAGCGCGGAGAGCAGCGAGCTCTTGAACGGCAGCAGGCCGGTGCCGTCGCTGGTCGTCCCTTCGGGAAAGATCGTCAGTGCGCCAGTATCGCGGATCGCGGTGCGCACGGCGGCGACCTGGGCCGCCACACTCTTGCGATCATGCCGGGCGACGAAGACCGTGTCGTTCATCTTGCACAGCCATTTGAGCAGCGGCATCGAAGCCAGCCCATCGTGGCCGACAAAGGCGCTGCCGGTGGTGGCGGCAATCGCCGGGATATCGAGCCACGAGACGTGGTTGGCCAGCAGGAAGGCGCCGCGATGGACCTTTTCGCCGCGGGTGTGCAGCCGCATGCCGGCAATCGCGCCGATCCCGGCCAGGAAGAACCGCGGCACCGGATTATGGCGCGTGACCGGTTTGACCAGGTAGAACACCGGCACACAAGCCAGCAGGAGCAGCAGCATGGCCGTCAGCCGCAGCGTGACGCGGACCCAGCCGAGTAGCGACAGACGGCGCGGCTGGCTGAGCGCGATCGCCACGGTTGCCTACTGGCCTTCCCGGCCGAGGCGCACCCCGTAAAGCTCCATCCGGTGATCGACCAGGCGGTAGCCCAGCTTCTCCGCGATCTGGCGCTGCAGCGCTTCAAGCTCCGGGTCGACGAATTCGATCACCTTGCCGGTCTCGACATCGATCAGATGGTCATGGTGGGCTTCGGGCGCCGCTTCATAGCGGGCGCGGCCATCGCCGAAATCGTGGCGATCGAGGATCCCGGCCTCTTCGAACAGGCGCACGGTGCGATAGACCGTGGCGATCGAAATGCGCGGATCGACGGCGACCGCGCGTTCGTGGAGCTTCTCCACGTCCGGGTGGTCGGTGCTTTCGGACAGCACCTTGGCGATGACGCGGCGCTGCTCCGTGATGCGGAGGCCGCGCTCGGCGCAAAGGGCTTCGATGTCGATCTGCTGGTGCACTGGCTGTCCGTAAATGAAACGTCCCGCCGGATATGAACCCGGCGGGACGATTCTTCAACCGCGCGTGGCGGACTTATCCGGCCTCAGGCCTTGGCCTTGCGGCCGCGCTTCTGGCCAGGCTTGCGGCCAAGGCCGATCTTCTTGGCCAGTTCGCGGCGCTTTTCAGCATAGTCCGGGGCAACCATCGGATAGTCGGCGGGCAGGTTCCAGCGCGCGCGATACTGATCCGGGGTCATGTTGTAATGCGTCATCAGGTGGCGCTTCAGCATCTTGAGCTTCACGCCGTCTTCCAGGCAGACGATATGATCGGGCTTGACCGAGGTGCGGATCGAAACCGCCGGCTTCGGTGCTTCTTCTGCCACCGGGGCAGGCGCCTGGCCAAGGCTGGCGAGCGCGCCATAGACCTTGGTGATCAAGGACGGAACATCATCAACCGAAACGGAATTGTTGCTGACATGCGCGGCGACAATATCCGACGTCAGCGTGATGAGGGTTTCATTCATATCGGACTGCGGAGTTTCCATGACCCGCTACCTTTCGTTTTATGCGACCACTTTGTTTTTGTTTCGCAGCGAGTCCGCCGACCAGCTACACCGTCCGATTATGCCGGTTAAGAGGCTATCGCAAGCTAAATAATGCAGAATCTGTTGAAAACGGACGGTTTTGTAAGACTGGTATTAACTATAGCGGGCAGGAAAAAGTAATCGCATCAAGTCGATTTCCATCTGGCGTGCGATAGTAGTTTGTCCGCGTGCCAATCTGAACAAAGCCGTTTTGCCGGTAGAGGTGGATGGCGGGATTATCGCTGCGCATCTCCAGCAGCAGCTGTTTCGCGCCGCGCAGGCGGGCATCGTTCTTGCACTGCTGCAGCAATTGTTCGCCGATCCGGCGGCGCCGGAAATCGGGCGATACGGCAATCAGCAGCAGTTCCTCTTCCTCGAACCCATAGCGTGACAAGGTAAAGCCGGCCGGTTCGTCCAGCACTTCGGCAATCCGGTAATGACAATTGCCGACCAGCAGTGCGTCTTCCACCTGGCGGCGTGTCCAGGCCTCGCCATAAGCGGGATCGAAGGCGGCCTGCATGACCGCCATGATCCGGTCGATATCGTCAGCCGGGGTGATCATGCGGCCGGCAGGCGGGCGTCCGGCGCCCGGCCATAGAGCGGGTGATCGGCGGGACCGAGAAGCGCGGCGGGCAGCAGGGCAAAGCTGCGCGCATCGGGATGGAGCGAAAGCGCCTGCCCGGTACCGCGCCGGGCGACCAGGGCTTCGGCCTGGCTGCCCGCAACCACAACGGTGCTGGCGGTGCCCGCGGCGGCGTCGGGGCTGAGTGAGGCAAGGTCAGCACTTGGCAGGCCATCGGCGGTGAAGGTCTGGACGAACCATTCGCCGTGTCCGCCGGTCATTGCCACTGTGCAAGGCTGCGCACCCGCTTCTGCGCGGGCCATGGCGGCAACCAGCGCCAGAGTGGGATAGCCGGTCAGCGGGCACTGCCAGGCCAGCGCCAGTGCCCGCGCCGCAGCAAGGCCCACGCGCACGCCGGTAAAGCTGCCGGGGCCGAGCGCCACTGCGATCCGGTCGGCCCGGCCCTTGCCGGGCAGGGCGGCGATCATCGGCACCAGCGCTTCGGCATGGCCGCGCCCCAGCACGCGGCATTCCCCGGCGATCAGCGCATCGCCGTCAAACAGGGCGACCGAGCAGGCCTCGGTCGCGCAATCGATCACCAGTGTCTTCATTACGCGCCTGTTAGCGCGTCAGGCTGTCTTGGCAAAGCGCAGCCAGACAATCCTGCCTGGCGAGGCATCACCAGC
>DKII01000069.1:0-2105 GCA_002454125.1 Novosphingobium sp. UBA6722
GGTGGTTGGGCCGGGGGAGCGGGCTGGTGTTGCGCCAGGTCACGCCACGGCGTGACCGAACCAAGCATTAAACGGTAAAGCTCTCGCCGCAACCGCACGAACCCTTCGCGTTCGGGTTGTTGAACACGAAGCCTGCGGTGAAATCGTCCTCGACCCAGTCCATCGTGCTGCCGACCAGGTAGAGCACCGAGCCGCCGTCGATGAAGAAGGTGCCGCCGGGGGTCTCGATTCGCTCGTCGAAAGCAATCGCTTCGCTCACATAGTCGACCGAATAGGCCAGGCCCGAGCAGCCCCGGCGCGGGGTCGAAAGCTTTACCCCGATCGCGCCTTCGGGCGCCTTGGCCATCAGCGCGGCGATCCGCGCCTCGGCAGCGGGGGTAAGGATGACGGCGGCGGGGCGTTGGCGAAGGGTGGTGGTCATAGCATCCCAAGCTCCAGCCGGGCCTCGTCGCTCATCTTGGCCGGATCCCAGGCGGGATCCCAGACCAGGTTGACCTCGGCGTCGCGCACGCCCGGCACGGCACCGACCCGCAGTTCAACCTCGCCCGGCATCGATTCGGCCACCGGGCAGTGCGGCGTGGTCAGCGTCATGGTCACGACCACCCCGCCATCGGCGTCGACATCGACCCCGTAAATCAGGCCAAGGTCATAAATGTTCACCGGGATTTCCGGATCGAAGATGTCCTTCAGCGCGGCGATCACGCCGTCATAGATCGAGCCGCCCGGCTCACCGGGGCTCACCTCGGCCGGCTTCTGCTGCAGGAAGCCGTCAAGATAGTCGCGCTTGCGCTCCAGCTTGGCCGAAGGGCTCTCGGTATCCTCCACCCGCGCGCGCGGCGGGGCGCTGACCGCCTCGACTTCTTCCACCACGATCTTGCGTTCTTCGTTCATCCGAAGATCCTCCGTGTCCGCTCAATCCCGCGCAGCAGCGCGGCGATATCGCCTTGATCCGAATACAATCCAAAGCTGGCCCGCGCTGTCGCCGGCACACCCAGGTGCTCCATCAGCGGCTGGGCGCAGTGGTGTCCGGCCCTGATGGCGACACCTTCCTCATCCAATATGGTGCCGAGGTCGTGCGGATGCACCCCGTCGAGCGCAAATGAGACGATTCCGGCGCTTTCCTCCGGGCCGAACAGCGTCACATCGTTGCGCGCGCGCAGCGCGGCGCGCAGCTCTGCCACCAAGGCGGTCTCATGCGCATGGATGGCATCGAGCCCGATGGCGCGGACATAGTCCGCCGCCGCGCCGAACCCGATCGCCTCGATGATCGCCGGGGTCCCGGCTTCAAACCGCTGCGGCGGCGGGGCATAGGTGGTGCCGGCAAAGCTGACCCGGTCAATCATCGCGCCGCCGCCCTGCCAGGGCGACATGGCCTCCAGCAGTTCGGCCCTGCCCCACAGCGCACCAATCCCGGTCGGGCCGTAAAGCTTGTGGCTGGAGAAGGCATAGAAATCGCAGCCGAGCGCAGCCACATCGATCGCCAGGCGCGGCACGGCCTGGCAGCCATCGAGCAGCAGCTTTGCGCCGACTGCATGGGCCAGTTCCGCCGCGCGCCGCGCATCGAGCACCGAACCAAGGACGTTGGAGACATGGGCGAAGGCGACCATCGTATGCTCGGGCGTGAGCATGGCTTCGGCCGCGTCGAGATCGATCTGGCCATCGGCGGTCAGCGGGCAGACATCGATCTGCCATCCGGCAAGCTGCCACGGCACGATATTCGAATGATGCTCAAGCGTGGAGAGCAGGACCCGGCCCTTGTTGGGATAGGTGTAGGCGACCAGGTTGATCGCCTCGGTCGCGCCGCGAGTGAAGACCAGCTCCGGCGCCGGCGCGCCGATCAGGGCGGCCACCTTTTCGCGCGCGGCTTCGAAGGCCAGGGTCATGTCGGCCGAGCGGGCATAGACCCCGCGGTGGACGGTCGCATAGTCCGCCCCCATCGCCCGCACGGTTGCATCGATCACCGCCTGCGGTTTCTGCGCCGTGGCGGCCGTATCAAGGTAATGCCAGCCGCCGGCGAGGCCGGGGAACTGGGCCTTGAGATCGGCCGGGGAGAGAGTGGAAATCGCGTTCATACCAGCCGGCCCAGCGCCGCCAGCGCGGCTTCG
>DKII01000069.1:2163-3539 GCA_002454125.1 Novosphingobium sp. UBA6722
CCCAGCGCCGCCAGCGCGGCTTCGAGCAGCCGCTCCTCGTCCGCCGCTCCGGCAAAGGCTTCGGCGACGAAAGCTTGAAGCATAAGCTTCTTCGCCTCGGCCGGTGGCAGGCCGCGTTGGGCCATGTAGAACAGGCCGTTGGCATCCAGTTCGCCCACCGCGCAGCCGTGGGCGCACTTCACATCGTCGGCGAAGATTTCAAGCTCAGGCTTGGCATTGGCCGTGGCGGTCCGGTCAAGCAGCATCGCGCGGACCGATTGCGAGCCATCGGTCCCGTCGGCACCCTTGGCGACGCGAACCTTGCCGAGGTAATTGGCCGTGGCCTGCCCGCCAGCGACCGAGCGCACGATCTGACGGCTGACCGCATCGGGCTGGGCATGCAGCACGTCGGTGACGATCTCGACGGTTTGAGTCCCGCCGGCCAGCTGCGCCGCGCCGAGCGTGAAGCTGGCGCCCCGCCCCAGCTCGATCCGCACCGCGACCCGGCCATAGCCTGACCCGGCGTTGAGCACGCGCAGATCGAACGAAGCGCCATCGCCCAGCGTGATCGCGATCTCGCGCGCCACCGGCGCGGCGCCATCGAGCACCAGCGCCAGGTTGCCGCTTTCGCCAGCCGCGACCTGGATGGTCTCAACCGCAACCGGCCAGACCTGCTCCAGCGCAGCGAGGTCCGCATAGCGGAAGTCCTCGTCGCGGCGCGTGGGAAGGGTGATTGAATGGTTCACGCCGCGACCGCCTCATAGCCGCGCTCTTCCAGCTCAAGCGCGAGTTCCGGCCCGCCGGTCTTGACGATCCGGCCGCCGGCCAGGACGTGGACGAAGTCTGGCTTCACGTAATCGAGCAGGCGCTGGTAATGGGTGATCAGCAGCACGGCCTTGTCAGGCTGGCGCATCACCGCATTGATCCCGTCGCCCACGATCCGCAGTGCATCGATGTCGAGCCCGGAATCGGTTTCGTCGAGGATCGCCAGCTTCGGCTCGAGTACGGCGAGCTGGAAGATCTCGTTGCGCTTCTTCTCGCCGCCGGAGAAGCCCTCGTTGACGCCGCGGTGCAGCAGTTCGTCCTTCAGGTGCAGCACGGCCAGCTTCTCGCGCACGCGCTTGAGGAACTGCATCGAATCCAGCTCCTCCTCGCCGCGCGCCTTGCGCTGCGCGTTCAGCGCGCTGCGCAGGAAGTAGGTGTTGTTCACGCCCGGGATCTCGACCGGGTACTGGAACGCCAGGAACACGCCGGCGGCGGCGCGCTGCTCCGGCTCCAGCGCGAGCAGGTCGCGTCCTTCGAACTCGACCCGGCCTTCGACCACCTCGTAGCCCTCGCGGCCGGCGAGCACATGGCCGAGCGTCGACTTGCCCGCGCCGTTCGGCCCCATGATCGCG
>DKII01000036.1 GCA_002454125.1 Novosphingobium sp. UBA6722
CTCGATGAAATCGGTGACATGCCGATGCAGGCACAGACCCGGCTGCTGCGCGCCCTGCAATCCGGTTCGAGCCGCCGGGTAGGCGGGCGCGACGAGATCAAGGTCGATGTCCGGATCATTGCCGCCACAAACCGCGACCTGCAGCCCATGATCGCCGCGGGGACTTTCCGCGAAGACCTGTACTATCGCTTGAACGTGGTGCCGATCACCCTTCCGCCACTGCGGGAGCGGGCCGACGACATCCCGGCACTGGCCAGGCATTTCCTGACGCTGGCCGCGCAGGAAGGCCTGCCGCGCCGGCAGTTGGCTGAAGAGGCTGCGGCCTTGCTGTCGCGCCAGCCGTGGCGGGGCAATGTCCGCGAATTGCGCAACTTCATCTATCGACTGGCCTTGCTTTCGCGCGACGACGTGATCGATGCCGCTGCGCTGGCGCCGATGCTGGCCGAGGTGCCGCGGGTGGAGGGGGCAGCCACTGGCGACGCGCTCGATACGGCGGTTCGCAGCTGGCTTGGGGTCAACAACCCGGCTGCGGGATCGGTTTATGATGCGGCGCTGGCTGCCTTTGAGCGGCCGCTGTTTGAAGCGGTGCTGCGCGAAACCCACGGCAACCAGCTGCGCGCCGCGCAAGTGCTCGGGATCAATCGCAACACGCTGCGCAAGCGCCTGAGTGAGCTGGGCATCACGCCGGGTGAACTAGTTCGCTAAGCCACTCTTGCTTTTTGGCAACAGGGGTGTTGTAACCGCGCAACGATGACGCCCGGCGTCCCTCCCACACGCAATCGCGGCTGGCCCAGATGGTGGCGCCGATTCCAGTTGGCTGCGCGCCGCGCCAACTTCTTCGCGGTGATGGAAATTGCCGCGGTTCTGGCCTTCCTCATCATGACCGCGATCACCTGGTATGTGATCAGCGCCCAGGCCAAGAGCGACCAGCTGCTGCCGACCGACCTGACGGCGACCCTGCTGGTCGGCACGTTGATCCCGGCGCTGGGCATCCTCGTGCTGCTCGGTCGGCGCCTTGCGCTTCAGCGCGCGCGCGAAGTAGCGGGCGGGTCGGGCCAGCTGCACGTCCGCCTGGTTTTCCTGTTCTCGCTGATCTCGGCGATCCCGACCCTGCTGGTCGCGATCTTTGCCTCGTTCCTGTTCCAGTCTGCGGTGGAATTCTGGTTCTCCGACAAGTCGCGCGGCCTGCTTGAAAACTCGAACAAGCTGGCGCTCGGCTTCTACGAGCAGACCGAGAACGACATGAAGTACTCGTCGCTGGCGATGGCGGCGGACCTGCGCGACTTCCTCAGCAAGCAAAGCCCGGTCAGTCCGGAGTTCATCAGCTACTACCAGTTCCAGATCACCAACCGGAACATCAACGAATCGACCATCCTGCAGAAGCTGGCCGATGGCTCGCTGAGCCGCGCGGCCTTTGCGCGGGGCGAGAATCCGTTGAACGAGCAGGTTTCGGTCGATGTTGTTCGCCAGCTTGATAGCGGGGCGGACATCGTCGTCGATACGAAGCCAGACCGGATCGAGGCGTTGACTCCGATCGACCGGCGGACCGGCATCTACCTCTATACCGCCCGAAAGTCCGACCTGCTCAGCCTGTCACAGGGGCAACGCGCGCAAAGCATTGTGCGCGACTATGCCGAGCTGACCAAACGGACGCGGGTGCTGCAGCTCCAGTCGATCATCGCGCTGTTCGTGGCCTCGCTGGCGCTGGTGGGCCTTTCGGTCTGGTTCGCGCTCCGCTTTGCGGACCGACAGGTGAAACCGCTCTACGACCTCGTCGCCGCCGCGCGCGAGGTTGGGGCGGGTAACTTCTCGATGCGGGTCGAGGGACGGACCGGTGCCGACGAAATCGGGCTGCTCAATCGCGCCTTCAATCGCATGACCCAGCAGCTTGAGCGCCAGACCCAGGCGCTGGTTGGCGCCAACCAGCAACTGGATGAGCGCCGCGCCTTCATCGAAGCCGTGCTCGATTCGGTGACAGCGGGTGTGATCTCAACCACGGCTGCGGGCAAGGTCGCGCTGATCAACGGTGCGGCGCAAAAGCTGCTGCTGGCACCGGGCGCCGAATCGCCGGTCGGTCAATCGCTCGCGGAACTGGTCCCGCCGATTGCCGAGCTGGTTGAAAGCGGCAAGCACAGCGGGATTGTCCAGTTCGCCAAGGGCTCGGAGCTTCTAACCCTGGCGGTCAAGGCCAGCGCCAGCCCGACCGGCTTTGTGGTGACGTTCGAGGATATCACCCGCCAGCTGCTCGATCAGCGCCAGGCCGCCTGGTCCGATGTAGCGCGGCGCATTGCGCATGAGATCAAGAACCCGCTGACCCCGATCCAGCTCGCCACCGAACGCCTCAAGCGGCGCTACCGCAAGCTGGTGACGGCCGACGTTGACCTGTTTGATGAACTGACCAGCACGATCATCCGCCAGGTTGGTGACCTCAGGAAGATGGTCGACGAGTTTTCCTCGTTCGCGCGGCTGCCCAAACCCGTGTTCCGCGGCGAGGATCCAGTCGATCTCGCCCGCCAGGCGCTGTTCCTGCAGGAAGTGGCCCGGCCCGAGATCAATTTCGATTTCTCCGCAGCCAAGGGCATCGGCATCATCGCCTGCGACCGGCACCAGTTCGGCCAGGCCATGACCAACGTGCTCAAGAACGCGACCGAAGCGGTCGAAGCGCGGCAGAAGACGGCCGATGCCGACTATCGCGGCCGGATCAGCCTGGCACTGACCCTGGATAATGAGGATCTGGTCGCAACAGTGACCGATAATGGCATCGGCCTGCCGCAAGACCGTGAACGGATCATCGAACCCTATGTGACAACGCGCGAGAAGGGCACAGGGCTGGGCCTCGCGATCGTCAAGAAGATCGTCGAGGAACACGGCGGCGACATGACCTTTGGCCCGGCGGACGGGCAGGGGACCATCGTAACCATGCGATTTGCGCGCGACCCGCTGGGCAGCGGCCGCGCCAGTGAAGCAGCAGAATAAGAGCGGGATTAGGACAGGCAATGGCACTCGATATTCTGATCGTCGACGATGAACGCGACATCCGCGACCTGGTGGCGGGCGTGCTCAGCGACGAGGGCTATGAATGCCGCACGGCCGGGGACAGCAACACCGCGCTGGAGATGATTGACCAGCGCCGGCCCAGCCTGGTCCTGCTCGATGTCTGGCTTCACGGCAGCCCGATGGACGGCCTGGAAGTGCTCGATGCGATCAAGGCGCGCGAGCCGGAACTGCCGGTGATCATCTTCTCCGGGCATGGCAACATCGACACGGCCGTCTCGGCGATCGGCCGTGGGGCTATGGACTTCATCGAGAAACCGTTCGAGGCCGAGCGGCTGCTGCTACTCGTCGCCCGCGCGACCGAAACCGAGCGGCTGCGCCGCGAAAACGCCCGGCTGCGCGAAGGCTTCGTTACCGCTGACGAATTCACCGGCAATTCCAGCGCCATCAACCAGGTCCGCGCCACGTTGAAGCGCGTCGCCAATACCGGCAGCCGGTTGCTGATCTCCGGTCCAGCCGGTGCTGGCAAGGAAGTGGCCGCCCGCCTGCTCCATTCGTGGAGCCCGCGTTCGGATCACGCCTTCGTCACGGTCAATTCGGCCCGCATCACGCCGGAGCGGTTCGAACAGGAACTGTTCGGTGAGGAATCGGGCGGCAAGCTGGTTCGTGCGGGTCTGCTTGAACTGGCTGACGGCGGTACACTCTATCTCGATGAAGTGGCGGACATGCCGCTTTCGACTCAGGCCCGGATCCTGCGCGTGCTGACCGAGCAAAGCTTTGTCCGGGTTGGCGGCAATCGCCAGATTCGGGTCGATGTCCGGGTCGTTTCCTCAACAGCCCGCGACCTCGAGGCCGAGATCGCCGAACGACGGTTCCGAGAGGACCTGTTCTACCGGCTCAACGTCGTGCCGGTAACGATCCCTTCGCTGGCCGAACGGCGCGACGATATTCCGGCGCTGGTCGATCATTTCTTTGCCCGGTTCGCTGCCGATCAGGGCGTCGCCCCGCCTGAGGTTGCAGCAGAGGCGATGGCCGCGCTGCAAAGCTATGAATGGCCCGGCAACGTGCGCCAGCTGCGCAACCTGGTCGAACGGACGATCATCCTGACCCCGCGTGAGAAGCTTGAGCGGATCGAGGCCGACATGCTGCCCGGCGAACTGCTGGGCGGGCGGATCAACGGGGATAGCGGGCTATCTGCGCTGATGGGCGTCCCGCTGCGCGAGGCCCGGGAGAATTTCGAGCGCGAGTATCTGCGCGTTCAGATCCGGCGCTTTTCCGGGAACATTTCCCGCACTGCGGCCTTTATCGGGATGGAGCGCTCGGCCTTGCATCGCAAGCTCAAGCTGCTTGGCATGGTCGATCGGCGCGAGGACGAATGCGAGGAAGAGATTGCCGATTGATTCGATGCGAATTGTGCATTGCGGCAAGACTGAAGGCGGGATAGTCTCCGCTCACTGAATACCGGTCACCTTCAGGTGACCAGACTGCGGACCGCCAGCAAGGTGGCTGCCAAGAACGAAGGAGACTGTAATGACCTCTCGCACCCTAAGCGCACGCCCGCGTCCGGCCAAGGCAGAGCCCGAAGCTGCCGCGGTACCCGTTGCACCTGTCATCGCCGGCAAGGGCCAGAACCTGCAGGACCAGTTCCTCAATCTGCTCCGCAAGAACAAGATCCCCGTCACCATGTTCCTGGTGAAGGGTGTGAAGCTGCAGGGCATCGTCACCTGGTTTGACAATTTCTCGATCCTGCTGCGCCGCGATGGCCAGTCACAGCTGGTCTACAAGCACGCCGTTTCGACGATCATGCCCAGCCAGCCGATCGATGCCGCTCAGTTCGGCAGCGCCGGGGAGGGCGGCAAGAAGACCCGCCTGCTCCAGGACGTGTTCCTGTCCAGCCTGCGCAAGGAAGCGGTCCAGGTCACCATGTTCCTGGTCAACGGCGTGATGTTGCAGGGCCGTGTGGCTGCCTATGACCTGTTCTGCATGCTGCTGGAACGCGAAGGCTATGTTCAGCTGGCTTACAAGCATGCGGTCTCGACCATCCAGCCTGTCACCCCGGTCGACCTGACCGGTGAGTGGGATGGCGAAGAGGACGACGACGCCTGAGCTTTCTCGACGATAACCGCGAAGACGTAGCCCGCGGCGCACGGGCCGTGGTCGTTTGCCCAACGTTCCGCGCGCGGGGTGGTGGGGCCGATCCTGAAGCCCGGCTCGAGGAAGCCAAGGGTCTGGCCCTGGCGATTGGCCTGGTCGTGGTCGAGGCTATTACTGTCCCGATCCGCGAAGCGCGGGCCGGGACGCTGTTCGGTGAAGGCCAGATCCAGAACATCGCCGCTACCTGCGAGATGGAGCAGGCCGAACTGGTGATCGTCGATGGCGCGCTGACTGCGATCCAGCAGCGCAACCTGGAAGACAAGTTCAAGCGCAAGGTCATCGACCGGACCGGGTTGATCCTCGAAATCTTCGGTGAGCGCGCGGCGACGGCCGAAGGGCGGTTGCAGGTTGAGCTGGCGCACCTTGATTACCAGGCTGGCCGACTGGTTCGTTCCTGGACCCACCTTGAGCGGCAGCGCGGCGGCTTCGGCTTCCTGGGCGGTCCGGGCGAAACCCAGATCGAGGCCGATCGCCGGATGATCCGAGACCGGATGGCGCGGCTGCGGCGCGAGCTGGAACAGGTCCGCCGCACCCGCGGCCTGCATCGCAGCCGGCGCGAGAAGGCCCCCTGGCCGGTGATCGCACTGGTTGGCTATACCAACGCCGGCAAATCGACCCTGTTCAACCGGCTGACGGGCGCCGGCGTGATGGCAGAGGATCTGCTCTTCGCCACGCTCGACCCGACCATGCGCCGAATTCGCCTGCCGGGTGTGGACAAGGCGATCCTGTCCGACACGGTGGGTTTCATCTCGGATCTGCCGACCCAGCTTGTCGCCGCATTCCGCGCCACGCTGGAAGAAGTCACGGCGGCGGATGTCATCGTCCATGTCCGCGATATCGCCAATCCTGGCAGCCTGGCTCAGAAGCGGCAGGTCCTCGACGTGCTCGAAGAACTCGGGCTGATCGAGGGGGAAGGGGCGGCACCCACGATCCCGATCGTCGAGGCCTGGAACAAATGGGACCTGCTGCCACCCGACCGAGCTGCTGAGCTTGCCGAGCAGATTGCGGCCCATCCTGACGAAGTGATCGTGCCGCTTTCGGCGCTCACCGGGGAAGGTTGCGAGGAACTGCTCGCGGCCGTCTCGAGGCTACTGACCTCCGGCGCGCGGCCACACGAATTTATCGTGCCGGTCAGCGACGGGCAGCGGCTCGCCTGGCTCCATGCCCATGGGGAAGTGGTAGCCGATGAAGATGGCGGCGATGATGAGCGCGGGCCACTGCGGCGCGTCACGGTGCGGCTTGAACCGCGCGAGCTAGGGCGCTTTGTTCGCCTCTGACGCCTTGACGTCAGTCCACAACGCTTCCTGTTGATCGATAGTCAGTCCGGCAAAGTCTACACCGCGCGCGCGGGCCAGCTCTTCCATCCCGCGAAAGCGGCGCTCGAACTTGCGGTTGGCCGCGCGCAAGGCGTCTTCCGGGGCAACGCCAAAAGCTCTCGCAACATTGACGGCTGCAAAGAGGAGGTCGCCAGCCTCTTCGATGCGATCCTGTTCTGTTCCGGCCGCAGTGAGTTCGTCCATTTCCTCCCGCAGCTTGTCCATCGGACCTTCCAGATCGGTCCAATCGAACCCCTGCCGCGCCGCGCGTTTTTGCAGCTTCTCGGCCCGCAGCAAGGCCGGCAGCGCCAGGGCGACGCCATCAAGCGCGCTGGTTGCACCCTTGGCTTCGCGTTCTTCCGCCTTGAGGCTTTCCCAGCGTTCCTCGCGAGATTGGCCATCATCATCGGCATCGCCAAAGATATGCGGGTGGCGCGCTTCCATCTTGGCGCTGATTGTTTCGGCCACGGCATGAAAATCGAAGTGTCCGGCTTCCTCGGCCATGCGGGCGTGGAACACGACCTGGAGCAGCAGGTCACCCAGTTCCTCCTTGAGGGCCGGCAGATCGCCACGCTCGATCGCGTCGGCGACTTCGTAGGCTTCCTCGAGCGTGTACGGCGCGATCGTGGCGAAGTTCTGCGCAAGATCCCATTCACAGCCATGCTGCGGATCGCGAAGGCGGGCCATGATGGCGAGGAGGCGGTCGATGGGGGGCACGGTTGTTTCGGTTTTTTAGAGCGCTCAAGGTTCGTGTCTAGTGACACCCGAATTTAGTCTCACGGGTGAGACTTTGCGGCGTAGTTGCGCCCTAATTGGACGCACTGGTCTTAAGCTATATAACTGAATATATCCAACTTATGACCCTCACTATAACCTTAGCGACAAATCAGTATGTCGCGTGCGCTGCAGACCGTCGCCTCGTTAGCGGACGTCGCGTAGTGAGCGAGCAGGCTCGAAAATTGATGATAATTGGAAATGAATTCAACGCGCTGGTGGCGTACAACGGTATCGGATCATACAAACCGAAGGGATCAGGTCTAAACGAAACGCCTAACGATTGGGTGTCACAAGCATCCCGTCCTAATCAGTCGCTTCACGATTTCATCGCCCGACTTAGAACGATTGCTGAACCACGCCTGAGGGCGCTCGCGCCATTTTTCCCGGACCACGGTCCAAAGCATACATTTGTGATTACAGGATTTAATGATGGTCGCGCGTTCATCGGAACACTTTCGAATTATGAAGACCTGAACGGTCATCCATCCGAAAAAGCGATCGATCAGCTGACGTGGGATATGAGAGAGATCTATGGAAATGAATATCGATTGTTGATGACGGGTGCGGTTCATATCACACGTGGCAGATCTCGGGATAAATTGACCAAAGCGATAGAGGATGGACTAATTCCGCGTGAGGTTACATCGCGCATGACAAAGGTAATTAGGGATACCTCATTCGTCGATCGTTTGAAGGGGTCCGTAGGAAGCGGGGTGATGTCTGCAATTTGCTATCGAGGCGGCCTCTTCGAGGGACGTGCGAGTGCAGTCGGTGGGAGCGACGTTATCGATATCGCCGATTCACTCCTGGACGGTGCTGAGTTTAGAGATGGCCAGTTGTTGAAGAGCGATGCAGCCAAAGGACACAACCCGGCTGCTACACGATTGGCTCTCGAAAGAAGCTGCGTAGGTTGTCGGAATCCCGTGCCATGGGGACTCAAAAAGTGTCCGTCCTGTGATCGGGTTTGTGACTAAGGCGCAGTTGGTGTTACATTCGAGAGTGGCCAGTCTGAGAAAGGCGGGTGTGTCCATGCCTGTCTCTGCAATTTAGACAAGAC
>DKII01000052.1:0-2623 GCA_002454125.1 Novosphingobium sp. UBA6722
TCGACTTCGCTCGACACGAACGGACCTTGGGAGTGGAACTATGTCTGACTGGCAAGCCTGGATTGGCCGCGAGGAGCAGCGCAGCGACCATGCCGACCCCGGCCTGTTCACCCGCTGGTGCGCGACGCTGGACCGTGCTGCTCCAGTCGATGGCCTGGTGCCGCAAGGCTTCCATTGGTGTCTCTGCACGCCCGATGCCGCGACGGCGCAGCTCGGCCCGGACGGCCATCCGCGCCGCGACGATAGCCCTGATAGTTTCCTGCCGCCGGTCCCGCTGCCGCGCCGGATGTGGGCTTCCAGCAAGGTCGAGTTCCTCGCCCCGCTCAAGGTTGGCGAGGCGGTGACGCGGACCTCGCGGGTCGCCTCGGTCACCGAGAAATCGGGCGGCAGCGGCAAGCTGGTTTTCGTCGACGTGGCGCATGAAACGCATCGGCCAGCCGGCCTCGCCGTGCGCGAGGTCCAGTCGCTGGTCTACCGCGAACCGGCTGCCCCCGGCACCCCGCCCGCGCCGCCGCCGCTGGGCGAGGGGCGGTTCGATCCCGCCGGCTGGGACCAGCACCGCATGATCCAGCCCGGCGCGCCGCTGCTGTTCCGCTTTTCGGCGCTGACCTTCAACAGCCACCGAATCCATTATGATGCGCCCTATGCCGTGGGCGAGGAGGGCTATCGCGGGCTGGTGGTGCATGGGCCGCTGACCGCGACGCTGCTGCTTGACCTGGCGCAGCGGACGCTGGGCGACAATGCGCTCAAGTCCTTCGCCTTTCGCGGCATGAGCCCGGCGGTGGCGGATGAGCCGCTCCATCTGGTCATGCGCGGATCGGGCGAGGCGATCGAGCTGGGGGCCTTTGCTGCCGACGGCCGCCAGGTCATGTCAGGCAGCGCCAGCGCTTAAACTTTTGGTAAGCGCGCGGGCGGATAATGCCGCCCATGGCCAAAGCCCTTGCCTTTGCTGCTGCCCACTCACGCAGTGTCCTGCGCGGCACGGTGGTATGCGGCTGCGCGCTGGCGCTGATCCTCGCCGGTTAGGCGTGGAGTAGCCGCCACAGCGCGGCCATTGCCGTTGCCCCCAGCACGACGCCGACGAACAGCCGCCAGGCCGTATCACTGACCTTGCCGAAGGCCTTGTTGCCCAGCGTGTTGCCGATCAGCACGCCGGGGAACAGCAAGGCCGCCAGCAGCAGCTCGCGCCAGGTCGCCACCCGCAGCGCCACGGCCGAGCCCACACCCGCGACCGAAGTGGCGAGGAAGATCGTCATCATCGAGGCCCGCGCCAGTTGCGGCGCCAGTTGCCGGCGCAGATAGAACGGCACCACCGGCACGCCCGGCATCCCGGCAAAACCGGTCAGCACGCCGCAGGCCACGCCGGTCCCGCCCAGTTCGATGCCGGACGGCTGATGTCCATCCGGCCGCTTGGGCAGCAGCACCATGACGAATGCGCCAAGCGCGACGACCGCAATGATCAACCGTGCCAGCGCCGGATCGGTGATCGATAGCAGCCAGACTCCCAGCGGGGTTGCCAGCATCGCCAGGCCGCCAATCACGAAGGCCGAGCGCTCGCTCGCCCCCAGCATCGCCTTCAGGCCGACCAGGCCGATGAAGATGCCCAGCCAGTTGGCGGTGACCACGGCCTCGGACGGCGGGATCGCCAGCCCCAGCACCGGCACCAGCAGGATTGCCATGCCGAACCCCGCCAGGCCGCGCACAAAGGCTGCCGCCAGGGCAGCAACCAGCGCGACGGCGATTTGGTCTGCCCCCAGCCCCAGCAAGATCAGCGCCGATCCGGCGGGGTGGCTTCAGCCTTCAGCATGGCAATCGCCTCGGCCAGCGGCATGACCTTCTGGTGTTCGGCGCCCAGGGTGCGGACGGCGACGGTGCCTTCCTCGGCCTCGCGCTTGCCGACCACCAGCAGGTGCGGGACCTTCTGCAGCGAGTGTTCGCGGACCTTGTAGTTGATCTTCTCGTTGCGGCAGTCAGTCTCGGCGCGGATGCCCGCGGCCTTGAGCTGTTCGGCAACGTCAGCGGCATAGCCATCGGCGTCGGACACGATCGTTGCCACCACGGCCTGGACCGGGGCGAGCCAGACCGGCAGCTTGCCGGCAAAGTGCTCGATCAGGATGCCGATGAACCGCTCGTACGAACCGAAGATCGCGCGGTGCAGCATGACCGGGCGGTGCTTTTCGCCGTCCTCGCCGATGTAGCTCGCATCGAGCCGCTCGGGCAGGACCCGGTCTGACTGGATCGTGCCGACCTGCCAGGTCCGGCCGATCGCGTCGGTCAGGTGCCATTCGAGCTTGGGGGCATAGAAGGCGCCTTCGCCCGGCAGTTCTTCCCAGCCGTATTCCTCGGTGGCGAGTCCCGCCTCGACCACAGCGTTGCGCAGCTCGTTTTCGGCCTTGTCCCAATCGGCATCGCTGCCGAAGCGCTTCTCGGGGCGCAGCGCCAGCTTGATCGAATAGGTGAAGCCGAAGTCCTTGTAGACCCGGTCAGCCAGTTCGCAGAAGGCGCGCACTTCGGCCACGATCTGGTCTTCGCGGCAGAAGATGTGGGCGTCGTCCTGGGTAAACTGGCGCACCCGCATCAGCCCGTGCAGCGCGCCGTGCGGCTCGTTGCGGTGGCAGCAGCC
>DKII01000052.1:2664-26753 GCA_002454125.1 Novosphingobium sp. UBA6722
CGCAGCGGCAGGTCGCGGTAGCTCTTGATCCCCTGGCGGAAGATCAGGACGTGGGCCGGGCAGTTCATCGGCTTCAAGGCCATCCAGTCGGCCTCGCCCGAGATTACCGGGCCTTCGTCTTCGGTGTTCGGCACCTCGTCCGGGATGACGAACATGTTCTCGCGGTACTTGCCCCAGTGGCCGGACTGCTCCCACTGGCGCGCGTCCATCACCTGCGGGGTCTTGACCTCGCGGTAGCCGGCGCCGTCGATCGCGCGGCGCATATAGGCCTCCAGCTCGCGCCAGATCAGGTAGCCCTTGGGATGCCAGAAGACTGAGCCGTGGGCTTCCTGCTGGAGGTGGAACAGGTCCATCTCGCCGCCCAGCTTGCGGTGATCGCGCTTGGCGGCTTCCTCCAGCCGGGTCAGGTGGGCATCGAGCTGCTTCTTGTTGAGCCAGCCGGTGCCGTAGATCCGGCTCAGCATCGCGTTGTTCTGATCGCCGCGCCAATAGGCGCCCGACACGCGCGTCAGCTTGAAAGCCTGGGCATCGAGCTTGCCGGTGGAGGGCAGGTGCGGGCCGCGGCACATGTCGAGCCAGTCATCGCCCGACCAGTAAACCGTCAGCGGTTCATCACCCGGCAGCTCGGCGGCCCATTCGGCCTTGAAGCTTTCGCCCTGCTGCTTCCAGCGGCTGATCAGCTGTTCGCGGCTCCATACTTCGCGCCGCAGCGGCTTGTCGGCCTGGATGATCTTGCGCATCTCGGCCTCGATCGCCGGCAGGTCTTCCTCGGTAAAGGGGCGCTCCTTCGGGGCGAAATCGTAATAGAAGCCGTCATCGGTGCTCGGGCCGAACGTGATCTGCGTGCCCGGGAACAGCGCCTGGACCGCTTCGGCCAGGACGTGGGCATAGTCATGCCGCGCCAGGTCGAGCGCCTCGGCCTCGTCGCGCGAAGTCACCAGCGCGAGCTGGGCATCGGCGGTGAAGGGCCGGGTCAGGTCGACCAGCTCGCCATCGACCTTGGCGGCCAGCGCCGCCTTGGCGAGGCCCGGGCCGATCGCCGCGGCGACATCGGCCGGGGTCGAGCCGAGCGGCATTTCGCGCACGGAACCATCGGGCAGGCTGATCTTGAGCAGTTCGGACATTGCAAGGCACTCGTCTGATTTGCGGGCGCTTTGGCACAAGCCGGGGCGCTCCGCAAAGGGGCGGTGTCGGAAAGGACGATTTCGGGAGGAGACACCAGCCGCCCGAAACCGGACGGCGGGGCAGCGTTCAGCCTTAGGCCAACGCGCTCCGCCCCCGGCAAGCCGGGGTGGTAGTAGTCAGGGTCAGGGCGATCCGCAGAACCATGGCCGCGCTTTTAGCAGGTCAGGGGTTACTGTCCAGTTGCCGGACAAGCGGCGCGCGTTTTTGGGCTTTACGTTTGCGCGGCAATGGTTTCCTTTCACGTCACGAAACCGCTTGGGGGGAGCGCATGACCGACGAACAGAACGACGCACAGTCTGACAAGGCTTTCGAATTCCACGGCACCTGGCAGGAATACGCGCCGATTGCCTTTACCAACCTGCTGCTGACGATCGTCACGCTGGGGATCTACCGCTTCTGGGCGACCGCGCGGACGCGGCGTTACCTGTGGTCGCGCACCCGCTTCATCGATGACCGGTTCGAATGGGCCGGGACGGGGATGGAGCTGTTCAAGGGCGCGGTGATGGTGTTCTTCGTGATCGGCTTGCCGCTGATCGGCTTCAACTTCCTGATCCAGCGGCTGGTCCTCAATGGTGATGGACTGACCGCGGGCGTACTGGGCCTGGCCTTTTTCCTGCTGGTCTATTGGCTGGTCGGCGTCGCGCGGTTCCGGCGCTGCGTTACCGGCTGGCGCGAACCTATTGGCGCGGAATCCGTGGCGGCAGCGAGAACCCGGGGATGGCTTACGGCGTCTCCTATATGTGGAAGAACTTCGTCGGCACCTTCGCGCTGGGCCTGCTGATCCCCTGGTCGATGGTCTCGCTGTGGAACGAGCGCTGGAAGGCGATGAGCTTCGGCCCCTACAAGTTCGAGGCTGAGGGCCGGGTCGAAGGGCTGATGGGCCGCTTCCTGCTGTGCTATGCCGCGCCGTTCATCGGCCTGATCGGGATCTTCATCGTCGTCATGCCGATCGCAATGGCCAGCGGCGCCGGCGGGACTGAGCCCAATCCGGTCACGAACCTGATCGTCGGCCTGGTGACGGTATTCGGGTTCTACTTCCTGTTCGGCCTGATCGTGCTGGCCTATTACGCCAAGTTCTTCCGCCAGATGGTCGAGGCGACCAGCCTCAACACGCTGACCTTCGGCTTTACCGCTTCGACCAAGGACTGGCTCAAGCTGTTCCTCGGCGATGCGGCGCTGATCCTGTTTACTCTGGGGATCGGCGTGATCTTCCTGTCCTATCGCCATTGGGCCTTCGGGGTGCGCCACCTCCACGCCTTCGGCTATGTCGAGGTCGATCACCTGACCCAGTCGACCACGCCCGAGCTGCGCGAAGGCGAAGGGCTGCTCGATGCCTTTGACATGGGGGCGATCTGACGATGGAGGATAGCGCCGCCGCCGACCTGTTCGACGGGACCAGCGCGATCCGCCACCCGGTGACGCTGCGCTGGCAGGCGGCCGGGCTGGAGATCGCGCGGGCCGAAGGCGCGGCGGAGGTGATCCCGGCGGCGGCGCTGACCTTCAACGAGCATCGCGGTGACCGGCTGGTCTATGGCCACCGTGAGCGGGCCGGCTGGCGGCTGCTGGTCCCGGTCGATGCTGCGCCAGCAGTGCTGGAGCGAATGCCGCAGGGCGGCAAATACGGCGGCTGGATTGATCGCTTCGGACTGGTCCGCGCCAGCGTGGTGCTCGGCCTGGTCAGCGCTGTGGCCGTGGCAGCGGTGATGACCGCGCCCAGCTGGCTCGGGCCGATGGTGCCGGAAAGCTGGGAGCAGCGGATCGGTTCGGCGCTGGTCGGCGATCTGGAGCAGTTCACCTGTTCGACCCCGGAAGGTGACGCCGCCCTGGCCGCGCTGACCCGCGATGTCGATGACGGGAAGAGCCCGATCACGGTCCAGCTGGCCAAGATCGACATGGTCAATGCCGTCGCCCTGCCCGGCGGGCGGGTGCTGCTGTTCGACAAGCTGGTGCAGGAAGCCAAGTCACCCGACGAGCTGGCCGGGGTGCTGGCGCACGAGGTGGGCCATGTCCGCAAGCGCCACGTGATGCAGGCGCTGCTGCGCCAGTTCGGCCTCTCGATCCTGCTCAGCGGGGCCAACAGCGATATCGGCGGCACGCTCGGCGGGGTGGCGGCGATGGGCTATTCGCGCGAGGCCGAGCGTGAGGCCGACGAATATTCGCGGATGCGGCTGGCCAAGGCGGATATCTCGCCAGCGGCGACGGCGGCCTTCTTCGGGCGGCTGCGCAAGCTGGATCCGACCGCCGGCAACAAGCAGCTGTCCTACCTTAACAGCCACCCGGATTCGGGTGAGCGCGAGCAGGCCTTTGCCAAGGCGGTCCAGCCGGGCAAGGCCTATCGCCCGGCCCTGACGCCCGCGCAGTTCGCCGCGCTGAAGACGGCCTGCAAGCAGGATACCAAGGCCAAGGAATGGTCGCTCGGCTGGCCGGACTAGCCGGTCAGCTGAACTTGCGCTGCCCCGCCAGCACCGTCATCCGCTTGGTCCCGGCCAGCGCGGTCGATTTCTGGCGCACGGTCGCGAGGAAGCGATATTCGCCGGTCGCCGCCTTGGGGGTCAGCTCGACCGCCAGGTAGCCGCGCTGGCTGGTGTCGCACCACTTCAGCGCCGGGCTGGCTGCCATGACATCCTGCGCCAGGGCATCGGGCTTGATCCAGCCGAGGTAGTGCTCATACCCCGGCGAGGTCACGCTCTGCCCGGCCATTTCGACCCCGACGCGCTCGCCCTTGTGGGCATGGTCAAAGGCCCAGGCGTTATGGCTGTCACCGGCCAGGACCAGCAGGTTGGCATTGGCATCGAGCGCTGACTGATACAGCCGCTCGCGCGCCGCTGGATAGCCGGACCACATGTCCATCGCATAGGGAATGCCGCTCTGCTGGGCGCGATTGGCGGCCAGGATCCGGGCGCGCATCGCCGGGTCGACATCCTTGCTCATGCCGGCGATCAGATCCTTGCCGAAGCCGAACTGGCCCATGATGATCTGCTGGGCCAGCACCTGCCAGGGCTTGCCGGCCTTGGTGGAGCCCTTGAGGCCTTTGGCCAGCCAGGCCTCCTGCTCGGCCCCCATCAGGGTGCGATTGGGATCGCGCCAGGCGCCGTCGCGGAAGGCCGCCAGCGCCGCTTCCAGCTCCGGCCCGCGCTTGCCCTTCATCAGGTCGCCGAGGTCAAACGGCTTGTCGCGCGCCAGGTGCCGCGTTTCGAGCCGGAACAGCGTGGCGAGCTTGCCGATCTCGTACTGCGCCCAATAGGCCTCGGAGACCGGCAGCCATTCGCGGTAAGCCTTCTCGGCCACGCTCTCGCGCGCCGCATAGGCGCCTTCCTTGTCCGGCTGGTGGTTCTCCGCGCCGTCCTTCCAGGCGTCGTTCGCCACCTCGTGATCGTCCCACATGGTGATCACCGGATAGAGCTGGTGCAGCCGCTGCAGGTCCGGATCGTTGCGATAGGTCGAGAAGCGCTCGCGGTAGCCGGCCAGGGTCACCGCCTCGTCGATGGGGAGCAGCCGCTCGGCCAGACCTTCCTTGGCATCGGGATAGGTGCCGCGGGCATATTCGTAGAAATAGTCGCCGAGGTGCAGGACCAGGTCGAAGTCGCCTGCTTCGGCTGCATGGCCATAGGCGTTGAACCAGCCAAAGCCGAAGTTCGAGCACGAGAAGACCGCGATCTTGAACTTGTCGACCTTGCCAACCGGCAGCGTCTTCGTCCGGCCGACCGGGGAATTCTCACCATCGGGGGCGACAAAGCGATAGAAGTACCAGCGCCCCGGCTTCAGTCCCTTGGCCCAGGCCCGGGCGCAGCAATCGTTGGCGGGGGAGGCGGCGGCATCGCCCTGGACGACGATCCGGGTGAAATCGGCATCCTCGGCCAGCTCCCACTTGAGCGGCGTTTCCTCCGCGCTGGCATAGCGGGTCCACAGCAGCACTTGTGTCGGTCCGGGCTCGCCGCTGGCGACGCAGTGGGTGAAGCCCTTGTTCACCTGCGCCAGCGCCGGCGCGCTGATCCCAGCAAGGCCGAGCAGGCCCAGCTTCAGGGCGCTGCGGCGGTTGGCGGCAAGCAGCGGTGCCTCGGGCGGCGGTGGCAGCATCGGTCTCTCCCTCATCCTCTTGGCCGGCACACTAGCCTTGAATTGTGACGGGGCAATGGCGCAGGAGGGGGACATGACCGAACCGCGCTTTCACGCCCTGCCCGGCGGCACCCGCATCGCCTTCCGCCACACCGCCGGGACTGGCCCGACGCTGGTGTTCCTGCCCGGCTACATGTCCGACATGGCCGGCGGCAAGGCCTGCGCCGTGTTTGACTGGGCCGCGGCGCAGGGGCGCGCCTGCCTGCTGCTCGATTACTCGGGCTGCGGGCAGAGCGACGGGGACTTTGCCGATGGCACCCTGAGCCGGTGGCGCGACGAGGTGCTGGCGCTGATCGCGGCAGAGGTGGACGGCCCGGTGGTGCTGATCGGTTCCTCGATGGGCGGCTGGCTGATGCTGCTGGTTGGTCTCGCGCTGGGTGAGCGGCTGGCCGGCCTGATCGGAATTGCCGCCGCGCCGGATTTTACCGCTTGGGGCTTCAGCGACGAGCAGCAGTCCGAACTGCTGGCGGGCGAAACCGTGCTCGAAGAAAACGCTTATGGCCCGCAACCAACCCCGACTTTCCCGGGCTTTTGGGCTGATGGCCAAGCCAACCTGCTGCTCGATACCGAGATCGCGCTCAGCTGTCCGGTCCGCCTGCTCCACGGCCAGCGTGATCCCGACGTGCCGTGGGAATTGTCGCTCCGCCTGGCCGAGCAGCTCCATTCGGACGATGTTCAGGTCACCCTGATCAAGGACGGCGATCACCGCCTGAGCCGCGATGGCGATATCGCGCTGTTGCTGCGGGTGATTGCGGAGCTGCCATGATCCTTTCCCTACTGCTGCCTCTCATCGCCCAGGTCGGCCCCAGCGTCGGCGTCGGCGCGGGTGGCTCGCTGCCCCAGGCCCCGCTCGAGATCCCGCGCAAGAAGACCGAGGCCGCTGCCCCGCCCGCGCCGCTGACCCCGGCGGCGCAGTGCCGCAAACTGCTGGCGGGCAATCCGGCCGAGGCCCAGGCCTATGCCGAAAAGTGGATCAAGGACCTCAAGGGTTCGGCTCGGGTCGAGCCGGGGCAATGCCTCGGCATGGCGCTCGCCGCGCAGGGCGAGTGGGACGAGGCCGAGGCGGCCTTCACCGAGGCGCGCGAGCTGACCCCGGCCAGCGAACCCGCGGGCCGCGCCCGGCTGGGCGGAATGGCCGGTAATGCCCTGCTCGCCGCCGGCAAGCCCGAGGCAGCGCTGGCGCGGCTTGACCAGGCCCACGGCGAGGCACTGGGCGCTGCCGATCCGCGCCTGGCCGGTGAAATCTCGATCGACCGCGCCCGCGCGCTGGTGGCGCTGAAGCGCGATGGCGATGCAGCAACGGCGCTGGCAACCGCGCGCACCAATGCTGCCGATAACGGCCAGGGCTGGCTGCTTTCGGCCACACTGTCGCGCCGCCAGGGCAAGCTGGCCGAGGCGCAGCAGCAGATCCAGGTCGCCGCGCAGCTCATGCCGCTTGAGCCCGAAGTCGGGCTGGAGGCCGGGGTGATCGCGGTCCTCGCCGGGAACGAGGGCGCGGCGCGGCGTTCATGGCTCTCGGTGGTCAAGGCCGCACCCGGCAGCGAAACCGCGCGGACCGCGCAATCCTATCTTGACCAGTTGGGTCCGGACCCGGCACCATCCGGCCGGTGATCCCGCTATCCGTCCTTGACCTGATCCCCGTCCGCGAAGGCGGATCCGTTTCCGAAGCGCTGACCAGCGCCGCCAGCCTGGCCTGCGCGGCCGAGGCGGCGGGCTACAAACGCTTCTGGGTGGCCGAGCATCACGGGATGGACGGCATCGCCGGCGGCGCCACGGCCGTGACCCTGGCCCATATCGGCCATGCCACGTCCACGATCCGGATCGGCGCGGGCGGGATCATGCTGCCCAATCACAACCCCTTCGTGATTGCCGAACAGTTCGGCACGCTCGATGCGCTGTTTCCGGGGCGGATCGACCTGGGCCTGGGCCGCGCGCCGGGGGCGGACAGCCGGATCGGCCAGGCGCTGCGCAAGGACCTGATGCGCGCGTCGGAATATTTCCCGCAGGACGTGGTCGAACTGCGCGCGCTGGTGACGGGCGAACCGGAACTGGCCTTGCGCGCCACCCCCGGCTTTGGTGCAGCGCTGGAATTCTGGATCCTCGGCTCCAGCCTGTTCGGGGCCTCGCTGGCCGCCGCGCTGGGCATGCCCTATGCCTTCGCCTCGCACTTCGCGCCCGATCATCTTGATGCCGCGATCAAGCTTTACCGCGAACGCTTCACCCCCTCACCCGCGCTCGACAAGCCGCATGTCATGGCAGCGATGACGGTGCTGACGGCGGAAAGCGATGCCGAGGCGACACTGCTCGCCTCCTCGCTCGACCAGAGCTTCGTGGCGCTGCGCACCGGCAATCCCGGCCGGCTCAAGCCGCCCATTCCGGGCTATCGCGAGAGCCTGCCGCCGCACACCCAGGCCATGCTCGAACATGTCCGCCAGGCCAGCGCGGTCGGCGCGCCGGCCACAGTGCGCGAAGCGATCGGCCGGTTTGTCGAACGCACCGGGGCGGACGAAATCATTGTCGCCGGGGCCACATTCGATCCGGCGGCGCGCGAACACTCGCTGGCGCTGACGATGGAAGCCCTGGCGGGTTGACGTGATATCGATCAGTTCCTTGATCGTCCCCAACCCCGTTCATGCTGAGCTTGTCGAAGCATTGTACTTTTCTTGTCACCGTTGCGCGCTTCTGCACGAAGTGAAGGACGGTCCTTCGACAAGCTCAGGACGAGCGGGCCCGTGCGGGACCGGGAGCGAGACTTTTTGGTCTCCGTCAGGGTCCTAGGCAGGTTTCCCGAGCGGCAAACTGGTTGCAGTGGTGACCACTTGCTCCTAGGATGAATACGAATGCTGCGTTAGTCAGCAATAATGTTGTTTGCACGGGCAACGGCAAAAATGGCTGGCCCGCAGGAGTGTGATCATGGTCAAGTCCGCCGGCAGCACTGCCAATGCTCTTGAACAGGCCCTGGCACAGCGGCTCAGTGCCGCGCTGCTGCCCGGAGATGCGCCGTTCTCTGCCGAAGGCCTGGCCGCTGCCGCCGCCTTCCTGTGCAGCGCCGCCAGCCAGCGTGAGCCCGGTGAGGCTGCGATCACGATCGAGACCGTCTCGGGTTCGGCCGCCGAACGCTTCATGCGGGTCGGCGTGATCAACGATGACATGCCGTTCCTGGTCGATTCGATCGCCACGACCGTCGCCGCCCAGGGGCTGACGATTGACCGGCTGGTCCACCCGGTGCTGCCGGTCCGCCGCGACGGGGCCGGCATGCTGACCGCCGTGGTCGAAGGCGAGGCCGCCGGTGAGAAGCGCGAATCGATGGTCTACCTTGAGACCCGCCGCGCCGACGCCCGGCAGCGCCGCGCGCTGGAATCGGCGCTGCGCACCACCCTGGGCGATGTTCGCGCCGCCGTGGCGGACTGGCCCAAGCTGCAGGCCGCGATGGCTGACGATGCCGACAGTCTGGCCGATGGCGAAGGCGCGGCGCTGCTGCGCTGGTTCAAGGATGGGATGCTGACCCAGCTGGGCCATGTCCTGCGCCACCGCGACGGGACCCAGTCGGGCGCGCTCGGCATCTGCCGCCGCGGGGCGAAGAGCCTGCTCGGCCCGATCTCCTATGAGCGCGCCTTTGCCTGGTTCGAGGGCAAGAAAGCGCGCCCCGGCCTGCTGGTGGTGAAGTCCAACCACGTCAGCAATGTCCACCGCCGCACGCCGCTCGACCTGTTCATCGTGCCGGTGTTCGAGGGCGGGAAGCTGGAAAGCCTCTCGGTCCACGCCGGGATCTGGACCAGCGCCGGCCTGGCCGCCGCGCCCACGCAGGTGCCGCGGATGCGCACGCAATTGTCGGACTTGATGACCCGCTTCGGCTTCGCGCCGCAGGGCCATGCCGGCAAGGCGCTGGTCCATGCCCTGACCGCGCTGCCGCACGATCTGCTGATCGGCTTCACCGACGACGACCTTGAGCGGATCGCGACCACGATGATGAGCCTGGTCGATCGGCCCCGGCCCAAGCTGGCGCTGGTTCCGGCGGCGCTGATGCGCCACGTCTTCGCCTTCGCCTGGCTGCCGCGCGACATAATGTCGACGGCCACCCGCAAGCAGATCGAGGCCATGCTGGTCGAGGCCTGCGGGGCCCCGCTGCTCGACTGGAGCCTGGAGGTCGAGGGCAGCCTCGCCATGCTGCGGTTCGTGCTCGATCTGCCTGAAGTGGCCAAGCTGCCCGACGAGGCCGCGCTCGATGCGCGCCTTCAGGGCATGTTGCGCGGCTGGAACGAGGCGGTCGAAAGCGAGATCGCCGCGAGTGAAGACCCGAGCCGCGCCGCCGCCATTGCCGCGCGCTATGCCGAGGCATTTCCGCTGGCCTATCGCGGCGCCTATGGCCCGGCCGAGGCGGCGCAGGACATTGCCCGGCTGCGCAAGCTGGCCGGCGAGGGCGAGGCCGGACCGCGCCGCGATGCTCGCCTGCACCACATGGCCGGGGATGAGGCCGGGACGCTGCAGCTAAAGGTCTATCAGCGCGGCGGGGCGATTGCCCTGTCCGATGCAGTCCCGGCGCTCGAGAACTTCGGCTTCCGGGTGGTCGAAGACCTGCCGACCGAGCTGGATCAGGGCCGGCTAGGCACGATCCACGATTTCCAGCTGGCCCTGCCGATGGGGCTTGAAGCCGGCGCCGTGATGGCCCGCGCCGCCGCGATCGAAGCGGCCTTTGCCGACGTGCTGAACGGCGCGGCCGAGGACGATCCGTTCAACCGCCTGATCACCACGGTCGGGCTCTCCGCGCCCGAAACCAACTGGCTGCGCGCCTGGTATCGCTACCTGCGTCAGGCCGGGCTCAACTATGGCGTGCCGACCGCGGTCGACGCGCTGCACCATGCGCCGCAGGTGACGCGCGGCCTGGTCGACCTGTTCGCCGCGCGCCACGATCCGGCCTTCAAGGGCGATCGCCTCGCCGCCGAAGCCAAGGCCCAGGACGCGATCCGCGATGGACTCGCGCTGGTTTCCGCGATCAACGATGACCGCCTGCTGCGCCAGTACCGTGCGGTGGTCGAAGCCATGCTGCGGACCAATGCCTTTGCCCCGGCCGGGCAGCAGGCGCTGGCCTTCAAGCTCGATTCCGCGCTGGTCCCCGGCCTGCCGAGGCCGCTGCCGTGGCGTGAGATCTTTGTCTATTCACGCCGGGTCGAGGGCATTCACCTGCGCTCCGGCCCGGTTGCGCGCGGCGGGCTGCGCTGGTCCGACCGGCGCGATGACTTCCGCACCGAAATCCTTGGCCTGATGAAGGCCCAGCGGGTCAAGAACGCGGTGATCGTGCCGAGCGGGGCGAAGGGCGGGTTCTATCCCAAGCAGCTCCCCGATCCGGCGCGGGACCGCGATGGCTGGCTGGCCGAGGGCAAGGAAAGCTACAAGCTGTTCATCCGCACGCTGCTGTCGATCACCGACAATATCGTCGGCGCCAAGGTGGTCCATCCCAAGCAGGTGGTGATCCGCGACGGCGAGGACCCGTACTTCGTGGTCGCCGCCGACAAGGGCACCGCGACCTATTCCGATACCGCCAATGCCATCGCCGAAGAGCATGATTTCTGGCTCGACGATGCCTTCGCCAGCGGCGGGTCGAAGGGCTATGACCACAAGGCGATGGGCATCACCGCCAAGGGGGCCTGGCTCTCGGTCCAGCGGCACTTCCTCGAAATGGGCGTCGATGTGCAGACCCAGCCGATCCGCGTGGCCGGCTGCGGTGACATGTCGGGCGACGTGTTCGGCAACGGCATGCTGCTGTCCAAGGCGCTGAAGGTCGTCGCCGCGTTCGATCACCGCCACATCTTCCTCGATCCCGATCCCGATCCGGCCAAGAGCTGGGCCGAACGGGCACGAATGTTCGCCCTGCCGCGCTCGAGCTGGGAAGACTACAATGCCAAGCTGATTTCCAAGGGCGGCGGGGTCTTTGCCCGCAGCCTCAAGGAAGTGCCGCTGTCAAAGGAAGTCCAGGCCATGCTCGGGCTCGACCAGCCCAGCATCGATCCCGATGGCCTGATCACCGCGATCCTCAAGGCCGAGATCGACCTGCTGTGGTTCGGCGGGATCGGCACCTATGTGAAGAGCTCGGCTGAAAACAACGTCCAGGTCGGCGATCCGGCCAACGATGCGCTGCGCATCGATGGCGCGCAGGTCCGCGCCCGGGCGATCGGCGAAGGCGCGAACCTGGGCTGCACCCAGGCCGGCCGGATCGAGTTCGCCCTCAAGGGTGGGCGGATCAACACGGACTTCATCGACAATTCCGCCGGGGTCGATTGCTCGGACAACGAGGTCAACATCAAGATTGCCCTTGCCGGGGCCAAGCGCGCCGGCCGCCTCACGGAGGATGACCGCGTCAAGCTGCTCTCTGCCATGACCGACGAGGTTGGCGAGATCGTGCTGGAGGACAACCGGCTCCAGGCACTGGCGCTGTCGATCGCCGCGGCAGGCGGCGCGGCGACCACCGCCTCGCACCTGCGGCTGATCGAAACGCTGGAGGCCAGCGGGCAGCTCGATCGCAAGACTGAGGGTCTCGCCGAAAGCGATGTCCTCGCCCGCCGCGCGGCTGAAGGCCACGGTCTGACCCGGCCCGAGCTGGCGGTCGTGCTGTCCAGCACCAAGCTGGTGCTGCAGGACGCGCTTGAGCATTCCTCTGTCCCCGACGATCCGCTGCTGGAGGGCGAGCTGCTTGCCGCCTTCCCTGTGCCGATGCGGGCCAAGTTCAAGGCCGATATTCTCGAGCACCGGCTGCGGCGTGAGATCATCGCCACCAAGCTGGCCAACCGCATGGTCAACCGGCTCGGGCTGATCCACCCGTTCGAACTGGTCGAGGAAGAAGGCGCTACGCTGGCCCAGGTCACCACGGCCTTTGTCGCGGCTGAGCGCCTGCTCGGCATGGCAGCGATCTGGCAGGGGATCGAAAGCCAGCCGATGCCCGAAGCCGCGCGCATCCTGCTGTTCGACCGGGCGGCGGCGGCGATGGTCAATCACATGGCCGACTTGCTGCGGGTCTCCGGCGGGGCGCTTTCGGCGGGCGAACTGGTTGCCCAGCTGGAAGGCGGGGTCACCCTGCTCTCCGGCGCGACCGGCCGCCTGCTCTCGCGCGAAGGCCAGGCCCAGTCGGCTGCCCTGCAGGAGCGGTTTGTCGCCGCCGGGGCGCCGGTCGAACTGTCTGCAGCCGTTGCCCACCTGTTCGATCTCGATGGCTCGGTTGGCCTCGCCATGCTGGCGCGCCAGACCGGGACCAAGCCCGAAGCCCTGACCCGCGCCTTCATCGCGCTGGGCCGCGATCTGGGGCTCGACTGGGCCCAGCAGGCGGCCGAGCGGCTGGCACCGACCGATCCGTGGGAGCGCCTGCTGGTCAACAGCCTGGCCCGCGACATCCAGCATATGCGGCTCGATTTCCTGCGCCGCCATGCCGATGACCAGGGCGAACCGCTGGCCGTGGTTGAGCGCTGGACCGAGGCGCAGGCGGCGGCGATCCGCCAGTTCCGCGCTGTCGTTACCCGTGCCCAGGCCGCCCCGGCGCTCGCGCCGACGATGCTGGCGCAGATCGGTAATCAGGCCCGCAACCTGCTGGCGCGGTAATCCATCCGGCGGCGAACCCGGACCTTACGCCAGAGGGAATACACGCGAACGGGCGAGCCGGCGCGGGGTGCCTGAACCGGACAGGCTTGGCTGGCGCGCTTTCGGGCGAAAGGCTGACAAGCAGCGCGCAGGTCTTGTCGGCGCGATCCTTCGTGCAGGGCGAAAGCGGGGCGGACTCGCACCTTTGCCGCTGTTCACCGGGGCATACCCCGGAGTTTTGCAGACGGAGATCGCCGCCTGCTCCCTGCATCGTGGTGGCGCAGACGCCTCTGCTGGGAGGGACGCGCCGGCCGCGCGGGTGGAAAGCGCAGCTGACCGCCCGCACCCGTCGCACCAGTGGTTACTGGCGGCGGAGTGTATAACCGATATGGTTATAAATGTCAAGCCAATTGTGCCAAGGCCCAGCCTGCCGCCTCGGCCACGACCGGGTCGGGATCGCCCGCCAGCGCCTGCACCTGCGGCCGCAGCGCGGCATCGCCGCTATTGCCGGCGGCGTAGAGACAGTTGCGCACGAAGCGGTCACGGCCGATCCGCTTGATCGGCGATCCGCTGAACAGCTTACGGAAGGCGGCGTCATCCAGCGCCAGCAGATCGGCCAGGCGCGGCGCGGTCAGCTCGGCGCGGGGCAGGAAGGCGCGCATGGTGTGGGCCGTGCTGGCGAACTTGTTCCACGGGCAGACCGCCACGCAATCATCGCAGCCGTAGATCCGGTTGCCCAAGGCCGGGCGGAATTCCTCCGGCACCGGTCCCTTGTGCTCGATCGTCAGGTAGGAAATGCAGCGCCGCGCATCGAGTTGATAGGGCGCCGGGAACGCATCGGTCGGGCAAGCGGTCTGGCAGGCGCTGCAAGAACCGCAGCGATCCTCCCCCGCCTGGTCCACCGGCAGGGCCAGCGTGGTGTAGATCGCGCCCAGGAACAGCCACGAACCATGCTCGCGGCTGACCAGGTTGGTGTGCTTGCCTTGCCAGCCCAGCCCTGCGGCCTGACCCAGCGGCTTTTCCATCACCGGCGCGGTATCGACGAAGACCTTGACCCCGATGTCACCCAGCCCGCGCTTTGCCGCTTCGGCCACCAGCCAGCGGGCAAGGGCCTTGAGCGCCTTCTTGACTGTGTCGTGATAGTCGGAGCCTTGCGCATAGACCGAAATCCGCGCGCGGCCCGCGCGTTCGGCCAGCGGATCGGCGGCGGGGGCATAGCTCATGCCCAGGGCGATCACGCTGGCGGCCTCGGGCCACAGGCCCTGCGGGCTGCGGCGGTGGTGAGCGCGGGCCTCCATCCAGTCCATCGCGCCGTGGCGGCCCTGGTCCAGCCATTCCTCCAGCCGCCGGGCGCGCAACGGGTCCTCCGCCGCCGCGGTTACCCCGCAGGCAGCAAAGCCCAGCCGCGCCGCCTCGCGGGCCAGATCGGCCTTAAGGCCCATGATTTCCGCGGCGTTAACCAAACTTCTGGTTGCTCCTGTTCACGCCGCCTCCATAGTGGCCGCAATCTATGAAGCTAGGGGAATGGCAGATGGCGGGCAATCTCGGCGCCGCAGAGACGAGTGGCGCGGGACGTCCGCTGGCAATCGAAGCGCGAGGCCTGGTCAAGCGGTTCGACGGCTTCACCGCGGTTGACGGGGTCGATATCTCCGTCCCCGAAGGCGCGATCTACGGCATTCTTGGCCCCAACGGCGCGGGCAAGACCACGACGCTGCGGATGCTGCTGGGCATCATCGATCCCGATGAAGGCGTGCGCCGCGTGCTGGGGCATGACCGCCCGCACGAGATCAGCCACGCGATCGGCTATCTGCCCGAAGAGCGCGGGCTCTATCCGGCGATGAAGGCCTATGAGGCGATTGCCTTCCTTGGCGCGCTGCGCGGCCTGCCGCTGGCCGAAGGGCGCACGCGCGGCAAGGCGCTGCTCGAAGAGCATGGCCTGGGCTATGCGACCGAACGCCAGATCCGCCAGCTCTCCAAGGGCATGGCCCAGCAGGTGCAATTGCTTGGCACGCTAGTCCACGAACCGCGGCTGGTGGTGTTTGACGAGCCGTTCTCGGGCCTCGACGCGCTCAACCAGGGCAAGCTGGAAAAGATGATCCGCGCGCTGGCGGCCAAGGGCACGACGGTGATCTTCTCGACCCACGTGATCGCCCATGCCGAGCGGCTGTGCGATGAAGTAGCGATCATCGCCGGGGGCAAGGTGCCGTTCGCCGGGCCGGTCGACGTGGCGCGGGACCGGATCCGGCCGCAGGTCCGGCTGGAAACGCGGGCGACCGAGGGGGCCTGGCGCGCCGCGTTGCCGGCCGATGCCCGGCACGAAGGCAATTTCTGGCTGTTCTCGCTGCCCGAAAGCGGAATCGAGCCGCTGCTGCGCGCCCTGATCGAGGGGGAGGCGGGGATCCTCTCGCTCTCGATCGAACGCGCCGGGCTGCACGATGCCTTCGTCGCCATCGCCGGTGAGGCTGCGGCGCGCGCGCTTGAAGAAGGCAATGGCGAGGAGCCCCGCTGACATGACCGGACGTCTTTCAACCCTCGCTGCCGCCTTTGTCATCGCCCGGCGCGATTTCACCGCGATCCTGTTCTCGCGCTCGTTCTTCTTCTTCCTGCTGGGTCCGCTGTTCCCGCTGCTGGTCGGTGGACTGGCCGGGGGGATCGGCAAGGAAGTGCAAAGCAATGCCGCCCGGCCCGAGCTGGGCGTGGCCATGTCGGCCGCCGATGCCCAGGCGCTGATCGCCGCGCGTGAGCGGCTGGAGCCGCAACTGGGCAGCGCCGTGCCCGAACTGGTCGTGGTCAAGGCGGTGCGCCCCGGCGAACGCTTTGATGTCGCGGCCGCCATGCAGGACAAGCGCGTCAACCTGGCCGCCGTGGTCACGGGTGACCTGCAAAAGCCGGTGCTGTCCGGTCCCAAGGAGCGGATCGCCGCCTGGCGCGGGCCGGTCGCGGTGCTGGCCGCCGAGGCGCAGCGCGCCGGCGGGACCGACTATCCGGCGGTCGATCTGGCCCCGGTCAAGCTGGCCACCACGGCCGACGAGGCGCGCAGCCGGATGGTGACCGCGCAGCTGGGCCAGACCGTCCTGTTCCTGCTCACCATGCTGCTGGCCGGCATGGTCCTGTCCAACCTGGTCGAGGAAAAGGGCAACAAGATCATCGAGGTTCTGGCCGCTGCGATCCCGATGGACGCGGTGTTCCTGGGCAAGCTGTTTGCCATGCTGGCGGTTTCCTTCGTCGGGATCGCGGTCTGGGCCACGGCGGGCAGCGCGATCTGGCTCGGGTCCGGCAACGATCTTGGCCAGTATCCGTCCCCGGCGGTCGGCTGGCCGCTGTTCTTCCTGCTGGGTACGGCCTATTTCGCGATGGGCTACCTGCTGCTTGGCTCGCTGTTCCTGGCGATCGGCTCGATGGCGACGACGGTGCGCGAAGTGCAGACCCTGTCGATGCCCGTTACCATGCTCCAGCTGCTCAACTTCTTCTTCGCCTCGTGGGCGATGGCCCGGCCGGGAACCGCCATGGAGCTGGCGGCGATGGTGGTGCCGTTCAGCTCGCCTTTCGCGATGCTGGCCCGCGCGGCGCAGAGCGATGCGTTGTTGCCGCATGTCCTGGCGCTGGCCTGGCAGGTGGTCTGCGTGGCGGTCTTCGTCCGGGTCGGGGCAACGCTGTTCCGGCGCTGGGTGATGAAGAGCGGGCCGGCCCGTAGTGACGGCAAGGGACCTTGGCGGCGATTGGCGGGGCGGCTGTTCGCGCGGCAGGCCGTGCGCTGAATCCGGTCCATTCCGGAGACACTATTGACTCTCCGGTAAGTTAGACCAAGTAGGTCTTGATGGGAAACTGATTGCGAAGACTCGCGGCAGAGAGGAAAAACCATGGCCACCCAGATCGCCGATGCCCCGTTCAAATACCGCAACTCACCCACTGCGACCGAGGCGTTTGAGGCCTGGCTGAAGGAATATGGCCAGAACCTGCCGGTCCACACCCACCCGTGGGATGTCTCGCGTTCTGACATCTATGTCGAGGACCGCTGGCAGCCGATCTTTGCCGAGATGCGCGCCCAGGCCCCGGTCAACAAGGTCACCGGCACGCCTTATGGCGATTACTGGAATGTCACCACGGTCAAGACGATCCAGCACGTCGAATCGCTGCCCGAACTGTTCTCCTCGTCGTGGCAGCACGGCGGGATCACGATCGGCGATCCGCCCGCCGACATGACGCCCGAGCGGCTGGAAGAACGCCGCCTGCCGATGTTCATCGCGATGGATCGGCCCGAACACACCGGCCAGCGCCGGACCGTCGCCCCGGCCTTCACCCCCGGCGAGATTGACAAGATGGCGGCCGAAGTGCGGATGCGCACCGCCGCCACGCTCGACAGCCTGCCCTGGGGTGAGGAATTCGACTGGGTCGACAAGGTCTCGATCGAACTGACCACCGGCATGCTGGCGATCCTGTTCGGCTTCCCGTGGGAAGACCGCCGCCTGCTGACCTTTTGGTCGGACTGGGCCGGCGATGTCGAGCTGGGCCTGGCGCGCGAGCTGGCCGATACCCGGCACGAAATCCTGCTCGAAATGGCCAGCTATTTCCAGCGGCTGTGGGTTGAGCGGACCGGCGCCCCGCCAAGCCGCGACCTGATCTCGATGATGATCCATTCGGACGCGATGAACCACATGAGCCCGCAGGAGTTCATGGGCAACCTCGTCCTGCTGATCGTCGGCGGCAACGATACCACCCGCAACACCATGTCGGGCATCGTCCACGGGCTGAACCAGTTCCAGGACCAGCGCGCGATCTTTGAAAGCGATCCCTCGGTGATCCCCAACGCGGTGCAGGAATGCATCCGCTATGTCACCCCGCTGGCCCACATGCGCCGCACCGCGACCGATGATGCCGATCTGTTCGGCAACCAGGTCAAGAAAGGTGACAAGCTGATCCTGTGGTACATCAGCGCCAACCGCGACGAGACCGTGTTCGAGAACCCGGACAAGCTGGACATCACGCGTGAGAACGCCCGCCGCCACCTTTCCTTCGGCTATGGCATCCACCGCTGCGTCGGTGCGCGCCTGGCGGAACTGCAGCTCAAGATCCTGCTTGAGGAAATGCACGAACGCCGGATGCGCGTGAACGTGACCGGCAAGGTCGAACGGGTCCGCGCCAACTTCGTCCACGGCTTCCGCAAGCTGGGCGTCACGCTCAGCAAGTTCTGACGGCTGTGTAACAATCGGGTGCCGGATGACGAATGATGCGGCAATGACCGATTCACAAACCCACTCTCGCCGCGGGATGCTGCGCTGGCTGGGTGCCGGCTCGGCGCTGGTGGTGCTGGCCGCCTGCGGCAGCGGCACGGCCGAGGCCCGGACCTATCCGATCCGCTTCAGCGATGCCGAATGGAAGAAGCGGCTGACGGCGGAGCAGTATTACATCCTGCGCCAGAAGGGCACCGAAGTGCCCGGTTCTTCGCCCTTGCTGCATGAAAAGCGCAAGGGCGTGTTCGTCTGCGCGGCCGATGGCAACGTGCTCTATTCCAGCGCCACCAAGTATGACAGCCGGACCGGCTGGCCCAGTTTCTGGGATGTGGTGCCCGGCTCGATCGGCAAGTCGGTCGATTACGAGGTGGGCTATCCCCGCACCGAAGTGCACTGCATCAAGTGCGGCGGGCACCTGGGGCACGTCTTCGATGATGGCCCCAAGCCGACCGGCAAGCGCTATTGCATGAACGGCGACGCGCTGCTGTTCCGCCCTACCTGACCGCGTAGACCCTGAGCGGCCCGGATTCGAACCCCGGCACCGGCGCCAGCCAGGCCGGCGGGCGGCCATTGGCGATCAGGTTGGCCAGATTGTCGGCGCGGGCCTGGCCATAGGTCGGGATCTCGCTGGAGCTGAGGCAGGCGACCACATGGGTCGCGCCATTGCGGCGGATGATCGCCGCGGCATCAGCCGGATCGCCGGTAAAGGCGGCGATCACGTCGACCATCCGGGTCTGGTTGCGGTGATAGGGCCCGGAAACCACGGTATGGCCGGTGCGCACCAGGATTTCCGGCCCGCGATCAAGCGGCGCGAACAGGTGGCCGCGCGGCAGGCGGGTGAGCGTGCTGTAATCGCAGGTGCCCAGCGCGGGATCGGTGCCCGCCACGGCCGAGCTGCCGGCGGCGTGATCGAACCGCTTTAGCGCGGCGCTTCCGAAAGTCGGGGTGCACAGCGCAACAACCGCCAGAGTCGCGGCGATCCGCGGCAAGGCGGCAGGAATGGCGCGGGCGCGCGGCAGCCAGTGGACCAGCAGCAGCGCGGCAAAGGGTATCGCCAGCAATTGTGCGGCCAGCCCTTCGCGCATGACCAGCAGCGAATAGGCTCCGGCGGCCAGGGCATAGCCGGTCAGCAGGTCCCAGCGCTCGGCCGGCAGGTGCTCGCGGCGCGCCAGCCGCCAGCCGGCCGCGATCACCACGATCGTCCAGACCAGCGTGAAGGCCATCGAGAGCGGCTGGTGCCAGACCGGACGGCCCTCCAGCACGAAGGTGTACCACCAGGTCTGAAGCAGCGGATCGAGCTGGCCGAACGGGTTGGTCGCGCAGGCACCCAGCCCGGCCAGCGCGGCCGGAATGGCGGCGAGCGGCACCAGGCCCAGTCCGATCAGGCGGCCGCGGTGGGTGTTTCGTCCCGGCAGCCAGGGCAGCACCAGCGCAGCCAGCGCGGCGGCGGCAAAGGCGGCGAGATGGCCCGGGCGAACGACATCGCAATAGGGCCCGGTCAGTTCGCTCAGCGGGCGTGTCGCCAGCGACAGCAGCGTCGCCGCGCCGGCCAGCGCGCCAAGGAACCAGGGGAGCGAACGATCCCCCGCCAGCGCCCAGCGCAGCCCGTAAAGCCCGGCCAGGGCCGCCAGCAGCGGCAGCGCCTCCAGCGAAATCACCGCCCAGGCCGCACCGATCAATCCGCAGGCCAGCGCTGCGCGGTGCGAGCCGGTGCGCAGCAACAGCGCGCCGCAAGCCAGGGCGGCGACCGACTGGGCGGTGTGGTGATCGATCCGCAGCGGCGCGAAGTTGCCGGGCAGCAGCGGGAACATCTGGAACAGCGCCAGCGCCAGCAGCGCGGCGGCGCGCGGCAGGGCCAGGCTTTTCGCCATGTCGCGCAGGGCCAGCAGCGCCGGCAGCAGCCACAGCAGCGGGACCAGCGCCATGGCGGCGAGCTCGGCCAGGCTGCGCGGCAGCACCGTATCGAGCAGCAGGATCAGTCCGGCCAGCGGTAGGTCGATCAGCCGCGACCAGTGCATGCTGGCGCCGTCGGGCGGGCCCATGCGGTACTGCGTCATATCGAACCAGGCCTGCCCGGCCAGCAGGTCGCGCACCTCAAGCAGGCGCATGTAATCATCGGGATCAGGCAGCTGGGTGCCGGTCAGCGGCAGCAGCGCCAGCCGGAACAGCGCCCAGACCGCCCAGATCACCAGGACCAGGGCCAGGGTGGGCGGTCCCTCCTTGGCAAGCTCTGCGCGCAGCATGGCGCGATGCTAGCGGAAAACGATGCGACTGCGCAGCAGCCAGGTGGTGGTAAAGCTGACCGCGATGGCTACGCCCTTGGCCAGGCGCGGGTCGATCCCGACCGTATCGCCCAGTCCGACGATAAAGGTGGTCAGCACCAGGCCGATCAGGGCCGAGCCGACGAATTCGGCCTTCTGCCGCATCCGGGCCGTGCCGCCGGGTGCCGCGCGCAGGGCAAAGACCAGCCGGCTGGAGAGGATCCAGTGCACGACGATGCCAAAGCTATAGCCCGCCGCGCCGGCCAGCGCCGGGGCAATCCCGGCACCCAGCAGCGCTAGAAAGGCGGCCATGTCACCAGCCAGCGCGACGGCGCTGACCAGCAGATAGGCGAACCACTGGGCACGCAGCAGGGGCAGGATAGTGCGGTTGAGCATGGCGTTGGCGGTGGTCACTGGCCTCTGATCACTTTGCCTTGGTGGCGGCGGCGAGTTGCGGTGCGGCTGCCGTGGCCGGCTTGGCCTCGCCCTTCCAGCGCAGCATGATGTAGGGCACCCGGTCCGGCGCAAACTGCGAGCGGGTCTTGCGATCGAAGTAGGGCGGCATGTGATCGCCCACGATCAGGATGTCGGTTGCCGGGAAATCGGGCGCAGTGATTTCCTTGACGAACGCAGCATCAAGCTGGGACCACAGGCCAACCTGGCGGCAGACCATCGGGAACTTTTCCGACAGCTCGGGCGAAACCTGGCCGCAGCGATCGACGTTGAGATTGCTGCCGGTCGGCACCGGCAGGTGCGAGTTGACCGTCAGCCAGTAGATGAACTGCGGCTTGGTCGCAGCCTTCAGCTGGGCGGCCAGCTGGCGCGGCACGTCACGGTCGCAGGCGCCGGGGAACACGCCGCCGCAATCCTGTGCGCCCTTGGCCAGCAGCTCCGGTCCAAAGGTCTGGTGCTGGAAGCCGATGTTGGGATACCAGTACTGGCGGTCGAAGAAATCGCCGGTGAAGCTGTGATAGGCCCGGGTTTCATAGCCCTTGCGCGCCAGTTCGGCGGGCAGGCAGGTGCTGTCCTTGGCCTCGACCAATTCCTGGTAATCGCCCCAGCGGCCGCACAGCTCGCGGATTTCGGCAGCGGTGGTCGAATTGTAATAGGTGGTGCTGCCGAAACTCAGGTCGAACTTGGCCTTTACCTCGGGGGTCTTGTAGCGGGCGAACAGCAGCTTCTGCAGTTCGGGGTTGCCGTTGGGCAGGCCGAGCGATTCGACCACGATCACCATCACGTTGCGGCCATTGGCATGGGCAGCGCTGAGCAGGCCGGACTTGCTGCGGGCGGATTCGAACGGCGCGCCGGCTTCGGCCAGGCGCTTGTAATGGCCGCGCATGTCAAAGCTCATCCACTTGTCGAACAGCGACAGCGAAATGACCACTGCCCCGGCAATCAGCACGACGCGGATATCGGCAAAGCTGGCCGGGCGGTGCAGCGCCTTCCAGGCGATCCCGCACAGCAGGACCACCGCCGAACCGGCAATGACATATTCGATCGACTGGCTGGGATCGAGCTCCAGGAAGAAACCGAAGCTGTGAAGGAGCGAACTGATCGCCAGGTTGAACAGCGCGGCGATAAAGCCGAGCAAGCTGTAAAGCGAGACGCCGATGAAGGCGAGGTACTGGACCCACCGGACCTGGCTGCGGACGATCAGACCGACCACCCCGATCATCAGGATCTCGCTGTGGCGCGGCGGCGCGCCGATGATCCACATCAGCATATAGCCAAGGTTGGCCAGCACAACCCAGGCCAGCAGCCAGTTGGCCAGGTGCCGCCACTCGTGGTGCGGGATCGGTGGACGCGGCAGCTTGGCAGTGGTGGCAGTCAGCGGGGCAGTAGCCATCTTGGCGGCTCCTAGTCTGGATTGCACAGCAGCGATCAGGGCGTTCATGGATCAGGCGACCTTGCGCGGAACCGCGCGGACCGAGGCGAGCGCCGCGGCCTGGTCTTCGGTCAGTTCGGCCCGCGCCGGGGGCAGCGTCTGCTGGGCCCCTTCGCTGCCGGCTTCGTGGTATTCGGCATCTTCGTTGACGCACCAGGTGTCGTAGATCCGGCTGCCGGCCACGATGTTCTCGACCGTCAGCATGGCGGTCATCATCGCGTGGTCCTGGTTGTTGTAGCGGTGCATGCCGTTGCGGCCAACCAGGTGCAGGCTGGGCCAGGCGGCTTCCAGCTCGCGGCGCATGGCATCGACGTGGGCGGCATAGTCCTCGTCGTAGACCGGATAGGCCTTTTCCTGGCGCACCACGACGCCGCCGATCACCTGCTCGGCCGAAACCAGGCCAAGCTGGGCCATCTCGCGGGTGGCGAGCGCAACCAGGTCATCGTCATGCAGCGACCACAGGCCGTCGCCTTCGAAGCAGAAGTATTCGAGGCCAACGCAGGCCACGCCCTGATCGGGCACCATTTCGGGCGACCACGAGCGGAAGTTCTGGATCCGGCCAACCTTCACCTTGCTGTCATGGATGTAGATCCAGTTGTCGGGGAACATGTCCTCGTCGGCGCGGATCTTCAGCGCGACGGTCAGGAAGTCGCGGTACTTGAGCTGCTTGGCATTGAAGCTGGTGGCCGGCAGCGGGTGCAGGCGGGCGGCCAGTTCGCGCATCGGGGCGGAACTGATGGCATGGCGGGCGCGGATCATGACATCGCCGACCGGACCGGTTGCGGTCATCCGCCAGCCGCCTTCGCTGTCGCTGGCAAGCTGCTTGAGGCCGTGGCCCATCAGCACCTGGCCCTTGCCGGTCGCCACGATCTTGTCGCGCGCGGCATCCCACATCATGCCCGGGCCCAGCCGCGGATAGCGGAAGGTTTCGAGCAGGGTCTTGGTCTGCATCCCGTCATTGGGTGCCTTGTTGAGGCCCAGGCTGCGCTTGAGGCCATCGACGACGGCGCCCCACAGCGAGAGGCCCTTGATCCGCTGGGCGGCCCAGTCGGCGCTCATTTCGTCGCAGGGCATGCCCCAGACCTTCTCGGTATAGGTCTTGAAGAAGATCGAGTAGAGTTTGTGGCCGAACTGGTTGACGGTCCAGTCCTCGAACGACTTGACGTTCTTGTTCGGGAAGGCCTTGGCCTTGGCAAAGCTGATCATGCACAGGGTCGAACGGACGATCCCCAGGTTCCACAGCGCCTCGAAGGCGCGCAGCGGATAGGAATAGAACTTGCCCTCGTAATAGATCCGGCTCATCCGCGGGCGCTGGATGAAATCGTCCGGCAGGATCTCGTTCCACAGGTCGACAACCTGCTGACTTTTCGAGAAAAAGCGGTGGCCGCCGATGTCGAAGCGATAGCCTTCGTGTTCGACCGTGCGGCTGATCCCGCCAACGTAGGTCTTGTCCTTCTCGATGATCGCAACGGTCAGGCCCTGCTTGGTCAGCAGGTAGCCCGCGGTCAGGCCAGCCGGACCGGCGCCGATGATCGCGACGTCCACTGCGGTCTCGCGCGGCTGGTGTCCGCTCGCAAAGCTCTGCACCGACATTAAGGCCCCCTTCGTTCTGGCGTCACCCAGACGTGAAGGAAAATGCCTAATCAGTAGTTAACGGGCGGTCGCAAACGTGATGATTGGGAACGATTTTGCAGCTTTGCGACCAGCAGGGCCAGTTCGTCGAGCAGGAAGCCCTCGACGAACACCAGACCGTGGGCCGCGCCCTGGCGCCAGCGGACCCGGGCGTGGCGCAGCGGGAACAGGCCGCCGCGCAGCGCGACCGGCTGGCGCAGCGCCAGCGGCTCG
>DKII01000093.1:0-5702 GCA_002454125.1 Novosphingobium sp. UBA6722
CGCAGCCGATTGCCGACCTCGGCGGGGCGGAGGCCGGGCAACTGGTGCTGGCCGAGCCGGCCGGGCGCAGTCCGCGCTCGGGCGTGAAGGTCACCGATGTGCTGGGCGATCCGCTGGCGCCCAAGGCCTTCAGCCTGATCGCGATCCACAAGCACGGCATCCCATACGCCTTCTCATCCGAAGCGATCGAGGAAGCCCAGCGCGCCGCGAAACTGCCGCTCAGCCCCGATCACCGCGAAGACCTGCGTCACCTGCCGATCGTCGCGATCGACCCCAGCGATGCGCGCGATCATGACGATGCGATCTGGGCCGAGCCGGACGGGGAAGGGGGCTTTCGCGCCCTCGTCGCCATTGCTGACGTCAGCTTCTATGTCCGTCCCGGTGGTGCGCTGGATCGTTCGGCGCGCGAGCGGGGCAATTCGGTCTATTTCCCGGACCGGGTCGTGCCGATGCTGCCCGAAGTACTGAGCGCCGATGTCTGTTCGCTCCGCGCCGGGGAAGACCGTGCCGCCATGGCCTGCCATCTGACGATCGCCGCCAATGGCAAGGTCACCGACTGGCGCTTTACCCGCGCGCTGGTGCGGATTGATGAGGTCATTGCCTACGAAGAGGCCCAGCGCCGGATCGACGAAGGCGATGCTGCGCCGCACCTGGTCAATCTGTGGGACGCCTGGCGCGCGCTGGAACGCGCCCGGACGGACCGCGATCCGCTTGACCTTGACCTGCCCGAGCGACGGGTAAAGCTCGACGAGGCCGGCCGGATCACCGAGATTGCGCTGCGCGAACGGCTCGATGCGCACCGCGTGGTCGAGGATTTCATGATTGCGGCAAACGTTGCGGCGGCCAAGGCGCTGGAGAGCAAGGTCGCCCCGATCGTCTACCGCATCCACGAGCCGCCCAACCGCGAAAAGCTGATGTCGCTCAAGGATTATCTGGCGACCTTTGACCGCAAGTTCGCGCTGGGCCAGGTGATCACGCCCGGACTCTTCAACCGCATGCTGAAAGATGTGGCGGACGAGGCCGAGAAGGCGCTGATCATGGAGGCCGTGCTGCGCAGCCAGACCCAGGCCTATTATGGCCCGCGCAATGCCGGGCACTTCGGGCTGGCGCTGGGTTCTTACGCGCACTTCACTTCGCCGATCCGGCGCTATGCCGACTTGCTGGTGCACCGCGCGCTGGTCGATGGTTTCGGGCTGGAGCAGCCGCAGCCCAAGGGCGACATTCCGCCGCGTTCGGGCCTGTCCGACCGCGATCGCAGCGACCTCTCGCGCATCAGCGACGCGATCAGCGCCGCGGAACGCCGCGCGATGGAGGCCGAGCGCGAGACGATTGACCGCTATGTCGCCGCCTGGCTCTCGGCGCGGGTGGGTGAGGTGTTCGAATGCCGGGTGACCGGCGTGCAGAAGTTCGGTCTCTTCGCCACGATCATCAGCCTGGGCGGCGATGGCCTGGTCCCCGTTTCAACGCTGGGTGACGAGCGCTTCTATTTCGACGAGCGCGCAAAGGTGCTGGTGGGTGATAGCGGCCATACCCGCTTTGCCATGGGTGACCGCCTGCGCCTCCGCCTGGCCGAAGCCAACCCGCTGACCGGGGCGCTCAAGTTCGAACCGGAAGACCACGTCGGCGCGCCGATCGAACCGCGCGGGCGGCCCATGCAATTGCCGCTCAAGAAGCGCGGGAATCATCTGGTTGGTCAGCGTGGACGGCCGGGGAATATCCGGCACCAGGGCCGCGGCAAGAAGCGCTAGGGCAAGCTAGCCCAGTCGCTCGAGATCGGCGTCGCTGATGCTGCCGGGAATGACGTAAACCGGGCAGGGCAGCTGCCCGGCAATCCCGACGAAGTGGTTGACCAACGGACCCGGCCCGCCGCTCGCCGCGGCGCCCAGCACGAGTGCCGAGACTTCAGGGTGTTCGGTTAGGTAATCGCGGATCACCGCCACGCCTTCGCCCTGCCGGACCGAGATCGTCGGCGGACTGGCGCTGTCGCCCATCACCGCGCCGGCGGCGCTGGTTACCAGTGCTTCGGCCCGGACGCGCGCTTCTTCCTCGATCGTGGCCTGAATACCCCCGAAAGCCACAAAGGGCTGGCGCGGGATCAGGGCGAGCAGGTGCAAGGCACCGCCGGTGCGGGCAGCCCGGCGTGCAGCAAAGCGCAAGGCGACGCTGGCCTCGTCGGTCTCATCCATGATCACCAGATAGACACGCATCGGCTAGCCCCTTCTGCCGGCCATCATATCCGCTACAATCGTATTCCGCGCAAGAACCTTGCCCTTGCGCGCAGTTTTGGCCAGAGACGTAACGGCAAATCACTCCCCAGCAGGACTTACCCGACCGATGCCGATCGAGATCAAGATGCCCGCCCTCTCGCCCACAATGGAAGAGGGCACCCTCGCCAAATGGCTGGTGAAGGTTGGCGACAAGGTTTCATCCGGTGACATCATGGCCGAGATCGAAACCGACAAGGCAACGATGGAATTCGAAGCCGTGGACGAAGGCACGATTGTCGCCATTTCCGTTCCGGAAGGTTCGGAAGGCGTGAAGGTTGGCGCGGTGATCGCCACACTCGCGACCGATGACGAGGACGCCGCACCGGTCGCGCCCAAGGCTGCGGCCCCGGCTCCCAAGGCAGAGGCTGCTCCAGCTCCCGCACCGGTTGCTGCCCCGGCACCGGCCCCAGTCGCTGCCGCGCCAAAGGCTAACGCCGAAGACCGCGTTGTCGCCTCGCCCCTCGCGAAGCGGCTTGCGGCTGAACTGGGCGTTGACCTCTCCAAGGTGACTGGCACTGGCCCCAATGGTCGGATCGTCAAGGCTGACATCGAGGCGGCCGCTGGTGGCGCCGTTGCGCCGTCCGCGCCGGCTCCGGCCGCTGCGCCTGCGCCGACTGCTGCGCCAGCGCCCGCTGCGGTTCCAGACTTCGGCATCCCCTACGAAGCCGAAAAGCTCAACAACGTCCGCAAGACCATCGCTCGCCGCCTGACCGAGGCCAAGCAGACCATTCCGCACATCTACCTCACGGTCGATGTCCGGCTCGATGCCCTGCTCGAGCTGCGCGGTGAGCTGAACAAGGCGCTTGAGCCGCAGGGCGTGAAGCTCTCGGTCAATGACCTGATGATCAAGGCGCTGGCCAAGGCGTTGGAGATTGTGCCCAAGTGCAACGTCAGCTTTGCCGGTGATGAGCTGCGCAAGTACGCGCGCTCGGACATCTCGGTCGCCGTCGCCGCGCCTTCGGGCCTGATCACGCCGATCATCGTCGATGCCGGGACCAAGTCGGTCTCGCATATCTCCAAGGAAATGACCGCACTCGCCGGCAAGGCCCGCGAAGGCAAGCTGCAGCCGCATGAATACCAGGGCGGCACAGCCAGCCTGTCGAACCTCGGCATGTTCGGGATCAAGCAGTTCGATGCCGTGATCAATCCGCCCCAGGCGATGATCCTGGCCGTCGGTGCGGGCGAGCAGCGGCCCTATGTGGTCGATGGCGCGCTGTCGGTCGCCACGGTCATGTCGGCCACCGGCAGCTTCGATCACCGCGCGATTGACGGGGCCGATGGTGCAGCGCTGATGCAGGCCTTCAAACAGCTAGTGGAACAGCCCCTCGGGCTGCTTGCATAAGCCAAGCCAAGACAAATTCCGGAGAGTTCGATGTCTGAACAGTACGACGTCATCATCCTTGGCTCGGGTCCCGGCGGCTATGTCGCGGCGATCCGCTGCGCGCAGCTGGGCCTCAAGACCGCCATCGTCGAGCGCGAGAACCTGGGCGGGATCTGCCTCAACTGGGGCTGCATTCCGACCAAGGCGCTGCTGCGTTCGGCCGAGGTGCTGCACAACATGAAGCACGCCGCCGCCTATGGCCTGGCGGCCGACAATATCCGCGCTGACCTGGAAGCGGTGGTCAAGCGCAGCCGCGGTGTGGCCAAGCAGCTTAACCAGGGCGTCACCCACCTGATGAAGAAGAACAAGATCGCGGTGCACATGGGCACCGGGGTCCTGAAAGGGGCGGGCAAGCTGGAAGTTACCGGTGACAAGGGCACCGAGACCCTCACTGCCAAGCACATTATCGTCGCCACCGGCGCCCGCGCCCGTGACCTGCCTTTCGCTCCCGCAGACGGCAAGCGCGTCTGGACCTATCGTCACGCGATGGTCCCGCAGGAACTGCCCAGCAAGCTGCTGGTCATCGGCTCCGGCGCGATCGGGATCGAGTTTGCCAGCTTCTACAATGACATGGGCAGCGAGGTTACGGTCGTCGAAATGATGGACCGGATCGTCCCGGTTGAGGATGCCGACGTTTCGGCTTTCCTTGAAAAGGCGCTGGTCAAGCAGGGCATGACGATCATGACCGGGGCCGGGGTCGAGAAGCTCGACGTCACCGCGTCGGGCGTGAAGGCGGCGATCAAGGGCAAGGACGGCAAGGTCGTCACCAGCGATTTCAGCCATGTGATTGTCGCGGTTGGCATCGTTCCCAACACCGAGAGCATCGGCCTCGAAGCCCTGGGCGTGAAGGCCGAGCGCGGGATCATCGCGATCGACGATTACGGCCGTACCAACGTGAAGGGCCTCTGGGCGATCGGCGACGTCACGCCCGGTCCATGGCTCGCCCACAAGGCCAGCCACGAAGGCGTGATTGCGGCGGAAAGCATCGCCAAGGAACTGGGCAACAAGGATGTCCACCCGCACGCGATGGACCGCCGCAATATCCCGGGCTGCACCTATTGCCACCCGCAGGTCGCCTCGGTCGGCCTGACCGAAGCCAAGGCCAAGGAAGCCGGTCACGTGGTCAAGGCCGGGACCTTCCCGTTCATCGGCAACGGCAAGGCGATCGCGCTGGGTGAGCCGGAAGGCTTCATCAAGACCGTGTTTGACGCGAAGACTGGCGAATTGCTGGGTGCCCACATGGTCGGCGCCGAAGTGACCGAGCTGATTCAGGGCTACGTCGTCGGCAAGACGCTAGAGACCACCGAGGCCGAACTGATGGCCACGGTCTTCCCGCACCCGACGCTCAGCGAGATGATGCACGAAAGCGTTCTCGCCGCTTACGGGCGCGCGCTCCACATCTAAGCCGCGATGCACGTCACGCATTCGCCAGGCGATCCTGCGGCCGATCCGATCACCTTCGAGGACTTCCTCAAGGTCGATATCCGGGTCGGCCGCATCGTCGCGGCGGAGGCGTTCCCTGAGGCGCGCAAGCCGGCTTACAAGCTGACGATCGATTTTGGCCCGGTGATCGGCGTAAGGCGCTCTTCGGCCCAGATCACCGAGCACTATGCGCTGGAAGATCTTCCGGGCCGCGTGGTTGCCGCCGTGGTCAACTTCCCCCCGCGCCAGATCGGCAAGTTCATGTCCGAGGTGCTGACCCTGGGCTTTCCGGACGAGCAGGGTGCCGTGGTGCTGTTCGCCCCTGACAAGGGCGTTCCGCTGGGCGGGCGTTTGTTCTGAACTGGCGGACAGGGTGGGATTCGAACCCACGGTGAGCTTGCACCCACGGCGGTTTTCAAGACCGCTGCCTTAAACCACTCGGCCACCTGTCCTTACCAGTGAAACGCCCGCTAGCGCCAAAGCGCCGGATTGTCACGCCCGTTGGATTTTCCGAATCGTCCGGGCTGTGCCAAGGTTGCGCAGATGAGCTTGCTGCGCCGAATCTGGGTTACTTTTCCGCTGGGTGCGGCAGCGGCGGCGTTTTCGATGCCTTCGCCGCCGCAGGCCGGGCC
>DKII01000093.1:5800-5970 GCA_002454125.1 Novosphingobium sp. UBA6722
AAGCCGTGCCGGCTTCGCCCGCCCCTGACACCGGCTTTCAGTCCTACCTGCAACTCGTCGCCGCCAAGGCGCTGGGGCAAGGGGTGAGCCAGCGGGCGATCGACAGCGTGCTGGGTGGGCTGACCTACAATCCGCGCGTCGTGTCGCTCGATCGGGCCCAGCCGGGTTCC
>DKII01000148.1:0-4250 GCA_002454125.1 Novosphingobium sp. UBA6722
CAATGCTCGGCGGCATTGCCGCCGAAGCGGAATGGCTGGCCAAGGGTGAGGACACCCGGTTCATGAGTGATCTGGCCCTGCGGCTGCAGGATTGAGCGCCATGCAGCGGATCCTCGTAATCGGCTCGCCCGGAGCCGGCAAATCGACGCTGTCACACGCCCTGACCGGGCGCACCGGCCTGCCGTTGTTCCATCTCGACAAGCTGTTCTGGCTGCCCGGCTGGGTCGAGCGCGACCGCGAGGAAGGCCGCGCCGAACTGGCCGAAGTCCTGGCCGGCGAGCGCTGGATCATCGATGGCAATTACGGCTCGACCATGCCGATGCGGATTGCCCGCGCCGATACGGTCGTCTGGCTCGACTATCCGACCTGGCTATGCCTGGGCCGGGTGTTCAAGCGCTGGTGGCAATACCGCGGCACGGCGCGGCCGGACATGACCGAGGACTGCCCGGAAAACCTCAACCTCGAATTCCTGCTTTATGTCCTGAATTTCCGCCGAGCCTGGCAGCACCGCAATGCTGCAGCCCTCAGCAGCTTCACGGGCCAGGTCCTGCGCTTTCGCCACCCGCGCGAGACGGATGCCTGGCTAGCGACTTTATCCCGGGCTTGAGTTGGCATCCGGCTGCGGTACCTAAGGCCCTGGATGGGCTTGAGGAGCAGATGATGACCAAGTTGACCCGCCGCAACCTGATTGCCGCCAGCGCCGCTTCCGCTGCGGCGCTAACCGCCGGCAAGGCAAACGCCAGCGAGGCACCCTCACTCAAGGGCAAGTCGTTTCTGGTGACCGGCGCCTCTTCGGGCTTCGGCTATGCGGGCGCGCTGCTCTATGCCCGGCTTGGCGCCAAGGTCTTCGCGACCATGCGCAACTTGCCGCGCCCGGAAGCCACCGAGCTTGCCGCTGCTGCGAAGGCTGAAAAGCTCGACATCACGATCCTGCCGCTGGATGTAACCAAGGACGATCAGGTGCTTAAAGCCGTGCGCGAGGCGGAGCGGCTGGCGGGCGGCGCGCTCGACGTGGTGATCAACAACGCCGGGATCGGCCAGTCCGGCCCGATCGAGGTGCAGGACATGGCGGCGATGCAACTCGCCTTCGATACCAATGTCATGGGCGTGCAACGCGTCCAGCGCGCTGTCCTGCCGGCGATGCGGGCGCGCAAGTCGGGCCTGATCGTCAACATTTCGTCGCAGCTTGGGCGGGTGATCGTGCCTTCGGGTGGGCCCTATTCCGCAACCAAGTTTGCGCTGGAAGCCCTGAGCGAACAGCTGGCCTATGAACTCGCCCCGCACGGGGTCGAGGTCTGCATCATCCAGCCCGGCGGCTATCCGACCAAGGTCTGGTCCAACCGCAACCGCTACAATCTGGAGCTGAAGGGCCGGATCGATGCCGAGCGGGCCACTGGCTATGCCGATCTGGTGGGCCGGATGGGCGCCGAAACCGGGGGCGGACGCAACGCCGACGTACTCGATGTGCCGCGGGCCATCGCCGAGATTGCCGCCCTGCCGGCCGGGCGTCGACCTTTGCGCCGCGCGGTTCACCCGGGGGCCAAACCGCAAGAAGCAATCAACCGGGTGGCGGCCGAAACCCAGCTCAACTGGCTGGGCAATTCGCCGTTCGGTCCGTGGATCAAGGCGGTGCACGATTAGCCCGATTCTGTCGGTTTCACTTACAAGTCTAACAGCTCCAATGCGACGTTAACCACTGAAACCCCCTGCTTTCGACAATTGGCACGGCGATTGCGAAGAAAGCCGTCAACCATTCGCTTGCAGGGGGTTTCCATGCGTATTGCCCGTCAGATTTCTTCCCTGGCCGTGATTGCCAGCCTGGCCTTTGCCAGCGCTCCGGCGATGGCCGATGCGATCACCCTGGGCTCCGGGAACATCGGTCAGACCTATAACTTCACGTTTGACGGCTATTCGGGCGGAACCACCGTTAGCGGTCTGACTTCGACCGCGGCCTTCACCCTCACTGGTGTTACGGCCAACAGCTATACGTTCAGCTACAGCCTGGCCAACACCACCAGCGATCCGGTCAACTCGCGTCTTTCGGGCTTCGCCTTCAACACCGATCCCAACATCTCGAGCGCCAGCTCGACCGGGGCCTTCAGCTACACCACGATCAATGGCAGCTATCCCAACGGGATCGGCAGCGTTGACGTGTGCTTCAAGGATGCTTCGACCGGCGCTTGCTCGGGCGGCGGCAGCGGCGGTCTGCTTGATGGTCAGACCGGCACCGGCACGTTCACCCTGAACTTTGCGCAGCCGCTGACATCGCTGACCCTCAGCGATTTCTTCGTGCGCTATCAGTCGATCTCGGGTGCCGGCAACATCACCTCGGGCAGCGGCACGGGCACCCTGACCAGCACCGGCGGCAGCACCAGCACCGGTGGCACGCCGGTTCCGGAGCCGGGCATGGTTGGCCTGCTGGGCGCGGCTCTGGCCGGTATAGCCTTCGCCCGCCGCCGTCGCCAGGTCCAGCCCGCGCTGGCCTGAGGCTTAACCGCCAGCGCGCGTGGCTTCGGCTAGGTGCAACTGGATGGTCTTGTTTTGAGGCGCCTGTTCTGCCGCACGGCGGAGCAGGCGTTTCGCATTTTCAAGGTCCTGGCCTGACCGGAACCGGACCCAGCCCGCCGTATCGAGCACAGAGGCGTTGTCCGGCGCCAGCTTGAGCGCTTGGTCGGCAAAGCTGCGCGCCTTGTCATGGTTGCCCAGCATCGACTGGGCATAGGCCATGTTGTTCAGCACCAGCGCATTGCCGCCCTTGGTCGCGACCAGGATGCGGTCATAGGCAATCGCGGCCTTGGCCCAATCGCCGCGCTGGATCGCCGCATCGGCTTCGGCCAGGTCGGCACCGACCACTTGCGGTGATGGATTCTTCGAGCGGCGTTCGTACTCCGCCGCACGCGGATCGCCCGCAGCCTTGGCTGCGCGGGCCATGACCGCCAGTTCTTCCGGCCGCGCCTGCTGGCTGTCGGCAATCACTTGCAGAGCCGCCATCGCGCCCTTGGCATCCTTTCCGGCCAGGCGCGCTTCGGCGAGCAGCAGGGCGAACTGGCGGTTGCCGGGCTGGGCCCGGGCGATCGGGGTCAGCTGCGCCGCCGCCAGTTCGCTGCGATCGAGCTTCAGCAGCGCTTCGGCATAAAGCACGCGCAACGGATCAACCGCCGGCAATTCGGCCTCCAGCGGCTGAACGGTGGTGCGAACGCGTTCCCAATCCTTCAGCGCCACCCCCGCGCGAGCGCGCAGATAGGCAGCCTGGAGATTGCGGGGCGCAACCTCGGCCGCCTTGTCGGCAACAGCCAACATGTCCTTGAACCGGCCCAGATCGCCCAGCGCGGCCGCCTGTCCGTTGAGCGCGGCCAGACTGGTCGGATAACGCTTGGCGGCATCGCTATAGGTATCGAGCGCGGTCTTGAGATCGCCCTTTACCAGCGCGATCTGGCCCTTGATCAGCAGGGTGTCGATCGTTTGCGGGGCAAGCGCGGCAGCCTTTTCGGCCAGTTGCGCCGCGCTGGCAACGTCTCGCTCCATCAGCCGCAGCCGGGCCATGTCGGCAAAGGCGCGGGCGTTGTCACCCACCGCCACGGCCTTGGCAAAGAAGCCTGCAGCCGCACCGGTATCGCCATCCTGGATCGCCGCCATCCCGCGCAGCCGATCGGCCTCGGACGAGGTTGCATTGGCCAGCGCATCGCGCGCCACTTGCGGCGCATTGCGCAGCAGGGCCGCCTCGGCCGTCAGTTCGGCCTGGTTCGGCACGCCGCCAGCGGCAGCAAGCTTCTGCAAGGCTGCCCCCGCCCCTGCACCATCGCCCAGCGCCAGCAGGGTCTGCGCCTGGAGCAGCATCAGGTCCTTGTTCCCCGGCATGGCCTCCAGCGCCGAAGCCGCCAGAATCCGCGCCTTGGCATAATCATTGGCGGCAAAGGCAGCGCGCGCCTCGGCGGCCTGCTCTTCGGGCGAGGCGGAGCAGGCGGCGAGCACCAGAAGGGCGGGCAGAATGATGATCTTGCGCATCGGGTAACTATGCCACCAACCCCTGAAAATTCGGTGAAACGTGGCGGCACCGCCGCCGCAACTGGTCAAACCCGCCCTGCCCCGCTATGGGCCGCCGCGCATCAGTTCGATCGGAGTGTGAAATGGGGTTTCGTTGCGGAATTGTCGGTCTGCCCAATGTCGGCAAGTCGACGCTGTTCAATGCGCTGACCGAGACCCAGGCGGCCCAGGCCGCCAACTATCCGTTCTGCACGATCGAGCCGAAC
>DKII01000148.1:4316-4477 GCA_002454125.1 Novosphingobium sp. UBA6722
CCGTTCTGCACGATCGAGCCGAACGTCGGCAATGTCGGCGTGCCCGATCCGCGGCTCGACAAGCTGGCCGCCATCGCCGGTTCGGCCAAGATCATCCCGACCCAGCTCGGCTTCGTCGACATTGCCGGTCTGGTCCGCGGCGCCAGCAAGGGCGAAGGCCT
>DKII01000148.1:4530-7709 GCA_002454125.1 Novosphingobium sp. UBA6722
CGAAGGCCTGGGCAACCAGTTCCTAGGCAACATTCGCGAGGTTGATGCCATCGTCCACGTGCTGCGCTGCTTCGAGAACGATGACATCCAGCACGTCGACAACCGGGTCGATCCGGTGTCAGACGCCGACACAGTCGAGACCGAGCTGATGCTGGCCGATCTCGAAAGCCTGGAAAAGCGCGTGCCCGCTGCACAGAAGAAGGCTGCCCAGGGCGACAAGGAGGCCAAACTGATCGCCTCCGTCCTCGCCCCCGCGCTCGAACTGCTGCGCGATGGCAAGCCCGCCCGCCTGGCCCGCCCCGAAGGCGAGGACGAACTGCGCGTGTTCAACCAGGCCCAGCTGCTCACCGCCAAGCCGGTGCTCTACGTCTGCAACGTCGAGGAAGAGAGCGCCGCTAACGGCAACGCCTTCTCTGCCGCGGTCTTCGAAAAGGCCAAGGCCGAAGGCGCCAATGCCGTGATCGTCTCAGCCGCGATCGAGAGCGAGCTGATCGGCATGGAGCCGGAAGAGCGGATGGTCTTCCTCGAAGAGATGGGCCTCCACGAAACCGGCCTCGCCCGCGTGATCCGCTCAGGGTACGATCTGCTCCACCTGATCACCTTCTTCACGGTCGGCCCCAAGGAAGCCCGCGCCTGGACAGTCCACCAAGGCGCGAAGGCCCCGGAAGCCGCCGGCGAAATTCACTCCGACATGCAGCGCGGTTTCATCCGCGCCGAAACCATTGCTTATGACGACTACGTCACACTCGGCGGTGAAGCCGCGGCCAAGGACGCCGGCAAGCTGCGCCAGGAAGGCAAGGAATACGTCATCCAGGACGGCGACGTGCTGCACTTCAAGTTCAACGTGTGAGGCGGCGATGAGCGACGATCTGCTCTATTTCGAAGACCTGGAAATCGGCACCAAGGCCAGCTTCGGCCGCTACGAGGTGACCCGCGAGGAAGTGCTGGAGTTCGCGGCCAAGTACGATCCGCAGCCTTTCCACCTCAGCGACGAGGCCGCCGCCAAGACCCATTTCGGCCGGATCTCCGCGAGCGGCTGGCACACCTGCGCCATGACCATGCGGATGCTGGTCGACAACATCACCGAGCGCAAGCAGGCCGGACTTGGCTCGCCGGGGCAGGATGAGCTGCGCTGGCACCGCCCGGTCTATCCGGGTGATGTGCTGCGGGTGGAAACCGAGCTGCTCGAAAAGACCCGCAGCCGCTCGCGCCCGGAAATGGGCAGCTTCAAGTCGATCGTGACCGTGCTCAACCAGAACGACGAAAAGGTCATGACCTTCCGCTCGATCGGCCTGATCGCGGTGCGTAACCCCGAAATCCGCGACTGAACGCTCATTGTCGCCAACGCGGTTTCGCCGAGTCGCGGCGAGTTAGTTGATGAAACACGCGCGCAGAACACTGCTCAACCAGTGTGAACGAGCGCGCGCCATGAAATGCAACGAAAACAACGATTAGAAAGAGCCGCTGCGAAGGTAGCGGGCAGCGGCAATGTAGGAAAACAATCAACCTCAGCCCAGGGCAGCCTTCACCGCTGCGACTGCCGCCGCCGTATGCGCGTCGAGAAAGCCATGCCCCCATTCGGGATGGGCAATGATCTCCCCGTTGGTGAGATAGGGCGCAATGCGGGGCGTGAATTCCGCCAACTCATCGCCCGGCATCAAAACGGTGATCCGGTGCGGCAGCGCGCCGACGACTGCCGGATATTTCGGGGCGTACTCAAAGGCCGCCCGGTGCCCCCATTCATAGTTTTCGCCGGCCCGCAGGTTCTCGGCAAAGGACATCGCCATCGCTTCCAGATCGGTGCCCGGACCGCGATGATAGACCACCTTTTCCCACATCTTCCGGAATCTGGTGCCTGCGACATCGAGCGGTATGTGCTCATAGGTTTCGTGCATCAGCTTGAGTTCTTCCGGCGAAAAGACCGGCGCCGAGATCATCACGATGCCGCCAACCTGGTTTGGCCGTTGCCGCGCCGCTTCGGCCGCCACTTCTGACCCGGTGTGATAGCCGAGGAGATCAATCACCCCGAGCCCCAGCGCATCGACCACATCCCACAGGCTCTGCGCATAGTCCTCAATCGTAACCGGCGGAGAACTGGGCGGCGGATCGGATTCGCCGAAACCGGGATAGTCATGCGCCAGAACGATCCGGTCATCCGCAGCCACTTCGATAAACCGGGCGAAGATCCGGCCCGATTTCGGGCTCATGTGCAAGCAGGCCAGCGGGCGCTTGCTTGGCGCGGCCGGCGTTGCGATCCGCAGGTGGATCTGGCCATGCTGGCCGTCGACAAATTTCCGAACCGGTCTGATCATGCACATCCCCTCTTGGCGGCGGAGTAGCTGATCGACAGCGGCGATCTACCGCGATCCCGCCTGCCCTCGCCTGACGGATATCGCTGTTGACCTAGCGCCGCCCGAACAGCTTCTCGACATCCCCCAGCGCCAGCTTGACCCAGGTCGGCCGGCCATGGTTGCACTGGCCGGAACGGGGCGTGCGCTCCATTTCGCGCAGCAGGGCGTTCATTTCCGCCACCGACAGCGTCCGACCCGCCCGGACCGAGCCGTGACAGGCCATTGTCGCCAGCACATGATCGAGCCGTTCGCCCAGCAGCAGCGCTGCGCCGTTCTGCGCCAGGTCATCGGCAATGTCGCGGACCAGGGCTTGCACATTGCCGCCCGCGAGAGCAGCCGGGACAGCCCGGACCAGCATGGCGTCCGGGCCAAAGCGTTCCAGCGCGAGGCCATGGTCAGCCAATTGCGGCGCGGCCTCGGTCAGGCGATCGCAATCCGGTTCGTCCAGCTCGACCACTTCGGGGATCAACAGCGCCTGCGATGCAGCCATTGCGCCCTGCCCGCCCGCTGCCTTCAGCCGTTCGAGCACGAGCCGTTCATGCGCGGCGTGCTGGTCAACGATCACCAGCCCATCCTCGGCTTCGGCGACGATATAGGTGCTGGCAACCTGCCCGCGCGCCACGCCCAGCGGGTGCGATGTGGCCGGTTCAGGTGCGGTCTCGGCCACTTCGGCCCGCGCCGCCGGTGCTAGGACCGAGGCTTCGTAGCCGCGCCAGACCTGTCCGGCATCGCGCAGCGCAAAGGGTTCCGGGTTGCGGGCGAAGAGTGAACCGAGCGCCGGTGCGGCCTCGCGGCCGATCGGTTCGGCCTGCCAGTTGGCCATGGCGG
>DKII01000099.1:0-564 GCA_002454125.1 Novosphingobium sp. UBA6722
CGCGAAACGCTGGAGGAAACCGGCCTCGTCCTCGGCATCCGCCAGCGTCCTTCGCTCGACGAGGCGCGCCGCGCGCGGGAAATCCTGCTGGCCGAAGGCACTCTGGCACCCACCCTCGCCGCGATGGGCTGGGAGCTCGATCTCGATGCCCTGGTCCCCTTCGCCCGCTGGCGGCCCAAGCACCGCCACATGCGGATCTTCGACACCCGCTTCTACCTGGCGGACCTGGGCACCGGCGCGGTCGATCTGCTGGTCGATGAGACTGAGAACACCCGCCTGTTCTGGACCGGCGCGGCCGAAGCGCTGGAGCATGCCGACGCCGGCCGGATCAGCGTGATCTTCCCGACCCGCCGCAACCTTGAGCGGCTGGCCCAGTTCGGCAGCTTCGACGAGGCCGTGGCCCATGTCGAAGTCTACCCCAGCCGGATGATCACCCCCTTCCTGACCGAGGAAGACGGGCAGAAGTGGCTGCGGATCCCGCACGACGCGGGCTATCCGGTAACCGGCGAAATGCTGGAAAGCGCCGCGCGCGGCTAAGCGCGCCGCGCCCCTCATCCACAATAT
>DKII01000099.1:651-829 GCA_002454125.1 Novosphingobium sp. UBA6722
GGGCAAAGTTGCCGGCGGAAAGGCTCGCGCCGGTGGGTCGCAAGCCCTGCCTAGGGGATTCGCCGGAGCGCAGCCGTGACGCAGATCACGCCTCGGCAGAAATTGGCCGCGATCGCAGGTGTGGGCGGTGGCGCGGGGAATTAGGTGGGACGGCTCAGGCGCGAGGATCGGTCGCTTG
>DKII01000099.1:886-11843 GCA_002454125.1 Novosphingobium sp. UBA6722
AGGCGCGAGGATCGGTCGCTTGGCGTGGGGGCGGCGGGAGTGGACGTAGTGGGGTCAATTGGTGTTGGGGAATTGGGGAATTATGCACCTGTCACCGTAATTCCAAAGCGGTAATAGACCTCGGTCGGCGCGGCCTCGCCCCAGTTGCTGTTGCGCCGCTCATCCCGCCGGACGATCTGCCCGGCGGTGTCGAGCGTGTAGAACACCGTCTTGGGCACGCCATCATTGACCGCCGCCTGGGTTACCCGGCCCTGGGCATCGAGGGTGTAGGTGGTGACATAGTCCGCGTTGGAGGTGGTGCCGGTGTCATTGTCATGCGTGACCGAGGACTGCACCGCGGCATCGCCGACGCGCCGCTGCCGAGTCGCGGCGAGTTAGTTGATAAAACACATGCGCAAAGCGTGGTGCGCCTGACCATGCATAAGCGCGGTCAGCCGGGGGCCAAGAGATCAACGATTGCAAAGAGCCGCCGCGAACATAGCAGGCGGCGGCGGTGTAGGAAAATGCTCGGGCGGATCAGGCACGAGGATCGGTCGCTTGGCGTGGGGGTGGCGGGAGTGGACGTCGTGAGGTCAATTGGTGTCGGGGAATTGGGGAATTATGCACCTGTCACCGTAATTCCCAATCAGGCGCGAGGATCGGTCGCTTGGCTTGTGGACGGTGGGAGTAGGCGTCCTCTGGTCAGGTAGTGGTGAGGACTAGCGAATTCACGCAACAGTCGACCCTAGTCGACTCGCAACCCTCGGCACTTTGTTGTGCGCATGGCGCGCCACATGGTCACGGAAGGTTCAAAGGACGGAAATCCCCTCGGCGCATGTATTCAGCCGGATCAGCCTTATAACGTACAGCATCGCTTGGATTCTCACATGCTTGATGGAAGATGACTCGCCCTTGGCTATGTTCGATTATGCCAGCCTCGTCTTGAGGGTCATGCTGTGCACCCGCTTCGAACTGAGTTCTCACAACCCTGCTGTAAGCAACAATCTCCCGGCCATCTTCCTCCATCCGTATTTGTATTTCTCCGCCTCCAGAATACCCCTGCATTGACCAACTTAAATCAGGATGATCTAATTCGGCTGTCGATATATTCTTCTTCCCCCCCAAAACAAACCGAAGCGCACTTTCTCCATTCGCCATTCTCTTTCCACATACAGATATTGACTTCCCATTCGACTGGCACTGGAAGAAGACAGCTTCATCAGCGTCGCAGACTCCAGAGATCGAGAGGCCGCGCGTCTCGCCATTTTTGGATGCGGACGATGGAGCGTGACTTGGGCTATCTGGGACGACCTGACTTTCTTTCATTCCAACCCTATCGTCGCCAACCACCGACGAGGAACTGCAGCCAGTGGCAAGCAGGAAAAGGCACGTTGCTGACTTCCAATGAACGGTCATCATCGCAAGCTCCGTTTGGGAGATGGTAGGTTAACGCGATGCAATTGTCTTTAGCGCCTTCTGATAAAAACCCCATCTTTCGGCTGCCCCATGCGGAACGCCTGAGGGATTGTTAACCGACTGCGATATCCGATAATATTGCTTTTGTGACAACACTTCCGCTGTGGCTGCAACTAGCCTGTTATCACTCCACCAAGCCGCCGACGCTAAGGCGCCAAGCACAGGGTCAGCAAGATCATCGGGTTGGTTCGCATAACCGCGAGCAGTGTAGTTTGCGCGACCGGTTACCTGCAAGAATCCTCGCCCGCGATAGCGATATCCATCGCCCGGCTGTGTGTTTCCAAGGTCGCGACGTCCTCCATAGACATACTCAGCCAAGGCTTGGGGGTCATGTGCATAGTTTGCAGCTACTGCGGCGGATTTGAAACGACTAGGCCACACTTGAGCAAGACGACCCGCTGAATAATTGAGATCCTCTTCAATTATCCTCAGGCTTCCTGTTTCAACAAAAACTTGACCGAGGAATGCTGCGCGCTGCTCCACCGTGACAATCCCGTAACGCGCCATTGCATTGCTTAGTGGCTCGGCATATTTCGCTGCGTTGGTAGTATTAGCACCAATTTTCTTCAACTCTAATGCAGTCACTTGCCCAGGCATACGGTCTTGTAGATACAGATATTTATGTAGGAATACGTGCGCATCTTCGTCATCCCATTTATCGTTGATATAGCGGGATAGTATTTTTACATCTTTTCCATTAATTACTCTCATCTCTCTTTGAAATTCTGCCGAATTACGGTGACAGGTGCATTATTCCCCTATTACCCAACAGGGGTCATTCAACAGGGTCGCGATTCAGCGCCACTCCAGGAAGCAAGTGAGTGGCCTTCACACCTTCCTCGAACACAAGGCGCATAGCTTCTGGTCCAAAATGCCAGTCATCGCCTTCTGGTTTTGACCAGTTTTTCCGAACCCAGCGCGCGATGGCCTGGAAGGTCGATTTTGTTTGAGCCGCAAGTGCAGGAACGTCATTGTTCCAATAGATATCGCCTGGCCGTAGGTATGGCGGTCTAAAAACACTGCGCGTAAAACTCATGATTGGGTCGAGTACGTCCAAGTATTTGACTTGTGGTTCACCAGCCTTTCCCCAGGGATGGAGTTCTTCGGCCGGTAAAAGCGATATCCAGCACGCCCCGAGAACGGTCGGATCATCACTGTATTGCTGATCAGCTTGCGGAGGAATGAGGTGCACACCGAGACCTCTGATAAAATCAGTCAAAGCCTTCTGATCTTCAGGCCCGGCAACAAAGAGAATTCGGCTTCCCATAATTACTTCCTATGGCCCCGTCCGAATCACGGTGACAGTGCGCATAACTGTCCCAGCAAGCTGGCGCGCCCGGCAGGACTCGAACCTGCTGCCTCAAGATTAGAAGTCTCGCGCTCTATCCAGATGAGCTACGGGCGCGCGCCGTGCATTCCTTAGGCGGGGTTTGCCTTGGGCGCAAACCGGGTTAGTCAGCGCCATGAGCACGAACCTTGCCCAGCTGGACGGAGTGGCCGGCGCGCGTCGCCACTTCCGCTATTTCGACTATGTGATGGCGGCCTTTGTCGCGATCCTGCTGCTGTCCAACCTGATCGGGGCAAGCAAGCTGGCGACTCTGGGCGGCTTCACCTTTGGTGCTGGCATCCTGTTCTTCCCGGTATCCTACGTGATCGGCGACGTGCTGACCGAGGTTTACGGCTATGCCAATGCCCGCCGCTGCGTGTGGATGGGCTTTGCCGCGATGCTGTTCATGGCCTTCATGAGCTATGTCGTGGTGGCCATGCCGCCGGCCGAGGGCTGGGACGGCCAGGCCGCCTATGAAAGCGTGTTCGGCAGCACCTGGCGGATCGTTGCCGCTTCGGTGATTGCCTTCTGGGCGGGGGAGTTCGTCAACAGCTTCGTGCTGGCCAAGATGAAGATCCTGACCAAGGGCAAGATGCTGTGGAGCCGCACGATCGGTTCAACCTTCTTCGGCCAGGCGGTCGACAGCCTGATCTTCTACCCGATCGCCTTCCTGGGGATCTGGTCGACCGAACAGGTGCTGACCGTGATGGTCACTAACTGGCTGCTGAAGGTATTGTGGGAAGCGCTGCTCACCCCGGTGACCTATGCGGTGGTCGGCTGGCTGAAACGCCGCGAGGGGGTGGAGGTCTTCGATGAGGGGACCGACTTCTCGCCTTTTGCCAAGGCCAAATCGGTCTGAAACTTTGCGGTGGGCGGCCCCGTCAGCATGTGACGGGGCCTCACCGGCGATCCATCAATCGGCGATGAGGCCGATTGCGAGGTAGATCAGGACAAGGCTGCCAAAGCCGAGGATCGTGCCGACGACCCAGCCCAGGCGGACCAGCGTGACATCGACGTTGAAGTGATCGGCAATACCGGCGCTGACGCCCATGAACTTGCCGTTGACCTTGTTCAGGCGGAAGCCTGCGGCGGGTGCGCTGTCAGAGCGCGAGCGATCGAGCGAGCTCATTACGCGACAACTCCGACATAGGCACCGGTCGTCTGGGCCTGGGCCTGGCTGGGCATCGAAACCGTGGCACCGATCAGCGCGAGCGAAAGCGCGAAGGCCGATACGGCAGCGGTGAAGCGAGCGGGCACTTGCGAGAAACCAAACATTGTCATTCCCTATTCCATTTAAACCTTCCGAGGGACCATCCCTGCGGATGCCACAATGATTGCAGGGGCCGTGCCAATTTCGAAAAATGGCGGAAATGCGTGGTTTCTGGATTTGGCGCGAAAACTTTCTGCAGGATGAATGCCATGTTTTGGGAAAATTCACCAACTGTGCGGAACAGGCTGTGGGGTGACAGCGCGCAGGCAGCACTCTATCGCACCGGCAATGGCGCTTGATCGCATCACCCTGACCCATTTCCGCAATCATCCGGAGACGCGCCTGTCCGGGACGGCGCAGTTCAACCTGCTGATTGGCGAGAATGGCGCGGGCAAGACCAATGTGCTGGAGGCGCTGTCGCTGCTGGCCCCGGGCCGCGGCCTGCGGCGTGCGGCGCTGACCGAACTGCCCAACCAGGCCGGCGATGGCGGCTGCGCGGTCAGTGCTGAACTGGACGGCGCGGTCCAGCTTGGCACCGGCATCCGCGCCGACCGCCCCGGTCGCCGCATCGCCAAGGCCAACGGGGCCGAGATTCCCGCGCTCGGCCTGTCGGAATGGCTTTCGATCGGCTGGCTGACCCCGGCAATGGACCGTCTGTTCAGCGAAGGCGCCGGCGCGCGGCGGCGATTCCTAGACCGGCTGGTGCTGGCGCTGGAACCCGGCCACGCCAAGCACGCAGCGCGCATGGAAAACGCCCTGCGTGAACGCAATCGGCTGCTGGGCGAAGTGGCCGAGCCCGATCCGGCCTGGCTCGAAGCGCTGGAAAGCCAGCTGGCCGAAGCGGGCGCATTGGTGGCGCAGGCGCGGGCGCGGCTGGTCTCCGCCCTGTCAGAGCGGCTGGCCCTGCTCCCCGAAGCACCGTTCGCCCGGCCCGAGCTGGCCTATCAACCCGGCGGGCCACTCGATCCTGCTGCCCTCGCCGCCGAACTTGCCAACACCCGCCGCCGCGACCGCGCCGCCCAGCGCACCCTGACCGGACCGCACCGCGACGAGCTGGTCGTGACCATGGCCGGCAAGGACCAGCCGGCCAGCACCTGTTCCACCGGCGAGCAGAAGGCGCTCTTGATCGCGATCACGCTCGCCCATGCCGACTTGCTGCATGACAGCCGCCCCGCGTTGCTGCTGCTCGATGAAGTCGCCGCGCACCTCGATCCCGTGCGCCGCACCGCCCTGTTCGACCGGCTCCGCGCTGGCCGGGCGCAGGTCTGGTTGACCGGCACCGAACGCGCCCCGTTCGAGGCAATCGCCGCCGAAGCAGCGATCTGGCGCGTCAGGGACGGGACGGTGGAGCGGCTATAACCCGCCGCCCCAATCCCCGCTCGTCCTGAGCTTGTCGAAGGACCGTCCTTGTTCTTGCGGCCTGCGCACCTGATGCAAACGAAGGACGATGCTTCGACAAGCTCAGCATGAGCGGGGTGGGAGTGCAGAGGTAAATTTCAGGACGGAAGACTCATTTCTTCGCGGGCAGCGCCCCCGCCACCGTATCAACCGTTGCTTCCACCATAAGGTCGATCCCCGGCAGCGTCGGGTGGATCCGGTCGGCCTGGATCAGGTCGGGCCGCCCGACCAGCGGCTGCAGGAAGAACGGCACCAGCTTGGCGCCATGCTTTTTCGCGAGCGCCGGGTAGATCGGATCGAACTGGCCGCGATAGTCCGCCCCCAGGTTGGGCGCCGAGAGCATCCCGAGCAGCACCACCGAAATGCCGCGCGCCTTCAGCTTGCCCAGCATCTCGTCCAGGTTCTTGCGCGTGGCTTCGGGCGGCAGGCCGCGCAGCATGTCGTTCCCGCCCAGGCTGATGATCACTAGCGCCGGCGGCTTTTGCAGGCTGTTCAGCGTGAAATCGAGCCGGCCCAGCCCGCCGCCAGTGGTATCGCCCGAAACCCCGGCATTGGTGATCCGCGCATTGAGCCCGCGGGCGCGCAGCGCGGCTTCCAGCCGCGCCGGATAGGACTGGCCCGGGTCCAATCCATAGCCGGTGAACAGGCTGTCACCCAGCGCGACGATCCGCAGTTCATCGCCCATCACCGGCAGATCCGGCGCGGCGCTGGCGCTCTGAGTGGGTGCGGGGGCGGCGGCTTCATTCGATCCGCAGGCACCCAGCATAAAGGCCAGTGCGAGAGGGGTTGCAACTCGCGCTGCCGATTTCCATTTCATGCCGGAATGTTCCTTCAATTCGTTTCCCCCTAGCTATGGCCATTCGCTGACGTGACAAGCCCCCTATCGGCGCCAAAGTTGGCAATTGCCGCCTCGAACCTGACACTCACCCTTGGCTCTGGCGAAGCGGCGGTCGAAATCCTGCGCGGAATCGATCTGACCGTGCAGCAGGGCCAGACCCTGGCACTGCTCGGCCCGTCGGGTTCGGGCAAGAGCTCGCTGATGGCGGTCCTCTCTGGCCTGGAACGCGCCAGCGGCGGGACGCTCGACGTGGCCGGCGCCAATTTTGCCGCGCTTGACGAGGATGCGCTGGCCGCCGCGCGCCGGGGCCGCATCGGGATCGTGCTGCAGGCCTTCCACCTGCTGCCGACCATGACTGCGCTGGAAAACGTCATGACGCCGATGGAGCTGGCCGGGATGGACGATGCCCGCCCGCGTGCCGAGGCAGAGCTGACCGCCGTGGGCCTGGGCCACCGCCTGCACCACTATCCCTCGCAGCTTTCCGGCGGTGAGCAGCAGCGCGTTGCCATTGCCCGCGCGCTGGCCCCGCGCCCGGCGCTGGTCTTTGCCGATGAACCGACTGGCAATCTTGATGCCGCGACCGGCAGTTCGATCATCGATCTGCTATTCGGCCGCCGCGCCGAAGCTGGCGCCACGCTGGTGATCATCACCCACGATGCCAGCCTGGCGGCGCAGTGCGAACGCGTCGTCACCCTGGCCGATGGCCGCATCGCGAGCGACACCGCGCGATGAGTGCGTCCTGCGCAAACTTCCCCTCCTCTTCAGAGGAGGGGATCGAGGGGTGGTGGCAAGACGCAGTCTTGCTTGCAGATCCGCACCACCCCCAACCCCCTCCTCTAAAGAGGAGGGGGCTTTGATGCTGTCCTGGTCCACCGCCTGGACGATTGCCCGGCGCGACCTTTCGGCCCGGTTCCGCGGCCTGCGGCTGCTGCTGGCCTGCCTGTTCCTGGGCGTCGGCGCACTGGCGGCGATCGGCACGCTGACCGGCGCGATCGAGGGCGAACTCAAGTCACGCGGCCAGACGATCCTGGGCGGCGATGTGCAGATCGAGGTCTGGCAGCGCGGTGCGACCGCTGCCGAGCGGACCGAGCTGGAGAAGTTCGGCAAGCTTTCTGGCGGCGTGCGCCTGCAAGCCATGGCCTCCAGCGGCGAAACGGTGGTGCCGATCGAGCTGAAGGCCGTCGACCAGGCCTGGCCGCTGGTCGGCCGCCTGACGCTCAGCGATGGCCGCAAGGTCGGTGCCCCGGCGCCCGGCACCGCCTGGGTCTCACCCGATGCGCTCGCACGGCTTGAGCTGCAGGCTGGCGGCACCTTCAGCCTCGCCGGCCAGACCTTGAAGATTGCCGGCGTCATCGCCGATGAGCCCGACCGACTGAGCGAGGGCTTTGCCCTGGGCCCGACGGTGATCGTCGCCGATGGCTTCCCCGAAGCGGCCGGCCTGACCAGCCCGGGCGCGATGTATCGCAGCAAGTACCGGCTGCTGCTGCCGGCAGAGCGCGATCCGGTGGCCACCATCGATGAATTGAAGGCCAAGTTCCCCACTGCCGGCTTCACCTATCGCCAGCGCGACAAGGCTGCGCCCGGGGCCGACCGGTTCGTTTCGCGGATGGGCGAGTTCCTGGTGCTCGTAGGCCTGACCGCGATGGCAATCGCCGGGATCGGGATTGGCGGCGGGGTCTCGTCCTATCTCGAGGCGCGCCGCAACAGCATCGCCACGCTCAAGGTGCTGGGGGCGACCAGCCGCGACATCACCCGGATCTATCTGCTGCAATTGCTGGCTGCTGCCGTGGCGGGCAGTCTAGCGGGCCTTTTGGCCGGTATCCTCGTCATGCCGGCGCTCGGCAAGGCGCTGGGGGCATTGCTCCCGGTTGCGCCGGGGCTGGTATTCGACTGGGCCGCGCTGTCGCGCGCCACCGCCTATGGCCTGCTGGTCGGGCTGGTCTTCGCCGCACCGCCGCTGTTTGCCGCGCGGCGCTTCCCGGCGCTGGCGCTGATGCGCGCACGGGTCTCGCCGCTGGCGGGGCAATGGCGCGAAGCGATCTGGCCGGTTGGCCTGGGCTTCGTCGCGATCATCGGCCTGACGCTGGCCAGCGCCGCGCAATTGCCGGTGACCGCCGGGTTCCTGGCCGGCGCAATCATCGTGCTCGGCCTGCTCGGCCTGCTCGGCTGGGGCCTGCGCAAGCTGGCCGCGCGCCTCCCCCGCCCACAGCATCCGCTGCTGCGCCTCGCGCTGTCGAACCTGCACCGCCCCGGCGCGCAGACCGGGGCGCTGGTAACGGCGCTGGGCTTCGGCCTTTCGGCCTTCGTGCTGCTCGCGGTCATCCAGACCAGCCTTGAGGCCAATATCGCCAGCCGCGTGCCCGCCCGCGCGCCGGATTACTTCATGCTCGACCTGCCGCGCGAGCGCGCCGCAGAGATGGAGCAGATCGTTCGCCAGGCCGCGCCGCAGGCCAAGGTCCGCCAGATCCCAGCGCTGCGCGGCGCGATCCTGGCCTATGGCCCCGAAGCGGCGATGACCCGCGTGGCCGATCTCAAGGAAATCCCCGAGGACGCCTGGCCGCTGCGCGGCGAACGCGGGCTGACCTATTCCGCGACCGTGCCCGAAGGCAATTCGCTGACCGCCGGGCAGTGGTGGCCCAAGGACTATACCGGCGAGCCATTGGTCTCGGTCGACGAGGAACTGGCCAAGGCGATCAACCTCAAGCTGGGTGACAAGATCACCATCGGCGTACTGGGGGTGGAGCGCAGCGCGCGGATCGCCTCTTTCCGGCGGATCGACTGGGATTCGATGGGCTTCAACTATGTCCTGGTCTTCTCGCCCAACACCCTGGCCGATGCCCCGCACAACCTGGCCGCAACGATCGACCTGCCCACCGGGGCCGACCGCACCCGGTTGCTGCCAACCTTGCTGAAGGCCTTTCCGGCCAGCTCGGTGATCGAGGTTGGCGGGGTGCTGAAGCAGGCGCGCGAACTGCTGGGCCAGGTCTCGACCGCGATCCTCGCCGCCGCCTCGGTTGCGGTGCTGGCCGGGATCGCCGTGCTGCTGGGCGCGATCGCGGCGGCGCGAGCGAGCCGCCTTTACGACAACGTGATCCTGCGGGTGCTGGGCGCCAGCCGCAAGCAACTGCTGCTGCTCCAGCTGGCCGAATATGGCCTGCTGGCGCTGCTGCTGGCGGGCGTGGCGCTGGTTCTGGGTTCGGCGATCGGCTGGCTGGTGATCGTCCAGCTGTTCAAGTTCGACTGGCTGCCGAACTGGCCGCAGGTCTTGGCGGTGCTTGGTGCCGGGCTGGGCATGACCGTGGCCTTCGCGCTGGCCGGTTCCCTGCCGCTGCTACGGGCCAAACCGGCGCAGGCCCTAAGGGAGCTCTAACGGCGCGAGCTGTGATTTTGGCGGTTGAACCCGCCGGGCAAAGGCCTACATCCCCCTCATGTACATCGAGACCGAAACCACCCCGAATCCGGCCACGCTGAAGTTCCTGCCAGGGCAGGAAGTGATGTCCGCCGGCACCCGCGATTTCCGTGACGAGGACGAGGCCGCCGCCTCGCCCCTGGCCGAGGCGCTGTTCAGCCTGGGCGACGTGACCGGCGTGTTCTTCGGCTCCAACTTCGTTTCGGTCACTGCCGGCGAAGGGACCGACTGGTCGGCGCTCAAGCCGCAGGTCGTGGCGATCCTGCTCGATCACTTCGTCAGCCAGGCTCCGCTGTTCCACGCCCCCAGCGCTGGCGGCATCGCTGTCCCGGCTGAGGACGAGGCTGACTATGGCGACGATCCGGCCGATGCCGACGTGGTCGCACAGATCAAGGAACTGCTCGAAACCCGGATCCGGCCGGCCGTCGCGAATGACGGTGGTGACATCGCCTATCGCGGCTTCCGTGAAGGCGTGGTCTACCTCTCGATGCAGGGCGCCTGTTCAGGCTGCCCGTCCTCCACCGCCACGCTGAAGCAGGGCATCGAAGGGCTGCTCAAGCACTATGTGCCGGAAGTGAGCGAAGTCCGCGCGGCCTGATCCGCTTCTATACAACAGGGGAAGAATATCATGTCTCAGCCGCTCAGCGATGCTGCGCTCGACCAGCTGTTCCGCACCGCCCGAACCTATAACGGCTATCTCGACAAGCCGGTATCAACCGAGCAGCTCCACGCGATCTGGGACCTGATGAAGTTCGGCCCGACCAGCGCCAACATGCTGCCCGCCCGCCTGGTCTGGTGCACTACGGATGAGGCCAAGGCCAAGCTGGCGCAGTTCTGCCTGCCGGCCAATGCCGAAAAGGTGCTGAAGGCGCCGGTTACCGTGATCATCGGCATGGACCTGGATTATCATGAGCAGCTGCCGTGGCTGTTCCCGCATACCGATGCCAAGGCCTGGTTCGACGGCAACGAACCGCTGCGCGAAGTTTCGGCCATGCGCAATTCGAGCCTGCAGGGCGCCTATTTCATCCTCGCCGCGCGCGCGCTGGGGCTGGATACCGGCGCAATGTCGGGCTTTTCGAACGATGCGGTCGATGCTGCCTTCTTCGCCGACACCCCGCGGGTGAAGAGCAACTTCATCTCGACTTTGGGTTATGGCGACCCCTCCACAATTTTCGATCGCAGCCCGCGCCCCGATTTCGATACTTTCAATAGCATTGTCTAGGTGCGCTGCGGACATCCGTCCGCAGCTGGCATCACCAGCCCGCGCCCCCGGCCCAACCACCCGATTAGGATACCCTGTGGGTGGTTGGGCCGGGGGAG
>DKII01000047.1 GCA_002454125.1 Novosphingobium sp. UBA6722
CCGGCCAGGGCATGGTCCACCAGAAGACGGCTGACTTCGGCCTGACTTGGAGATGGCCGCCCGGCGCGCTTGCCTACCGCTACCAGTTCAGCGTCATCGCGCGCGCGGGCCAGGATTGGTCCCGCAGCCAGATCATCAAACAGCACCACCTGCGCCGTCTCAAGACGAGAAACGGCTTTCAGGGTCAGCAGCTCGGGATCGCCAGGGCCCGCACCCACAAAGGATACGAACCCCTTCACGATGCGTTCGCGATCATGTGGAAGAAGGTTCCGGTCACGCGGCCGCGATACGAGCCTGTTTCGGCAACCGCGACGCCATCTGCATCGGTTACGCATGCCAGCGCTGTGTCTGTCTGCTCGAGGATCGTCGAGTAGTGGAACTCGTGGCCGCGCAGCCTTATGCCTTTGGCCAGTCCGGCTATTGGTGCCAGCAGTTCGGCCTGGCGATAGCCGAGATGCATACGGCGCTGCGCATAGCTGGTAACAAGGCCCAGCAGGCCGGCCATGTGATGCCGCTCTCCCGACTTGTCCACCAAGCCCTCGCCCAGAACCATATAGCCGCCGCATTCGCCGTGCACCGGGCGGGTCTCGGCGTGGTGACGCAGGCCGTTCAGGAAGTTCGACGCTGCAGCGATGGTCCCTGCGTGCAGTTCCGGATAGCCGCCAGGCAGCCAGACAAGATCGGCATCGCGGGCAGGGGCCTCGTTTGCCAATGGCGAGAAGGGCATGATCTCCGCGCCAGCCCGCCGCCAACCTTCGAGCACATGGGGATAGACGAAGGAAAAGGCGGGATCGCGGGCGATGGCAATCCGCTGGGCAGGGGGAAGCGGCAGTCGGCCGGGGGCCGGAGGCGGGGCGCTGTTGCTGCTGGCGGCATGGCGGATGGCATTCAGATCGACATTTGCACGCAGAAATGCGGCATAGTCCGATATCGCCCGCTCGAGATCGGGATGCTCGACAGCCTGGACCAGACCGAGATGGCGTTCTGGCAGGGTGAGATCGCCGCGCCGGGGCAGGGCACCCAGCACAGGCATGCCTATCGCTTCCATCCCCCGGCGCACTAGCCGTTCATGGCGGGGACTGGCCACCCGGTTCAGGATCACGCCTGCAAACGGCAGCGTGTCATCCAGATGCTTGAAACCGAGCGCCGTTGCAGCGGCGGATTGGGCTTGTCCGGACACGTCCAGCACCAGCACAACCGGCCAGCCCATTGTCCTTGCAATGTCCGCACTGGCGCCATTGCCGACGGCACCCCGGCTCGCGACACCATCGAACAGGCCCATCGAAGCCTCGGCAAGCACCATGTCCGCGCCAACGGCCTCTCCCGCGATTGCAGCGATCAGGCTGCCATTCATGGCCCAGGTATCGAGGTTGAACGACGCACGGCCGCAGGCGGCGCGGTGAAAAGCGGGATCGATATAGTCGGGACCGCTCTTGAAGGGCTGGACCACCGCGCCGTCTTCGACCAGCGCTCGCAGCAGACCCAGCATGACCGTAGTCTTGCCCGTTCCCGATGCTGGAGCGGCGATCATCAGGCCTGAAACGCTCATTCCCCGGCTCCTGCAAAGCGGGAGCTCGCATCCTGTGGGCGGAAGCGCCGGTCGTAGCCGTGGGCGTAGAGGCTGCTTGGTGCGAAGTCCTCCGCCCCCAGCACCCGTCCGACAAGGATCAGCGCGGTTCGTTCCATGCTGCCGGCGACGGCTGTTTCGACGGTCTCGAGGGTGGCCCGGACGATCCGCTGGTCGGGCCAGCTGGCGCGCCAGACGACCGCAACGGGGCAATCCGCGCCATAGGCGGGAGCAAGATCGGCCACGACCCGCGCGAGGTTGTGGATCGATAGATGGATAGCCAGAGTCGCGCCCGTCACAGCGAAATTGGCGAGGCTCTCGCTCTGCGGCATCGCGCTGGCCCGCCCTGGCGTGCGCGTGAGTACCAGCGACTGGCCGAGCTCGGGCAAGGTCAGTTCGGCTTCCAGAGCCGCCGCTGCCGCCGCGAAGGCGGGGACACCCGGCGTGACCGTAAACGGAATGTCCAGTGCGCGCAGGCGGCGCAATTGTTCTCCCATCGCCGACCAGACGGACAGGTCGCCCGAATGGAGGCGGGCAACATCAAACCCTGCGGCGTCAGCCTCCGCGATCTCGGCGATGATCTCGTCCAGCGTCATGGGCGCGGTGTTGACGATGCGGGCACCGGGCGGACAGTGAGCGAGTACCGCCACGGGAACCAGCGAACCGGCATAGAGGCAGACCGGGCTGGCGGCGATCAGGTCGCGCCCGCGCAGGGTCAGAAGATCGGGTGCGCCGGGGCCGGCGCCGATGAAGTGGACGGTCATGGCTGTGTTCCTTCGGCAATGGCGCAGCTGGCCATGCGATCGGGCGAGATGTGGCGCGTGCGCAACAGGCGGGCGCCCGGACCAGCGGCGACCAGCGCGCAGGCTTCTGCGACACTGCCGGTCGCGCGTGCCTTCAGGCTGGCGGAAGAGCTGGTGGGCGTAGGCGTGGTGGACAGGGACGCCGATGGGATGCCGGTCATCGGCAGTCCCAGTGCCTCTGCAAGCGGTACCAACGCAGACGTCTTGTCGATGGCGGTCGCCAAATGGGTTATAGGGGGCAGCCCGTCCTGCGCCAGTTCCAGCGCCGCCCGCAGCGAAGCGAGGTCTGCGCCGCGCCGAAAGCCGAAGCCAGCCACGATCATAGCGTGACGCTCCACTGCACCACGGGATAGCGCCCCTTCCAGCCATGCCGCTGGCCAAGGGGCACGGCATCGGCCAGTTCGATGCGCAGCAGACTGCCGCCCTTTGCGCCATGCCAACGGGTAACAGCGGCTTCCGATTCAAGGCTCACGGCGTTGGCCACCAGCCGCGTTCCATCAGGCAGCCGGGCCCAGAGGGCATCGAGCAGCGGGTCGGACAAGCCGCCACCGATGAACACGGCATGCGGATGGGGGCCTTCCGGCAGGCCTTCGGGCATCCGGGCATTGATCACATCCAACCGGTCTACACCCAGAACCGTGGCGTTTGCGCGGGCGCGGCCGGCCCGTACCGGATCGGCTTCAAACGCGGTCGCCCGGTTGGCGGGATGAGCCAGCAGCCATTCGATCGCGATTGACCCAGAACCCGTGCCGATATCCCAGAGCCATTCACCGGCACGCGGGGCGAGGGCCGAGAGGGTCAGGGCGCGCACCGGGGCCTTGGTGATCTGCCCGTCGTGATCGAACCACGCATCCGGTCTGCCGGATGTGGCGGGCAAGACATTGCCTGAACCGGCGAACGCGATACCCACGGCAACGGGATGGGCAATGTCTGCGAACGGCAGGGCTTGCGCGGTCGTCACGCGGAGGCGTTCACGGGGGCCGCCCAGCGCTTCCATCACATGAAGCGTCGATGGGCCGAAGCCCTTGCTGGTCAGATATTGCGCCACCGCTGCAACGGCATCGCCATCGCGCAGCAGGACGATTGCGCGCTGGCCGTGCGCAATATGGGGGCGCAAGCGTTCCAGCGGCGCTGCGTGCAGGCCGAGGCAGGCCGTTTCCTGGATCGGCCAGCCCAGCCGGGCGGCTGCAAGGCTGAAGGTCGATGGCGCGGGATGCGCAACCCATTCCGCCGGACCGAGATGGCGCGCAAGGCTTGCGCCTGCGCCGAACCAGAACGGATCGCCCGATGACAGCATGACCACGCGCCGCCCGCGATGCGCCAGCAGTTCGGCTATGCCATCGGCAAAGGGAACTGGCCATTCGAAGACCGCGCAGCTAAGCGCGGGAAGCAGCGCAAGATGGCGCGCCGATCCCATGACCAGTTCGGCCCTGGCCAGCGCGGCCCGGCCCGCTGAGCAAAGGCCGTCCACGCCGTCTTCACCGATGCCGATGATCGTCAACCATGCGCGAGGGTCCATGTCAGCCATGCCGAATGTTCTCCTGCTTGGCGGGACAACCGAAGCGAGCGCACTGGCGCGCCTGCTTGCGGCAGCGCAGATTGCGACGACGCTCAGCTACGCGGGCAGGACCGACAACCCGCGGCCACAGCCGGTGCCGATCCGCGTCGGCGGCTTTGGTGGGGTGGCGGGGCTTGTGGCCTATCTCCAAGACCATCGCATCACGCATCTGGTCGATGCGACGCATCCCTTTGCCGCGACTATGAGCGAACATGCCATAGAGGCTGCGCGGATTGCCGGGATTGCCCATATCGCCCTGACCAGACCCGCATGGGAGGCCGGGCCGGGCGATCGCTGGACATGCGTGAGAGACATTGCCGATGCGGTGGCCAAACTGGCGGGCACGCCGCGCCGCATCCTGCTTGCGCTGGGCCGAATGCATGTGGAAGCCTTTGCCGCACAGCCGCAGCATCACTACCTGCTGCGCTTTGTTGACCCTCCGGCTGCGCCCCCAGGCTTGCCCTCCCACGACCTTGTCATCGATCGCGGGCCGTTTACGGCTGAAGGTGATCGGCTGCTGATGCAGTCTCACATGATCGACCTTGTTGTGTGCAAGAACGCCGGTGGCACGGGCGCCGAGGCAAAGCTTGTCGCTGCGCGCCAGCTCAAGCTTCCGGTCGTGATGATCGACCGCCCGGTGATCGGTGACCGGATCGAGGTTTGTCGCGCAGAAGATGTGCTGGAATGGCTTGGTCATGAGGCCATTTCCGCAACGGACCGGGGCGTATAGAGGATTGGGCCTGCCGCACGTTCGATGATCCGTGTCCGGCTTGATCCCACGATCACCGTGGTGCGCATGTCGGCCATTTCATCGTGCGCCTTGCCCAGCGGCACGATGCGCAGATCTTCCTCCGGCGTTGTGACGGCGCGGGCAAACAGCATCGGGCGATCATCGCCGCACACTTCTCTTAATACGGCCAGCGCACGAGCGAAGCCTTCTGGGCGCGCCTTCGAGCGGGGGTTGTAAAGCGCCACGGCAAAGTCCGCCTGCACGGCCAGCCGCAGTCGCTTTTCGATCATGGCCCAGGGTTTCAGGTTGTCGGAAAGATTGATCGCGCAAAAATCGTGACCCAGCGGTGCCCCGGCCCGTGCACTGGCGGCCAGCATGGCGGTGATGCCTGGCAGCACCCTGATATCCAGCGTCCGCCAGCGGGAAGGACCTGCCTCAAGCGCTTCGAATACCGCCGAGGCCATCGCGAACACCCCCGGATCACCTGACGATACGACAACGACCCTGCGGCCCTGCGCCGCAAGATCGAGCGCCAGAGCGGCGCGGTCGAGCTCCACCCGGTTGTCCGAGGGGTGAAGCGTCAGGCCTTCGCGTGCAGCTATCCGGGCGACATAGGGAATGTACCCGATCACGTCCGTAGCCCCGGCCAGCGCGGCGGTGACTTCGGGTGTGACGAGTGCCTCGTCTCCTGGTCCCAGACCGGCGATTGCTAGCCAACCCTTGTCCTTTTCCCCGTTCATGGTCGCCGCCCCTGACCATGGATCAGCAGGATCGAGAAATAGGGGGTCACCGCTTCAGCCTCGGCCAGCATGGTGACGCGCTGTCCGGGCATCGCTGCGTGTTCGACCAGCCATGCCGCATCCATGCGCCCGGCGGCTGCCACGGCGCGGCGAAGCTTGGGCAGGTTCCGACCGATCTTCATCACCACCAGCGCGTCAGTCTCGCGGATCCGGCGGGCAAGCTCGGCTTCCGGCAGCGTGGCCATGACCACGGTCATCACATCATCGCCCCAGGTGATCGGCAGGTCCGTCGCGGTCCAGGCGCCAGACATGCCCGTGATGCCAGGGACGACTTCCACCGGTATGCGGCCTGAAAGGCGGGCATGGAGGTGCATGAAGGAGCCGTAGAAGAACGGATCGCCTTCGCAAAGCACGATCACATCCTCGCTGCGTGTGAGCTGAGTCAGCCGGGACTGCCAGTCCTGATAGAAGCTGGACAGCTGGGCGATGTAGCGCGGGTCGTCGTGCGGAATCTCCGTGGTCAGCGGGTACTCCATCGGGTACTCCGTAACCTCGGCATGCAGCAGGCCGTTGACCAGTTGCCGCGCCTTGCCCGGGTGACCGCGTTTGCGGAAGTATGCCACATGACGGGCGTTTCTCAGCAGGCGGTCGGCCTTCACGCTCATCATGTCGGGATCGCCGGGACCCAGTCACACGCAGAAGATTTTTCCGTGATTCATGGTGACTCCTCCTACTCCACCGTGGTTGCCAGCGCGTTGATGGCGGCAACCGTGATGGCGGAGCCACCGAGGCGTCCTTGCACGATGGCAAACGGAATCTGTCCCCATTCGCGCAGAGCGTCCTTGGACTCCGCAGCTCCCACAAAGCCGACCGGGCAGCCGACGATGGCCGCCGGGCGCGGGCAGTCCGGGTCCTGCAGCATATGGAGCAGATGAAACAGGGCTGTCGGCGCATTGCCGATGGCGACCACGGCGCCGTCC
>DKII01000058.1 GCA_002454125.1 Novosphingobium sp. UBA6722
GCTGGCCGTGACCGCGGCCGGGCTGGCCAGCGCCGCGGCGGCCGGCTGGGTCCCGCGCGCCAGCAGGGCGGCTGCGGTAACCGGTACATCGCGCATGGTCTGCTCACGATCGGCCAGGGGCGGAACTGCGCGGCCACCGATCGTGACGGAGAGGCCGTCCGGACGGGCGGTGGTCAGCGTTACCGCGCCGGCATTCTCCGGCACGGTCCAGCTTTCACCCAGCGCCAGGACCTTCTGCAACAGCTGCTGGCCATTGCCGTCTGCAAAGCGCACCCAGACCTGATCGCGGGTGGCGGTGAACACCACCGGACCGCTCACCGGGGCGGGGGCGGGCGTCGCCACCGGCGCGGCCGCGCTGGGCCTCTCGCTCGGCAGGATCGAGGGCAGCGAACCGCCCGGGGCATAGAGATTGGGCCAGACCAGGAAACCGACCAGCATCACCACCACCAGGCCGGCCGCAGCATACCAGGCGACCCGGCCGCCGGGCAGCCGGGCGGGATCGCCGGGCTCGAAGGCGGGAACTGTGCGGCGGGCATGATCGGGCTCTTGCCGGGCCAGCTCCTCACGCACGAGGTCGATCACGGCATCGCTGTCGAGCCCCACGGCCTTGGCGTAAGTCCGCGTAAAACCAACCGCATAGGCGCGCGATGGCAGGGCGGCAAAGTTGCCGGCCTCGATCGCCGCGAGCTGCCGTTCCGAAATCTTGGTAACCTGGGCAATATCGGCCAGCGACTTGCCCGCCGCCTGACGCGCGCGCATCAGTTGCGCCCCGGCGCTTTCCAGAGGCAATTCAGCCTCTTGCTGTTCATTTTCAATCATCACGACCCCGGCAGCAGTACTGTCTTTTGCGATCTGTGCCCCGCCCGGCGGACCATCCCGGTTTGCACCGGCAAGTCAACGGAAATTACCGGGACCGGAGGGAACAGAGCGGCAGTCTGGCGGCTTTATGCGACAGGCCGGGGCACAGGCGCGTCCTGGCCAGACTCTAGTCGCAGTCAATCCCGCGCTGCTGGGCCCAATCGACCAGTGCTGCGCGCAGCGAGGGCGGCGGGGCCAGCAGCCAGCCGTTCATCGCTTTGCCGATCTCGTCCAGATCGATCTTGCGGACCAGTTCCTTGATCGGGCCGACGCTGGCCGGGGTGATCGAGAGGCGGCGGATGCCGATCCCGAGCAGGGCCAGCGCCTCGAGCCTGCGCCCGCCCATTTCGCCGCAAACCGTGACATCGACAGAGTGCCCGGCCACGCCCTGGATCACGCGCTTCAGGAAGCGCAGGATCGCCGGGCTGAGCCAGTCATACCGCTCGGCCAGCTTCGGATTGGCGCGATCGGCAGCGAACAGGAACTGCGTCAGGTCATTGGTGCCGATCGACAGGAACGACAGCTTGGGCGCCAGCACGTCAAGCTGTTCGGCCAGCGCCGGCACTTCGAGCATCGCGCCATAGCGGATCGCCTCGGGCAGCAGCTTCTTCTGGGTCTTGAGATAGGCCAGCTGGCTTTCGAAGACGTCGCGTGCGGCATCGAATTCCCACGGCTCAGTCACCATCGGGAACATCACGTTGAGCGTCCGTCCCCCGGCCGCCTCGAGCAGCGAGCGCGCCTGGACCTTCAGCAATCCGCCGCGTTCCAGCGCGACGCGCAGCGCCCGCCAGCCCATCGCCGGGTTTTCCTCGGTCTCGCCATCGTTGTGGCGCAGGTAGGGCAGGACCTTGTCCCCGCCGATGTCGACCGTGCGGAACACCACCGGCTTGTCCCCGGCGGCGTCGAGCACGTCGCGGTAGAGCCGGGTCTGGCGTTCACGCGCCGGCAGCGTTGCGGACACCAGGAACTGGAATTCGGTGCGGAACAGCCCAACCCCGTCGGCCCCGGTCAGCGCCAGCCCCGGCATGTCATCGCGCAGGCCGGCGTTCATCATCACCGTGATGCGGGTGCCGCAGCGGGTGAAGGGTTCGACATCGCGCAGCTTGGCATAGGCGGCCTGGCGTTCCTTGCTCTTGGCAAAGCGCGCTTCGAAGGCATCGACCACCGCCGGCAAGGGCCGCGCGGTGACATGTCCGCCATCAGCATCAAGCAGCAGCAGATCGCCATCGCGGATCGCGCCGCGCAAGGACCGGACCCGCCCCAGGACCGGAATGCCCATCGCCCGCGCCACGATCACCACGTGGGCGGTGAGCGAGCCTTCTTCCAGCACCACGCCCTTCAGCCGGCGCTTGTCATATTCCAGCAGTTCGGCCGGGCCGAGGTTGCGGGCGATCAGGATTGCGTCCTGCTTCAGCCCCATCGTCGCCGCCGTGCCCATCTGGCCCGAGACGATCCGCAGCAGCCGGTTGGAGAGGTCCTCCAGATCGTGCATCCGGTCAGCCAGCAGCGGATCATCGATCTGCCGCATCCGCATCCGGGTGCGCTGCTGGACCCGCTCGATCGCGGCCTCGGCAGTCAGCCCGCTGTCGATCGCCTCGATGATCCGGCGACTCCAGCCTTCGTCGTAAGCGAACATCTTGTAGGTCTCGAGCACTTCCTCGTGCTCACCCCCCACGCCGAATTCGGCCTGGCTGGCCATCCGGTCGATCTGTTCGCGCATCTTGTCAAAGGCGAGGTAGACGCGGCTCAGTTCTGCGTCGCGGTCCTCGGCCATGACGTGTTCGATGGTGATCCGCGGCTGGTGGAAGACGGCCGAGCCGATCGCCAGGCCCTTGACCAGCGCCAGCCCCGGCAAGCGCTGCGGCCCGGTCATCGCCGGGCTGAGCAGCGCCTCTTCCTCGTCAACCAGATCGGCATTGGCGATCAGTTCCGACAGCACCATGGCAACGGTCTGCAGCGCCTCGATCTCAACCTCTTCATAGCGGCGCGATTCGGCGTGCTGGACGCAGAGCACGCCGACCGCGCGCTCGCGCCGGACAATCGGCACCCCGGCGAAGGAGTGGAACTTTTCCTCGCCCGTTTCCGGTCGGTAGGAGAAGTCCGGATGGGCCGTCGCCTCGGCCAGGTTGAGCATCTCGGTGTTCTGGGCAATCGTGCCGACCAGCCCTTCGCCCACGGCCATGCGGGTAACGTGGACCGCCTCCTGCGCCAGGCCGCGCGTGGCGAACAGCTCGAGCATGCCTTCACGCAGCAGGTAGATCGAGCATACCTCGCTATCGAGGCCTTCGCCGATCACCTCGACCACGGTGTTGAGCTTCTGCTGGGCATGGCTGCGCGACGCCATGACATCGTGCAGGCGCGTCAGGATCGTACGGGCGGCCGAGGCGGCGGAAGCGGGCATGACGCATTGCTAGCCCAAACTGCGGCCTAAGCAAACGCGCAGCGCCGAACCGCAACCGTATTTCCTGCGGTCGGGCAGGTTCTGGAAACGGTTGCGGCACGTTGGCCGCGTTCCGGTGACCCACCGGGCACCCTTCCGGCGCGGCCGCACGGTGGCGGATCAGCCCGCCACCGGCCGCGCGCAAGGGTCAGAGCAGGCTAGATGTGCGCCAGCTCTTCCTTGATGCGCAGCTTGCGGCGTTTGAGTTGCTGGATCATCGCAAGGTCAGGCAAGGGTCGGTTCAGCTCATCCTGGATCTGCCGTTCAAGGCCGGCGTGTTTGAGCTGCAAGGCACTGACATGCGACGTTTCCATTGGCGATACTCCTCCGTATGCCCCCAGGGGACAGGACCAGGGCCCAGACCGAGTTCGCGTTCCCGACTCGGCATGCGGCGGGGTCACTGCAATTGTCATGGAAGCATATTAAGCCTATCTTGCGAAGCACTCAGTTGGGGTACTTGCGGCGGGTCGCATCGATGCCGCGCCCGACCGGGCCATGGGAGGTATTGGTGAGCGAAGAGGAGCTGAAGAAGCGGCTGGAAATGCTGCGCATTGAGCATCGCGATCTGGACGCGGCGATCGATGCGCTGAGCAGTGCCGGCAGCACCGACCAGCTTCAGGTCGCCCGCCTCAAGAAGCGCAAGCTACGGCTCAAGGACCAGATTGCCATGCTTGAGGATTACCTGATCCCCGACATCATCGCCTGACGCTTTGCCGGCCGGCCAAAACGTCCCCCACCGGGACAGTGCAAATTTGGCGGAGTAAACGTTGTTAACCGGCGGTGACAAACATGTGTCACGAGAGTTAGGCCGGGGTGATGGGATCGCCGGCGAACATGAATCCACGGATAGTGGAAGGCCTATACTGCGAAGCACTCGTTCTCTCGGACGAGGTGCGTCAGGCTTTTACGCTCTCCGGCCGGATGGAAGCCGTGGCGGGTGCGGAAGACGCCGCGTCGATCGCCCTGTCTTGCGAGGCGCTGCGCACCACCACGCGGATGATGCATTCGGTGGCCTGGCTGCTTAACCACCGCGCCTACTTCAATGGCGAACTGTCGGAGTTTCAGCTGCACCGCTACGGCAAGCTGGTTGACCATCCGGATAGCGATCCGGCCCGCCTGGCCCTGCTCGAACCCGAAACCCGCGAGCTGATCGAGGCGACCGAGCGGTTCCATGCGCGCCTGAAGCGGATCGACGCCAGCTGGCGCGAGCGCGATCCCAATGCCCCCAGCGCGGTTGCCGCGCTGCGCGAGCGCCTG
>DKII01000002.1:0-2984 GCA_002454125.1 Novosphingobium sp. UBA6722
TCTATCCAGCTGAGCTACGGGCGCGTTGGAAGGGCGCACATAGGCAGGTCGCTCACGCTTGGCAAGCGGCTAAATCGCCGAAATGAGTTCGTGCGCCAGGGGCACGTCCAGCGGCGGCATGGCCAGGCTCAGCAGGTCTGCCGGGGCGACCCAGGCAATCCCCTCTCCCGCCAGGCAGACCGGCGTGCCCTGCCAGTGGCGGCAAGTGTAAAGCAGGATGACATGCGGATTGCCCGGCTCGCTCGACTGGGCAAGGAAGGCCAGGTCAGCCGGGTCGACCGTGATGCCCAGTTCCTCGGCCAGTTCACGAATCAGCGCCGAATCAGGGTTTTCCCCGGGTTCAACCTTTCCGCCGGGAAACTCCCACAAGCCCCCTAGGGCCCCGCCAAGCTTGCGCTGGTGCATCAGAATCCGCCCATCGGCCCCGATCAGGGCGCCTGCCACGACGGGAATGGTTGTCGGATTATTTTGCACGTTAAGGTCCGATCTCAATCAATCGTTAGGAATGTAATGCGAATTCAGCCCTTACCCGCACAACTCGCGGAGAGGGAACGATGAAGAAACAATTCCTCACAAACCTGATCCGTGACGAACGGGGCACGTCAGCCGTTGAAATGGGGCTGATCGTGGGACTGATCGTGATTGCCATGTTCTCGGCGCTGCAAGGTTTTGCCAACGCCAACATGGAAATCTGGACCACCGTCCACAGTAAGGTTGGTGCTTCCAACCGGGCCGCGACCGGCGGTTAAACATTTCGCAAGACTTATCACCTAACTCGGGGATCGCTCGATCCGGGTGACAGGGAAAGAGCCGGGTACTTAGACTGCTACAGGAGACTAATCATGAAGTTCATCAACAAGCTGTTCCGTGACGAAGCTGGTGCCACCGCGATCGAATACGGCCTCATCGCCGCTCTCATCGCCGTCGCTGCGATCACTGCCATGCAGGGTCTGGGCAACGAACTGAAGACCACCTTCAACACCGCCAAGGGCAGCATGTCGACCGCTAACCAGTCGGCTGCCGCTTAATCGGCTACGGCCGAAAGGCCACAAGAATTGGGGCGGCGGGGAAGCCCGCCGCCCCTTTTCTTTTGCCCGGAGCAAAAACTCGAGCAAGAGCTCAGTAGGTAATCAGTTTGACCTTCTGCCCCGCCACTACCTGGCTGTTGGCAGACAGCCCGTTCAGCACCAGGAACCGGTCAAGCGGTGCATCGGTATAGGCCATCCGGTTCGCCAGCGACCTGACGGTATCCCCCGCCCGCACAGTGACCACGGCCAGCTTGCGCGGCTTTATCTCAGCCGCTTCCGCCGCCGAGATCCGTCGCATCGAGCGGAACATCGAATCGAACACCGCCCCACCGCCAGCCGGGGTGATCGTGACAAAATGAAACGCCTGGTCCGCGCCGAACTGGTACGCGAAGACCGTGACATCGACCGTCGACTGCCCGGTGTTGACCCGTGTCGTGGCATAGGCCGCCGGCAGACCGTTGATCGTGGTCCGGCTGATCTGGCCGGGATCGATCTGCTGCTGCCCCTGTTCGGTCAGCGCGCCAAACGCGCCGCGGACATAAGCATCGAGATCGCCGGAAAACGGCCCGCTGGTGAACTGCCCGCGCCCCGACTGGCCATTGATCGCCACCGCGCGCGTGCCGTTCATCATGTAGAACCCGGCCGGCGCCTCATAGGCCAGCTTGAGCTGCGGATGGGCAAACCGGCGCCCTTCGACCATGCCCTGCTTGGGATCATCACCATAGGTCATGCCCGCTATCCGGGTCAGGAAGGTGTCGCGATTGGTGACACCGGTGGTATTGCTGCCAGCCCGCGCCAGCGCGTTGCGCACGCGCGAGGCCGGATCGGGGTGAGTCGAAGCCCAGGCCGGAACCTGGGTGGTCGATCCCATCAGCCGCGCATCCAGCGCATTCTGATTGGCCAGCGATTGCAGCACCGTGCCCATCGCCCGCGGATCGTACCCGGCCTTGCGCAGGTAATCGATGCCAAGGTTGTCACTTTCGGTCTCCTGCCCGCGCGAATAGCGCAGCGTCAGCAGTTGCGAGCCCTGCAGCAGCGTGCGCTGCAAGGCCTGCCCGACCTGGTTGTTGCCCAGCACCGCCCCCGCCAGCACCGAACCCAGCACGCCCAGGATGGTGTTCTTGGTCGCCGCGCTCTGGCGTTTGGAGGCATGGCGGGCGGCGACGTGGCCAACCTCATGCCCCAGTACCCCGGCCAGCTCCGCCTCGTTGTTCATCAGCGCCACCAGCTGCCGGGTGGTGTAGATATAGCCGCCCGGAATCGCGAAGGCGTTGTTCACCGGCGAATTGAGCAGGGTTACGGTAAAGTCGCCGCGCGCATTGCTGAGGCCCGATTGCACGGCAATGTTCTTGCCGATGGTTTCAACATAGGTGGCCTGCGGACCGGTTTCCGCGCCGCCGAATTCCTCCAGCAGCTGCGGGTGGGCCTTGGCGCCTTCGGCCTTGTCCTTGGCGCTGATCGCCTGGACCGGCGCGGGCCGGGCCACGGCCTGGGCGCTGGCGGCCCTGCTATCATAAGCCACGGCCGCCAGGATTGTCGCACAGCCAGCCGTGGCGAGCGCGATGTGTCTGAATTTGCTAGGCATGATAAGCGTCCCGTTCCAGTTGACCCGCTACTATTGCTAGACCGGATGAACGGAATTGGAACAGTAAAAGTTCGCCAGGGGGCATCTCACCCCGACCCGCGTCAGCCTTCGCCGATCCGCAGGAAGCGTTCTTCGCGCAGCGTGCGGAGCTTCGCGGGACTATGCTTGCCCAGCGCATCAAGCTCTTCGCCGATCGCCTTGGCCAGGACCTCGATCGCCAAGGCGGGATCGCGGTGCGCCCCGCCGACCGGCTCCTTCACGATCCGGTCAATCACGCCGAGCTCGAGCAGGTGCTGTGCGGTAACCCGCATGGCCTCGGCCGCATCGGCCGCCTTTTCGGCGGTGCGCCACAGGATCGAGGCGCAGCCTTC
>DKII01000002.1:3047-3348 GCA_002454125.1 Novosphingobium sp. UBA6722
CAGGATCGAGGCGCAGCCTTCCGGTGAAATCACCGAATAGACCGCGTGTTCAAACATCAGGACGCGCTCGGCACTGGCCAGCGCCACCGCCCCGCCCGAGCCGCCTTCACCAACGATCACCGCCACCATCGGCACTTCCAGCGCCAGGCAAGCCTCGGTCGAGCGGGCAATCGCCTCGGCCTGGCCGCGTTCCTCGGCCTCGACCCCCGGAAATGCGCCCGACGTGTCGACCAGGGTTACAACCGGCAGGCCAAACCGGCTGGCCAGTTCCATCAGCCGGATCGCCTTGCGATAGCCTTCG
>DKII01000002.1:3401-15872 GCA_002454125.1 Novosphingobium sp. UBA6722
CGCCTTGCGATAGCCTTCGGGCTTACCCATGCCGAAATTGTGCTTGATCCGGCTCTGGGTGTCGTGGCCCTTTTCGTGTCCGATCACCACCACGCGGCGCTCACCCAGCTTGGCCAGACCGCCGATGATCGCGTGATCCTCGCCATAGCAGCGGTCCCCGCCCAAGGGCACGAAATCGGTAAAGGCCCCGGCGATGAAATCGCGGAAATGCGGGCGCATCGGATGGCGGGCGACCTGGGTCTTCTGCCACGGGGTGAGCGCGGCATAAGTACTGGCCAGCAGGTCCGCGCTCTTCATCTCGAGCCGGCGGATCTCCGCTGCGATATCGACATCGCCGCCTTCGGCCGCAGCGCGCAGCTCGGCAATCCGCGCTTCAAGCGTGGCCACCGGCTTTTCGAACTCGAGATAGGAAATCATGCCCCCGCGCTAGCCCGCCGGGCGGCGATGAGCAAGAGGATGCCGCGCGTTGACCAGTTCGACCAGCCTGGCGGAATCGACGTGGGTGTAGATCTGGGTGGTGGCAATATCCGCATGGCCCAGCAGCGTCTGCAGCACGCGCAGGTCCGCCCCGCCCTCCAGCAGGTGCGTGGCAAAGGCATGGCGCAGCACGTGCGGGCTGACCCGTTCCGGATCGAGCCCGGCGCGCCCCGCCAGACCACGAAGCAACTGGAACAGCCGCACCCGGGTCAGGTGCCCGCTCTTGCCGGTCGAGGGAAACAGCAGCCGCCCCTTGTCCCCCCGCAGCGCCACCCAGCGCGACAGCGCCTGCCGCGCCCGCGTGCTGACCGGGACCATGCGCTGCTGCCCGCCCTTGCCGGTGATCGTCAGGAACGGCGCATCGCGCGGCACGGCATTGAGCGGCAGCGAGACCAGTTCGCTGGCGCGCAGGCCCGAGCCGTACAGCAGTTCAAGCAAGGCCAGCAGCCGCACCGCCTCGGGCCGATCGCCGGCGGCCTCGGCCTCGGCTGCGGCAAACAGCGCCTCGACATCGCCATGCCCCAGGATGCGCGGCAAGGGCCGGCGGGTGCGCGGGCGCGGCAAGGCGGGCGAAGGATCGTCCCCGCGCCAGCCCTCATCGACCAGGAAGCCAAAGCATTGACGCAGCGCCGAGCATTTGCGGGCGAGGCTGGATGGAGCCAGATCGGCCCAGGCCGCAGCGAGCCGGGCCAGGCCATCCCGGTCAACCCCGGTCAGCGGACCGACGATTCCCTCAGCGCTCTCAAGATCGCGGCGATAGGCCGCCAGCGTGTTTGCGGCGGCCCCGCGCTCTGCCGCCAGCATCGCCAGGAATGCGTCGATGGCCGCCGACAGCGGCCTAGCCCCGCGCCACCGCTTCGGCCGCGATCATCCGGGCTTCGGCCGAAAGGCCGACCCGGTTGAGGGCCGAGACGATGTGGTAGAGGTGGACGCTGGTCATCTTGTCCCAGCCATCGCCCTGCATGCCAACGCCCGCCAGGAAGCAGACCAGCGCCGGGTTGTTCACATCGGCGGCCTGGCTGATCAGCCGGGTCCAGCGGGTCTGGCGATTGAGGTCGATTTCCAGCTTTGACGCAAAGTCGGCCGCCACCGCCTGGTCAACCCGGCCGAGCCCAGCAAGGCCCGCGAGCAGGAAGCGCGACTTGCGGTAATTGTCGCTGTCATCATTCGAATAGAATGAATCCAGCGCGCCTGCGTCAATCGGGTTGCCGCGATTGGGCGCGGCCAGCGCCAGCTGCGCCCAGGTGAGCGAGCCGACGTCGGCCTGCGGCGCCCAGCGCAGCGCATTGCCATCCAGCCCGGCGGCCAGCATCGCGGCAACCAGATCGGCCGACTGGTCGGCAAAGGCATCCTCCACCGGCATGCGCGCGGCAGCATAGGCGGTCAGCACCTGGCGCGAATAGCGCGTGCGGGCATCGCCTGCGCTGTCCCACAGCTGCGCGATTGCCGCCATCCGGTCAGCCGGGGCCTCGCCGGTATAAGCGGTTCGCAACAGCCCGGCGCGGTCGGCCCATTCACCGGTGATGTCTTCCTGGGCATAGATCTGGCTGTAGAGATCGACCATCGCCGCGCTGGAGAGGATCCCGGCCCCAGCCGCCTTGTCCGCGCCGGCCGCGCGGGTGGTCAGCGGCACCATCGGCGCAATCGCCGCGGAATAGGCATAGCGATCGGGCGCACCCCGCATCAGCGCCGCCGGCGGCTCCAGCCCGGTGGCAATCGTGAAAGCATAGCGCCACGGGGTGATTTCGCTGACGCCGTCCCACTCGATCGTGACCGCCCGGCGGGATTTGCCAGCTGCCCCGGCGTATTTCTGCGCCAGCAGCATGTCGATTTCGGGCCAGACCTTGCCGCCCTGCATCCGGTCGAGCTGCGCCATTGCCGCCGCGCCATCGCCCTGGAAGGCCTGGCAGACGGTCCGCAGTACGCGCCACTCGGCATCCTTGCGCGCGCCGCCCTGCACCGCGATCACCGGACAGATCCCGGTGATGTCGGCGGTGAAGGCATAGGCATCCAGCGCGGCGCGGGTCAGGCTGTCGGTGAAGTTGCCCGCATCGACATCCTGCACCACGGCGCGGGCCACTTCGCCCTCACCCATCCGCACCAGCAGCGCAGCGCGGCTGGCGGCGAAATCGGCCGGGTTCATGCCTTGCGGCGCATCAAGCCGCGAAGCCAGCGCGCGGCGCAGCAGAATATGCCCCCAGCGCGAGACGATCTGCCCCTTGTTGCCATCAAGCGCGGCGCGGACCAATGCCCCGCTCTGGTTGGCGAGCGCCCCAGCGGGCAGCCCGCCCTCGTAATCGGCCAGCACGCCGACCTGCTTGAGCGAGCGGCGCGCGGCCGGCGGCATGTCGGACCGCGGCTTGAGCCCGAGCAAGGCATCAAGCTCTTCCGGTGACATCCTTTCCAGTTCCTGCAGGGTCGGGATGCGCACGCCCGGCGGCAGGCCCGGCGCGGCCGAAGTTGATGCTGCACCCGGAACCTGCTGGACCACGGGCACGGATACGCTGGAGGATCCGCCACCGGTGTTGGTGCTGCCCTTGGTGACGGTGACTGGCGGCGGGCCGGAGCGTGACGGGCCGGGGCGCGGCTTGTCAAACCCCGGCGGCAGCAGCGATTCGGGTGCATCCTGCGCGATCACCAGCGCCGAGCTCAGCGCCAGGGCAGAACCGAGCGTCAGCAACAGGGCATTGCGCTTCATTGCGAAACCCCCGGCAGCGTGACGGGCGCGGCAATCAGGCGCTGCGGCACTTCGCCGCCGTCGTGCCAGGCCCAGCCCAGCATCGCGCCGACGGCCAGAGCCAGCACCAGCCATCCCTTGCGCATGCTCACCGCCACACTTCGCCTTTCTGCCCTGAAACCCGTCCCATACTTGCGAACCCGGTTAGCCCATCTATAGGCAGGCCCGCAATGGACCATGACGAAACCGAGCTTTCGACCGCTGAGATCGCCGCCCTGGCGCGGCGGATCGATCGTCCGGTCGTGCTGGTGGGGATGATGGGCACCGGCAAATCGAGCATCGGGCGAAGGCTGGCCACCCTGCTCCACCTGCCCTTCGTCGATGCTGACGAGGCGATTGAGGAAGCCGCCCAGCTGACCATTGCCGAGATCTTCGAGCGGCATGGCGAAGCGGCCTTCCGCGACGGCGAACGCCGGGTAATCGCGCGGCTGATGGACGGCGAGCGCAAGGTCATCGCCACCGGCGGCGGGGCCTTTGTGAATGCCGAGACGCGGGCGCTGATCCTGTCAAAGGCGATCACGATCTGGCTCGACGCCGATATCGACACGCTGGTGGAGCGCACCGCGCGCAAGAACACCCGGCCCTTGCTGCGCCAGGGCGACCCGCGCGAGATCCTGACCCGGCTGCGCGATGAACGCCGCCCGGCCTATGCCGAGGCGCCGATCCATATTACCTCTGGGCGCGGCCCGCAGTCGCGCACCGTGGCGCGGGTTCTGAAGGAAATCGACGCATGGCTGTAATCCCGGTCGATATCGCTGGCCGCCCTTACGAGGTGCATGTCGGCAGCGGGCTGCTGGCGAACCTGGCCGAGCTGGCCGGCAAGCGGCTGCGCAAGCGGCGCGTGCCGATTGTCACCGATGCCAACGTTCACGCGGCCTGTGGGGGCGTGGTCGAAGCCTCGCTGGCGGCGGCCGGACATGAAGCCGCCTGGCGCATTCTCCCGGCTGGCGAGTCCACCAAGAGCTGGGAACAGCTTGCCGCCACGGTCGATTGGCTGTTGGCGGAAGAGGTTGAGCGCGGCGATCACGTGATTGCGCTCGGCGGCGGGGTGATCGGCGACCTGACCGGGTTCGCCGCCGCGATCCTGAAGCGCGGCTGCAACTTCATCCAGGTCCCGACCACGCTGCTGGCCCAGGTCGATTCGAGCGTCGGCGGCAAGACCGCGATCAACACCCCCGCCGGCAAGAACCTGGTCGGCGCCTTCCACCAGCCCGCGCTGGTGCTGGCCGATCTCGATGTGCTCGGCACCCTGCCGCGCCGCGAATTGCTGGCGGGCTATGCCGAGGTGGTGAAGTACGGCCTGCTGGGCGATGCGGCGTTCTTTGACTGGTGCGTCGCCAATGGCGCGGCGATGCTGGCCGGTGACGCAGACCTGCGCGAGTACGCCGTCGCCCATTCGGTCGCGGCCAAGGCGGCGATCGTCAAGGCCGACGAGCGCGAGACGCTGGGCCTGCGTGCCCTGCTCAACCTGGGCCACACCTTCGGCCATGCGCTGGAAGCCCAGACCGGCTTTTCCGACCGGCTGCTCCACGGCGAAGGCGTCGCGCTCGGCATGGTCCTCGCCGCGCGGTTCTCGGCCCGGCGCGGGTTGATCGCGGGCAGCGATGCGGACCGGATCGCCGCGCACTTTGCCGACGTTGGCATGGCGAGCGAGATCGCCACCCTCGGCCTCAACTGCGATGGCCAGGCCCTCGTCGCGCACATGCTGCACGACAAGAAGATGGACGCCGGCACCCTGCCTTTCGTCCTCCTGCGCCAGATTGGCGAGGCCTTCGTGGCCAAGGACGTGGACCTGGCAGAGGTCGCCGCATTCCTTGATGGTGAATTGAGCCGCTAATCCGGCACGGCCGCGCTTGCCACGGCCCCCAAGCGCGTGGCAGCCTTTGCTCCGGGTAAGGAACTGGGGGAGGAAGCGGCATGGCGGGATTCGATCGGCGATCGACAATGCTGGGCCTTGCCGCGCTGCCCCTGATCGGCGCCGCCCCGACAGTGTCTGGCGCCAGACGCCAAGTCACCGTGTTCGAAGCAGCCCGGTTCATCACGATGGACCCGGCCCTGCCCGAGGCGCGCTTTGTGGCCGTGGCCGACGGAATTATCCTGGGCCACGCCCAGAGCCTTGACGCCCTGGCCCCCTGGACCCGCGGCCAGGACGTGACGCTCAACCGCGAATTTGCGCGCAAGGTCCTGATGCCTGGCCTGATCGATCCGCATGTCCACCCGATGCTGGCGGCGGTGATGCTCAACCTGCCATTCATCGCACCGGATGACTGGACCCTGCCATCCGGCCGCTATCCGGGCGCGCAAACGCCGCAGGCCTGGCATGACCGGCTGAAGGCAGAACTCGCCCGGTCGCAGGCGGATCCATTTATCTGCTGGGGCTATCACCAGCTGTTCCATGGCCCCCTTGATCGCCGCGCGCTCGATGCCATCGCGCCGGACCGCGCGGTGGTGATCTGGCAGCGCAGCTTTCACGATGTGATCGCCAATTCCGCCGCGCTCAAGGCTTGGGGACTGGCAGATGCGGCCAGCTTTGCTGCTGCGCTTGCCGCCGCCAAGGCCGATCCGCGCGACAGTGATTTCGACAAGGGTCTGTTTTCCGAAACGGGCCTCCCCGTGGCGCTGGCCAAGATGCAACCGGCCCTGCTTGGCGGCACCAGGGTGCGCGATGGCATGGCCGCGCTGCAACGGATGATGCTGACCAGCGGGGTGACCACCGTGTCCGACATGGGCACCGGGATATTCGCCGATTTCGCCACCGAAGCCGGCCTGATCCGCGCCGCCTTTGAACGGCCGGGCAATCCATCGCGGATCATGCTGATGCCGCTGGCCCATCAGGTTCCGGCCGATGCCGATCTGTCAGCCTACCTGTCCGGGATCGAAAGCCGCTTCGCCGGGCACCATGTCCGGGTCGATCGCCGGGTCAAGTTGCTGGCGGACGGTGCGTTCTTTGCGCTCAACATGCGGATGAACGCCCCCGGCTATACCGATGGCCACAGCGGCAAATGGATCACGCCGCCCGATGCGCTCGACGCCCTTGCGCAACGGTTCTGGCGGGCCGGCTACTCGCTCCACATCCACGTCAACGGCGATGAAGGCCTGGACGTGACCCTGGCAACGACCGGGCGACTGGAAAAGCGGGCGGGACAGACCCTCACGCTCGAACACCTGGGCTATTCGACCGAGGAGCAGAACCGCCGCATTGCCCAGCAGGGGCTGATGGTCTCAGCCCAGCCGAACTACATCCGCGTGCTGGGCGATGCCTATGCGCTGGAAGGGCTCGGCCCCGACCGCGCGGCTACGATCAACCGGCTCGGCTCGCTTGAGCGCAAGGGTGTTCCGCTGGGGCTGCACAGCGATTTCAACATGGCGCCGATCGATCCGCTCTACCTCGCCTGGATCGCGGCCAACCGGCTGACGCTCGCCGGCCATCGCCAGGCGCCCTACGAACGGATCTCGCTCGACAAGGCCCTGCGCGCGATCACGATCGAAGCTGCGCAGGTGATCGGGATGGATCACCTGGTCGGATCGATCCGGGCCGGCAAGCGCGCCGATTTCACCATCCTGGACCGCGATCCCTACAAGGCCGGGGCCGTACGGCTCAATGAAGTGCGGGTTGAAGGCGTGATCTTCGAAGGATCGGTGACCAGGGTCTAGGGCCTTACCGCCCGCCTGTCACATAGAGGCACTGCCCCGTCACCCAGCTCGACGCGGGCGAAGCGAGGTAGACCACGGCGGCGGCGATGTCCTCCGGCTCGCCATAGCGGCCCAGCGGGATGCCGATCATCTCGAGCAGCTTGGCACGCTTTTCCTCGGTGTCGGTGCCCATGCAATCGTCGAAGTTCTCGGTCGGGATCGGTCCCGGCGCGACGGCGTTGACGCGGATCTTGGGCGCCACTTCCACCGCCAGCGTGGTCGTCAGGCTGTTCACCGCCGCCTTGGCCGCGCCATAGGGTCCGTTCTTGACCTGCGGGCCATAGGCCGAGCGCGAGGAGATGTTGATGATCGCCCCGCCGTCCGCGCTCATTGCCCGCGCCGCGATCGTCGCACCCAGCCAGACACCCTTGAGGTTGAGCGCGATCTGCGCGTCGAAATTGTCCTCCGGCGTGCGCGTCAGATAGCGCGGCGTGCCATCAGGAATGCCGCCGGCGTTGTTGACCCAGATCGTCAGCTTGCCGAGCTGCCGCACCGTCTCCGCCGCCAGCCGCTCAAGCGCGGCAGCATCGGTCGCATCGGTCACCAGCGGCAGCGCTCGCCGCCCCAGCGCGCGAATCTCTGCCGCCACGGCATCAAGATCGGCCTGGGTGCGCGAGGCCACCGCCACGTCCGCCCCTGCCTCGGCCAGGCCCAGCGCGATCGCCCGCCCGATCCCTTTGCCCGCCCCGGTTACCACCGCCACCTGCCCATCGAGCCGGAACTTGTCGAGAATGCCCATCGCCTGATCCTTGCCGCCATTGCTGTTGCTGGTGGCGCAAGGTTTAGGCGGGCGGCATCAATGCGACACTGGCGGTTCAGTTAGGGCGAGCCAGATCGGAGTTGACCTCTGCCCCGGCGCGTCCGATCAATCATCCGATTTTTGGCTGAAACCAGCGCAGGCAGTCGTTATTCCGGATAGCCCCCACCCCTCCCAAGCCGCCATAGAGCGCCGCCGCGTGCTGGTGCTGGGCGCAACCGGCACGATCGGGCAGGCGACGGTCAAGGCGCTGCTGGGGCGCGGCCATGAGGTTGTCTGCGCAGTCCGGCGGCCGGCCGACACTCTTGCCGGAGCGACCGTCCGCCTGGGCAACCCGACTGACCCTGACTGGCTCAGCCGGGTGGGCATCGCCGGCGAACATTTCGACGCAGTGATCTCCTGCCTCGCCTCGCGCACCGGCAGTCCCGCGGATGCCTGGGCGGTCGATCACGACGCGCAGCTGGTCGCCCTTGCCGCCGCCCGGCAGGCGCAGATCCCGCACTTTGTCCTGCTCTCGGCGATCTGCGTGCAGAAGCCGCTGCTCGAATTCCAGCGCGCCAAGCTGGCGTTCGAGGCGGCGCTGATGGCCTCGGGCCTGACCTGGTCGATCGTCCGGCCGACTGCCTTCTTCAAGTCCCTGTCCGGCCAGGTCGAACGGGTGCGCCAGGGCAAGCCCTTCCTGATGTTCGGCGATGGCACATTGACCGCCTGCAAGCCGATCAGCGACCGCGATCTCGGCCTGTTCCTGGCCGATTGCGTGACCGACCCCAGCCGCCACAACCGCATTCTCCCGATCGGCGGCCCCGGCCCCGCGATCACCCCGCGCGATCAGGGCGAGGCGCTGTTCCGGCTGCTCGGCCAACCGCCGCGCTTTCGCCGGGTGCCAGTCGGGCTGCTGGACGGAATCATCGCGCTGCTGAGCCTGCTCGGCCGCGTCTCCCCCGCCCTCGCGCGCAAGGCCGACCTCGCCCGGATCGGCCGTTACTATGCGACCGAGTCCATGCTGGTCCGCGACCCCGTGACCGGGCGTTATGACGCAGCGGCTACGCCTGAGACCGGGGATGACCTGCTGTTTGACTACTACCGCCGGTTGATCGCGGGCGAGGAGAAAATGGCGCTTGGCGATCACGCCGTGTTCTAGTTTAAGCTGCTGATGTTAAACGAAGCTTTTTGATCGGGAACGCGATGGACACATTGCTGAGCTGGCTCGTCATCGTGATCATGGTCGAGTTTGCCGTGATCCTCTTCCTTGTCTTTCGCAAGGCTGGCGAGTCCTGCCTGCTGCGACTCCTGCTTTCAGCGATGGCCTTCATGGCCCTGCTGATGGCCTTGTTAAGCCTTGCGGTAATGCTGGGTGAAGGCCGGACGCTCGATTTCGCAGACGATGACACCATGTTTTACATCGGTTTGGCGGTCGTCCTCGCTGTCCTCGCCGTCTGGCTCGCCCGGCTGCGCGAATGGCCGTCTGGCAAGGTCCGGCTTGGCGATGCGCCACGCGCTGACGATACCGCCAAACTCAATCCCAAGCGGTCCATGTTCTTTGACATGATTGGCTGCGGCTTGCTCGGTGCCATCGCTCTGGTGGCGCTGACCGTGCTGATCGCGGCCGGAATCGCACTGCGCGGTCAATAGCGCCGGCCGCTAGCGGGCTGGATCGGGCAGACAGATGCTCGCGGGTGAAGCCGGGCCGAGGCCAGCATATTTGTCCGCGTACTTCTTCGCCCGGTCGTGCTTGGCCATCGCGTCAGCCCGCGCGCCCAGCCCCATTCGCTTCAGTGTGAGATAGACCCGCGCATCCCGATCGGACAGGGTCGCCTTCCTCCAACACTGGCTGAACGAGATGTCGTCCGGGGGACCGTTGCGCTCGCCGTCCTTCACACATTCCCGAACGATCAACGAACGATGCGGACCTCGTGCTAGCCTTGGCAGGTTCGCCCGGCGCCACTCCTCGATCAGGCGCGCGCCCAAGGCCGGCTGGGCCGCTGCGCCAAACTTGCACGCGCCGACCAGAACCGTGTCCGGCAGAGGCTGCGCGCCGATGGACTGCGCAAACAGCGGAATAGCGGCGGGGCCAAGGTCGGCCAATCGCAGCATAAGCTTCCCTTGCCGGTCAGCATCGAGCGGCGGATGGCGGTTGACGATGGCCAGGATCGCCGGAGCCTCGCGGCGCCAATCAGCCTCGGGCAGCAATGCAAGGGATCGCATTATGGGGGCCGTATCGATGCCGGACTGGTCGTCACCCAGACCGCGATCGAGTTGGTGCATCAGCAGGTCAGCGTTCTTCGCTATCGCCTGCGGATCAACCTGCCGCGCGGAATAGTTGCTGCCGGGCGGCAACTTGCCGGTCGCGGCAAGTGTATCGACCAGATCGCTGTTCGCAGCGGCCACGTACTGGCGGCTGGCTTCAATCCATCGATCAGCCAAGTCCTTGCCCGGCGGCTCGGGATCGGTGGCCGTGCGCGGCAGCAACCCGAGCGCGGCCGCCAACGCAGCTGCGCCGATCTTGTCCTTCCGGGCCTCACTGCGCGGCCAATAGTAGACGACCGACGCGGTCGGGCCATCAGGACGGCGAAGGATAGTCCGGAACTCAATGGTCGGCACCCCGTCTATGACAAGGTTCGTTCGGATCGTCTCGGCGATCACCGCAACCGATGGGAAAGGTTCGTAGGTGGTCAGCGTGCAGAGGGTCCGGTCGGCCGGGATCGATGAAAGGCTATACGCATCGCCAAGCCCCTCGGCCGGCCCCGAACAGCCCGGATAGCGGACGACCCGATACGCTGCCACGCTGTGCCGCTCCGGTTCATCACGGCGGTCAGCATAGGCCAGCGGCAGCCCATAATCCCGCACTAGTTGCAGGGCCAAATCGGTAACGACAGTTTCCGTCGCGGGATCGAAGGCAAGCTGCGCCCGGCGATTTGCTGCCGAGGCCTGTTCATTCATCCGCGCGGCGAGCTCGATTTCCGCGCGGGTCGCGCCGGGAGTGCCCTGGCACCCGGTCAGGACGATCAACAGGGCGGCAATCGCAAGGAGGCTACGGCCAAACATCGGAAATGCCGTAGCGCGTAATGCTTTACATCGCCTTGCAGGGGTGGCGGGGTGGGTGGCCGGATCATTTTCCTACCCCGCCAGAACCTGCCATCCTCCCAGCCATGCCCCACCCAGCCCTGCGCGGTGAGACACGCTGCCGCGCCGCCAGCGCCGCTTGCCAGTGTCCACTATGGCGGGTAGCCAGTTACCAACGAAACCATCCTGGGGGATGAGATGACTGTTGCCGAAGCCACGCCGGAACTCGATGCGCCGGCCCATGATCGCGCTTTCCTGGGTCATCCCAAGGGGCTGGGTTACCTGGCCTTTGTCGAGGGGTGTGAGCGGTTCTCGTACTATTCCATGCAGACGCTGCTGGTGCTCTACATGGTCAAGTACCTGCTGCTGCCCGAGCATATCGGCAATGTCGTCGGCCTGCAGTGGCTGCAGGGCGCGGCCTATGGTGGCAAGGAGGGCCAGCCGCTCGCCTCGGCGATCTTCGGCGATTACACCAGCCTGGTCTACCTGACCCCGATCGCCGGCGGCCTGATTGCCGACCGCTGGCTGGGGCGGCGAGCAACGCTGCTGGCGGGTGCCGTGGTCATGGCGCTGGGCCACTTCCTGATGGCTTTCGAAGGCCTGTTCCTGTTCGCCTTGTTGGCGCTGGTCGTCGGCGTCGGGCTGTTCAAGGGCAATATCGCCAGCCAGGTGGGTGAGCTTTACGGCCCCAACGACCTGCGCCGGGCGATGGCCTTCCAGATCTTCTACATCGCGATCAACGTCAGCGTGATCATCGCGCCGCTGATCTCGGGCACGCTGGGTGAGAAGGTCGGCTGGCATTACGGCTTTGGCACGGCCGGGGTGGTGATGGTGGCGGGGCTGCTGCTCTACATCAAAGCCGGGCCGTGGCTGCCCAAGGAGGACCGGGCGGCCGATGCCAAGGCCTCTGCCGATGGGCTCGACAGCAAGCGGCTGCTGGGCTTCACCGCCGCGGCGCTGGCCGTGCTGTTCGTGCTGGGCAAGCTGGTGCCGGATTTTGCCGCCATCGGCTTTTCGGGCGAAGTGGGCCTGGCCGTCGCGCTCGGCCTGCTGGCGGCAGTGACGGCGGCGGACCGGCCGCGAGTCTTTGCGCTGCTGCTGCTGATCCCGATCCTGGCGCTGGCCATGCTGACCAACCAGCAGATCTTCAACGCCTACCTGGTCTGGGCGGATGAGCATTTCCAGCTGACCTTCTTCGGCACCACGCTCCCCACCAGCTACATGATCACGATCGACGCGGCGCTCAGCTTCTCGATGCTGGCGGCGGTCGCGCTGTTCTGGAAGTGGCGCAGCGACAAGGGCGCGTGGGAGCCGGACGAGATCGGCAAGATGATCATCGGCTCGGTCTTCGTGATGGGCGGCGGGCTGTGCCTTTACCTGGCCGCGATCACGCAAGGGTCGGGCAAGATCGGGCTGTTCTGGCCGGTGATGTTCCACCTGCTCAACTCGATCGGCTTCTCGCACATCATGCCGGTCAGCCTGGCGCTGTTCACCAAGGTGGCGCCCAAGGCGATCGTCGCGACCGTGGTCGGGATTTACTACCTGACCTTCTTTGCCGCCAACAAGACGGTGGGGATCATCGGCGGCTGGTATTCGACCATGGACACGCCCAGCTTCTGGCTGATGCACGTCGGCACGGCGGCGGCAGGCCTGGTCGGCTTTGCCGCCTTCAAGCTGGTGATGGGCCGGCGGCTGGCGGAGGCTTGATAAGCCAACTCCTCCCTCTCCCCTTCAGGGGAGAGGG
>DKII01000035.1:0-149 GCA_002454125.1 Novosphingobium sp. UBA6722
CTGCGCGAACGGCCGGAAGACATCGCTCCGCTGGCCTTCGGCATGCTGCTGCGCCACACCGCCCCGGGGCGCGCGCTGCCCTGGCTGGGCGAAGCGGCGCTGGCCAAGCTCAAGCTGCACGCGTGGCCCGGCAATGTCCGCGAGCTGGA
>DKII01000035.1:210-3444 GCA_002454125.1 Novosphingobium sp. UBA6722
GCCCGGCAATGTCCGCGAGCTGGAGAATGTGATCCGCCGCGCACTGCTGCTGGCTGATGACGCCGCTGAAATCGGCCCCGGCCAGATCCTGTTCGATCAGCCCGCCCGCCTCGCTTCTGCCCCGGCCCTGGTCCAGGACCAGCCGCGCCGGCTTTCGGCGGTAGTCCAGCAGTCCGAGGCTGAAGCGATCATGGAAGTGCTTGCAGCGGTTGGCGGCAATCGCCTCGCGGCTGCGCGCGAGCTTGGCATCTCCGAGCGCACCCTGCGCTATCGCCTGGCGGCGTTCCGTGATGCCGGCCTGGCTGTGGCCGGAGGCCGGCGATGAGCGGGATCGGCGGTATCGGCAATGCCGGCAGCGTCCAGCAGATTCTGGCGCTGCGCCAGCAGATCGTCGACCGGTCGCAATTGCTCCAGCAATTGCAGGCCCCGGCCGCGCCGACCGAGGCCCCGGCTACCGCCGCCGGCGGCTTCGGTGCGGCACTGCAAGGCGCGCTGGAGCAGGTCAGCGAGGTCCAGAAGAAGTCCTCGACCCTGACCGAAGCCTACGAAAAGGGCGAAGTGACCGACATCGCCAAGGTGATGCTGGCCCGCCAGGAAGCCGGAATCGCCTTTGAAGCGACCTTGCAGGTGCGCAACCGCCTGCTCTCGGCCTATTCCGAAATCATGCGGATGGGGGTCTGATAGATGGCTGACCTGGTACCGGCGACCGTTTCCGCATCTGGCGCCAACGCCTCGCTCGAGCGGCTGCGCGGCCTGACCGCCCAGCCGGCGCTGCGCCGCGCGGTGCCCTGGTTTGTCGGGGCCGGCGCGCTTGGCGTGGCGGCGCTGGCCTGGGCAGTCGTTTCGGCCCCGCCGCAGCGCCAGCTCTATGCCCAGCTCGACGATGCCCAGCGCGCGGGGGTGGTGACCGCGCTCGATGGCGCCGGGATCGCCTATTCGATCGACAATGCAACCGGCGCGCTGACCGTGCCCGAGGACCAGCTCTATCGCGCCCGAATGGCCGTGGCCGCCGATGGCGCGCTGGCCGTGCCGGATACGGCAGCATCGCTCGACAGCCTGCCGCTAGGCGCCAGCCGCACCCTTGAAGGCGAGCGGCTGCGCAGCGCGCGCGATCACGAGCTGATGCTGACGATCAAGGAGATCGATGGGGTCGAAAGCGTCCGCGTCCACCTGGCCGAGGGCAACAAATCGGTCTTCGTGCGCGACGATGCCCCGCCCAGTGCTTCGGTCATGGTCCGCATGGCGCGCGGGCGGCAGCTCGCCGCCAGCCAGGTCGCCGCAATCGTCAACCTGGTCGCCGCCTCGGCCCCCGGCATGAGCCCCGATGCGGTGCGGGTGGTCGATCAGACCGGCCGGCTGCTGTCCGATCCTGAAACCGGCAAGGAAAACGACCGGCTGGAACTGCAAAGCCGGCTGGAGACCAAGCTGCGCGGTCAGCTCGACCAACTGCTAACCCCGATCCTTGGCCCCGGCCAATTCTCAAGCGAGATCCAGATCGAGCTCGACATGGACGAGGTCACCTCGGCCCGCGAGAGCTATGACAAGGAGGGCGTGGTCCGCTCCGAAACGCAGGCCCAAACCCAGGGCGGCACGACCACCACGGGCGGGGTTCCGGGCGTGCTTGCCAACACCCCGCCGCCCGCGACCACGCTCCAGCCCGGTGCGCCGCAGCCAACCGTGCCGGGTGCGATTGCCGGCTCCTCCCCCTCGACCGAATCGAGCGCCAGCCGGACCTACGAACTGGGCCGCGAAGTGGCGGTCAGCAATGCCGCACCGGGCAAGGTCAAGCGGCTCTCGGTGGCCGTGGCGATCAGCCAGGAGGCGATGAAGAAGCAGGGCCGACCAACCGATATCGAGGCGATCAAGTCGCTGGTCAGCGCCGCTGTCGGAGCCGATCCGGCGCGCGGCGATCAGGTTGCCGTGGTAGCCCGGCCGTTCGAGCCGCCGGTCGAGATCGCCCCGGCCTTCTACGAAGCGCCGTGGTTCCCGCTGGCGCTGCGTAGCGGTTTGGGGCTGATCGCCGTGCTACTGGTGCTGTTCTTGGTGGTCCGCCCGGTCCAGGGGGCGCTGAAGCGCCAACCGGCCGGCTCTGCTGCGAACGATGGCGAAGCCGGTCCGCTGCCTGGACTGGCGCTGCCGGAGCGGCCAGCCGAAGCCAGCCCTGCCGATCAGGCCCTGCTCGGCAAGCAGGTCGAGCTGGCGCAGCGGCTGGTCGATGAAAAGCCCGAGGAAACGATTGTCGCACTGCGGCGGATGCTCAAGCCAGCCGCCGGAGGCCAGGGATGAGCGCGATCGCCCTGTCAGATGCCGAACGCGCCGCCGTGCTGGTGATGCTGCTTGACGAGGGCAAGGCCGCCGCGATCCTCGGCCGGCTCGACCCGCAGGAATTGCAGGTGCTGGGCGAAAAGATGTGCGCACTGGGCGAGATCGGGCCCGACCTGATCCGCGATTCGATCGCTGGCTTCGTCAGCCAGACCGACCGCCCCGGGATCGGCAGCGAGGACCGCCCGTGGCGGGTACGCAGCCTGCTGAACGAAGCGGTCGGTCCGGCCAAGGCGCAGAACCTGATGCAGCGGATCATGCCCGAGGGCGAGGCTGCGGGGCCGGCGATCGAGCTGGCGCGCTGGCTTAACGCCGATGCGCTGATCCCGCTGGTCGAGCATGAACATCCCCAGGCGATCGCGGTGCTGCTGCTGCAACTTGAACCCGAAGTGGCTGCCGAAGTGCTGCGGGCTTTGCCGCCCGCCACCCAGCCGCAGGTGATGCACCGGGTCGCGACGATGGGCCCGGTTTCAGCCGAGGCGATCCAGATGCTCGACAGTCTGCTCCAGGCCCGGATCACCGCCAGCCATGGCGCGGCGGCCCTGACCATGGGCGGCCCGCGCGAGGCGGCCGACATCATCAACAATGCCGGCAAGGCCGCGGAAAAGCGGATCATGCCGGAGCTCAACCGGATCGACAAGGCGCTGGCCCGGACGATCGAGGGGGAGATGTTCAAGTTCGAGCACCTCTTCGTGCTCGATCCGCAGGCCATGGGCGCGCTGCTGCGCGAAGTGGAGAGCGAGGTGCTGATCGATGCGCTGAAGGGCATCGACGAGGCGCAGCGCGAGGTGTTCTTCCGCGCCATGTCGAGCCGCGCGGCGGACGGCGTGCGCGACGAGATTGCTGCACGCGGCCGGCTCAAGCTGGCCGAAGTGCAGGAAGCGCAGCGCGCGGTCGTGGCGGCGGCGCGCC
>DKII01000151.1:0-4645 GCA_002454125.1 Novosphingobium sp. UBA6722
CGCGCGGCTGACCCTGGCCGACGTCAACGCTGACCGCGCCAAGGCGCTCGCCGCCGAGCTGGGCGGCGTGGCGGTCGCCGCCGAGGCGATCATGGACACCGAATGTGATGTGTTCAGCCCCAATGCCTTGGGTGCGATCCTGGACGATGCCGGGATTGCCCGGCTGCGCGCGCCGATCGTGGCGGGCGGGGCCAACAACCAGCTGGCTCGGCCTGAACACGGCCAGGTCCTCGCCGCGCGCGGGATCCTCTATGCGCCCGACTATGTGATCAACGCCGGCGGGATCATCGCCGTCGCGCTGGAATACCTGGCGCGCGAGCATGGCCAGCCGAGCTCGCTGGATGAAGTGCACCGTCGGCTGGAGGAAATCCCCGGTCGTCTGACCGCGATCTGGGACGAGAGCAAGGCCAGCGGCCGCTCGGCCGACCAGGTGGCAGACAGCATGGCACAGGCGCTGATCGGGCGCTGACCAAGCGCTTAGGCCAGGTGGCGGGGGCCGCAACGCCCACATCATTCCCCTAAGCACTACTTGCCCGAATCCCCGCGCCCTGCCAAAGGGTGCTCACCTTATTTCGGGCCTTTCGCCACGCATGCACGGCTTTGCCAATCCTGCTCGCTTCCTGCGCCTTGCGCGCTGGTTGACGCCGTTGCTGCTGGTCACCGGGCTGGTTCTTACCGGCATTACGCTTACCTGGGCCCTGCTGGCCGCGCCGGCCGAGCGGCTGCAGGGCGATTCCGCCAAGATCCTGTTCGTTCACGTGCCCGCCGCCTGGCTCGGTATGGGCGGCTGGAGTGCATTGGCGATTGCCAGCCTGACCGAACTGGTCTGGCGCCATCCGCTGGCCGCGATCGGCGCGCGGGCGATTGCGCTGCCGGGCGCATTCTTTGCCGCACTGTGCCTTGCCACAGGCTCGCTGTGGGGGCGTCCGGCCTGGGGCACTTGGTGGGTGTGGGACGGGCGGCTGACCTCAATGCTGGTCCTGCTGTTCCTCTACCTCGCCTATATGGCGTTGGCCGAGGCGGCGGACCGCGATGGCGGCAACGGTTCGGGGCAAAGCCGCATTCCGGCAATCTTCGGACTGGTCGGTGCGATCAACATTCCGATCATCCACTATTCGGTGCTGTGGTGGAATTCGCTGCACCAGCCGCCCAGCATTGCCGTGGGCAAATCGGCCATGGCGCCGGTGTTCCTTTATGGCCTGCTCGCCGCCAGCCTGGGTTTCTCGCTGATCTTTGGCGGGGTCGTGCTGGCGCGGATGCGGGCGATCCTCGCCAATGCCCAGGCCGAAGCCCGCCTGCGCCGCAAAGCTATGGAACTTGAAGATGCGTGAAGGCCTGGATCATTGGCCGTTTATCGCCGCCTCGTTTGCGCTGGGGATCGGCGGCACGCTGGCACTGGTCGCGCAATCGTGGCTGGCCATGCGCCGCGCCGAAGCGCGCCGTGACAAGAGCCGCGCCCGATGAAAGCCAAGCATCAACGGCTGGTCCTGGCCCTGATCGCAGTCATCGCACTGGTCGGAGCAGGCGTGCTCGCCGCCTGGGCGCTGCGCAGCCAGGCCTCATTCTTCTATCTGCCGGCTGACTATGCGGCCAACCCGCCCGAGGCCGGGCGCGCCGTGCGGCTGGGTGGCATGGTGGAAAAGGGCTCGATCAAGACCGCCGCCGATGGTGTGACGATCAACTTCGTCATTTACGATGACAAGGCGCGCGTGCCGGTGACCTTCAAGGGCATCGTGCCCGACCTGTTCGTCGAAGGATCAGGCGCGGTCGCCGAAGGCCGCCGCCAGCCGGACGGTACCTTCGTGGCCGACAACGTCCTCGCCAAGCATGATGAGAACTACGTCCCGCGCGAAATGAAGGACATGACCACCGAACAGGCCCGCCAGGCCATTGAAGAAACGAAATGATCGCTGAATTCGGCCTTGCCGCCCTGTGGCTCGCTGCGGCACTGGCCGCGCTCCAGCTGGTCGCCGGGGCGCTGGCGCTGACCCCGCGCGGGACCGCGCTCGCAGCGATTGTGCGCCCGGTGGCGATGGTGCAGGGCATGTTGGTCGCGCTGTCCTTTGCGGCGCTGATCACCCTGTTTGCCCAGACCGACCTGTCGGTGGAACTGGTCGCCAAGAATTCCCATTCGATGAAGCCGCTGATCTACAAGATCTCCGGCACCTGGGGGAACCACGAAGGCTCGATGCTGCTGTGGGTGATGGTTATGGGGCTGTCGGGCTCGTTCGTGGCTGCGGTTGAACGCCGCCTGCCTGAGCCGACCATGCTGGCGACCCTGGCCGGACAGGCCTTTGTCAGCCTGGGCTTCTATGCCTTCCTGCTGATTTCATCGAACCCGTTCACTCGGCTGAGCTCGCCGGCGATCGAAGGGGCGGGGCTTAACCCGCTGCTGCAGGACCCGGGCCTCGCCTTCCATCCGCCGCCGCTCTACATCGGCTATGTCGGGCTGTCGGTCGCCTTCAGCTTTGCGATTGGCGCGCTGATCACGCGTGAAGTCGGGCCCGCCTTTGCCCGCGCGATGCGGCCCTGGGTGCTGGGCGCGTGGATTTTCCTGACGCTGGGGATCACCGCCGGTTCCTACTGGGCCTATTACGAGCTCGGCTGGGGCGGTTGGTGGTTCTGGGATCCGGTTGAGAACGCGAGCCTGATGCCGTGGCTGGCGGCGACGGCGCTGCTTCATTCCGTTTCGGTGCTGGCGGCGCGCAATGCGCTGCGGGCCTGGACGGTGATGTTGGGCGTGGTGGCCTTTTCGATGTCGATGGTCGGCACTTTCCTGGTCCGCTCAGGCATCCTCACCTCAGTCCACGCCTTCGCGGTCGATCCGGAGCGTGGCAGCTTCATCCTCGGCCTGCTGGCGCTCAATATTGGCGGGGCGCTGGTGCTGTTCGGGCTGCGCGCCTCCAGCGTGACGGAGGGGGAGCGCTTTACCGCGACCAGCCGCGAAAGCGCCCTGGTTTTCAACAATGTCATGCTCAGCGCGATCCTGGGCATCGTGCTGGTCGGCACGCTCTATCCGCTGCTGGCCGAGGCGCTGGGTGCCAAGGTTTCGGTCGGCCCGCCCTATTTCAACCCGGTTGGCGCGATCTTTGCCGTGCCGATGCTGCTGGTGCTGGCGGTTGGGCCCCTGCTGCGCTGGCGGCGCGATAGCCTGTCGCGAATCAAGCTCCAGATCGCCATTCCAGCCGTCTTGCTGATGGGCACGCTGATCTGGGCGGCCAGCCAGTCGGTCGGCGTGTTGCCCGCGCTGGGCCTCGCGCTTGCGGCGGCGCTTGCCGTTGCCAGCCTATTGCCGCTGCGTGGACGCAAGCTGCGGCAGGTCAAGTTGCCGGTCTGGGGCATGGTAACGGCACACTTCGGGATCGCGGTCGCGCTGCTTGGCATGGCCAGCGACGCGGCATTTACCACCGAACGGCTGGTGGCGGTGCGCGCCGGCCAGGCGGTTGACGTCGGCCCGTGGCAGGTCACCCTGCAACGGATAGAGCCGGTTGCCGGCCCGAACTGGACCGCGCTGCGCGGCGATCTGGCCGTCAGCTACAAGGGCGGTGCGGTTACCGAGCTGCATCCGGCCGCGCGGACCTTCTGGGCCCCGCCGAACGAGACCAACGAGGCAGCGCTCAAGACCCGCTGGAATGGCCAGCTCTATGCCGTGCTGGGCCAGGCCACGGGTGACGGGCGCTGGCAGCTGCGGCTGTGGTGGAAGCCGTTCGTGCCGATGATCTGGTACGGCGGAATCCTGATCGCGCTGGGCGGCCTGCTGGCGCTGTTTGGCCGGCTGTCGAGCGATCTGCGGCGCCTCGTCGCGCGGGACAAGATCGCCTTTCGCCGCGCGAGGCAGGGCCGATGAGCGAGCAGAAGCCCGCCGCGCGCTGGTCGCTGTGGTTGCCGCTGGCGGTGTTTGTCGGCTTTATCGGCCTGGTCATGGTCGGGCTTTACCGCCCGGCGGACCGCGAAGTGGCGAGCACCATGATCGGCAAGCCGCTTCCTGAATTCGCCTTGCGCGCGGCTGTGGCTGACCGTCCGGGCCTGACCCGCGCGGACCTTGCCGATGGCAAGCCGCGGCTCCTCAACATCTTCGCCTCGTGGTGCGTGCCCTGTGCGGTCGAAGCGCCGCAGCTGGCCACGCTCAAGGGCCAGGGGATCGAGATTGCCGGTGTCGCGATCCGTGACCGGCCGGAAGACGTGGCCAATTTCCTCGCCCGGCACGGCAATCCCTTCACCCGGATCGGGGCGGACGATCGCTCGATCGTCCAGCTTGGGATCGGCTCGTCGGGCGTGCCGGAAACTTTCGTGATCGATGGCAAAGGTACGATCCGTTACCAGCACATTGGCGAGATCCGGCCCGAACATGTCGCCTTGCTGCGCGAAAAGCTGAAGGAGGCGGGGCAGTGATCCGCCGCCTGTTGACCGTGCTCGCGCTGGCCTTCGCTGTGCCGGCCACTGCTCAGGACGCCGTGCCGCCAGCACCCTATGCCAATGTCCAGCTGGCCGATCCGGCGCAGGAGGCGAAGGCCCATGCGCTGATGCTGACCCTGCGCTGCCTCAAGTGCCAGAGCCAGTCGATCGCCGATTCCGATGCGCCGATGGCCGGTGACATGCGCAGCCTGGTGCGAGAACGGATTGCCGCCGGCGAAGAGCCGGAGGC
>DKII01000151.1:4715-5324 GCA_002454125.1 Novosphingobium sp. UBA6722
CCGGGCCTGGCTGGTCGAGCGCTATGGTGACTACGTCAGCTATCAGCCGCGCGTGACCGAGCTGACCTGGCCGCTTTATGCCATTCCGCTGCTGCTGCTGCTGGGCGTTGCCCTGGTGCTGCGGCGACGCTTGCGTCGGGGGACTGCGCAATGACGCCTGGATTGACTTGGGCCGTGGTGATCCTGACCGCAGTGGCTGCCTTTGGCCTGATCGTGCTGCTGCGTGCACCGCGCAAGGGCTGGGAAGCGATTGGCGCGGCGCTGCTGGTCGGGATTGCCGGCTATGCCTTCCAGGCTTCGCCCGGGCTGCCGGGGGCGCCGAAGGAAGGCGCCGAACAGGCCGCGAAAAGCGGCGCGGCGCTGGTCGAGGCGCGTCAGCAGCTGGCCCAGGCCCAGGCCAGCGGGCAGGGCCTGAACCGCTGGTTGGTGATTGGCGATGCGCTGGCCCGCAACGGCCAGTATGGCGAGGCGGCGGGCGTGATCCTGGGCGCGGTCGAAAAGGAACCCAAGAACGCCGATGCCTGGCTGGCCCTGGCCAATTCCCTGGTCGGCCATGCCGAAGGCAACCTGACACCGGCCGCGCTTTATGCCTTTGGCCGCGCGGCCCAG
>DKII01000130.1:0-1148 GCA_002454125.1 Novosphingobium sp. UBA6722
CAAGGACAAGGGCACCGGCAAGGAGCAACAGATCAAGATCCAGGCTTCGGGCGGTCTGTCCGACGCGGATATCGATCAGATGGTCAAGGACGCCGAGCGCTTTGCCGAGGAAGACAAGCAGCGCCGTGCTGCGGCCGAGGCCAAGAACAACGCCGACAGCCTGGTCCACGCGACCGAGCAGCAGCTGACCGAGCATGGCGACAAGCTTGATGCCGACCTCAAGGCCGAGATCGAGGCTGCCATCGCCGAAGCCAAGACCGCGATCGAAAGCGGCAATGTCGATGACATGACCGCCAAAACCCAGGCCCTGACCGAAAAGGCCATGAAGATGGGCCAGGTGATCTACGAGAAGGAACAGGCCGCGGCCGCTTCTCCGGGGGCCGGGGCGGAAGCCGCCGATGCAGCGGAAGAAGTTGTCGATGCCGAATTCTCGGAAGTCGACGAAAACAACAAGGGCTGATCAAGCCATGCATGTTGCCCGCCACCGTGCTGACCGGCACGGTGGTGGGTGCTGCATCGGGGTGGGGCGATGGCGGTAGAAGTCGACTATTACGAGCTGCTTGAGGTGGATCGCGGCGCGGATGATGCTGCGATCAAATCCTCGTACCGCAAGCTTGCCATGCGCTGGCACCCGGACAAGAACCCTGGCGATGCCGAGGCCGAAGCCCGGTTCAAGGCAATCAGCGAGGCCTATGACTGCCTGAAGGATCCCCAGAAGCGTGCAGCCTATGACCGGTTCGGCCATGCCGCGTTCCAGAACGGCGGGATGGGCGGCGGCGGAGCCGGCGGTCCGGGTGGCGGCTTTTCCGATCTGGGCGATATCTTCGAGACGATTTTCGGCAGCGCCTTTGGCGGCGGCGGGCGTCAACAGGCCCGGCGCGGCGCTGACCTGCGCTATGACCTGGAAGTCAGCCTGGAAGACGCCTTCCACGGCAAGCAGGCGCAGATCGAGATCGAGGTCGCCGCAGCTTGCGAGCCCTGTGATGGCTCGGGCGCCGAACCCGGCACCGGCACGCGCCGCTGCAACCTGTGCGGCGGTCACGGCCAGGTCCGGGCCCAGCAGGGCTTCTTCATGGTCGAGCGGACCTGCCCGACCTGCCATGGCCGCGGCGAGGTGATCGAAAAGCCCTGCCGCAAATGCGGCGGGG
>DKII01000130.1:1212-12955 GCA_002454125.1 Novosphingobium sp. UBA6722
ACAAACGCTTGATGTCACGATCCCGCCGGGTGTCGATACCGGCACCCGCATCCGCCTCGGCGGCAAGGGTGAGGCCGGGCCATTCGGGGCCCCGCCGGGCGATCTCTATATCTTCGTCCACGTCCGCCGCCACGCGGTGTTTGAGCGCGACGGGACCACGCTGCTGACCCGCGTGCCGATCACCTTCACGACCGCTGCGCTGGGCGGCGAGATCGAGCTGCCCGGCATCGATGGCGAGCGCCACACTGTGCCGATCCCGGCCGGCATCCAGTCCGGCAAGCAGCTGCGCCGCCGCGGCGCGGGCATGCCCGTGCTGCAAGGGCGCGGGCGCGGCGACCTGGTGATGGAAATCACCGTCGAAACCCCGACCAAGCTGACCGCACGCCAGAAGGAATTGCTGCGCGAGCTGCAGGAAACCGAAACGGGTGACGAATGTCCGGGTTCCAAGGGCTTCTTCGACAAGCTCAAGGAAGCCTGGAACGACTTGACCGATTAGCGGCGGGGGCGCAGTCCTCTCGTCCATAAGAACCGAGAGGATCCATCATGCGCCTTGCCAAGCTATCTGCCGCTGCAGTTCTCGCCGCGAGCATTCCTGCCGCTGCGCAAACGCCGGATTTCAGCAAGGTCGAGATCAAGTCGGAGATCGTCGCGCCTGGCGTTGCCGTGCTGTTTGGCGCTGGCGGCAATATCGGCCTGTCCTATGGCGAGGATGGCTCAGTCCTGATCGATGACCAGTTCGCGCCGCTGACCGACAAGATCGTCGCCGCGGTTGCCGCGGTCGGGGCCAAGCCGGTCAAGTACCTGGTCAATACCCATTGGCATTACGACCACACTGGCGGGAACGAGAACCTCGGCAAGACCGGCGTGACGATCTTCGCGCATGAGAACGTCCGCGTGCGGCTGCTGGCCGGTTCCAGCAGCGGCCCGGCGGCAACCCCGCCGGCACCGCCCGCGGCCTTGCCGGTGGTGACCTATCAGGACGGGGTGAGCTTTCACCTGAATGGTGACCGGATCGACGCAATCGGCACTAAGGGCGGCCACACCGATGGCGACACTGCACTTTACTGGCGCAAGGCCAATGTCCTGCACACCGGGGACCTGATGATGAACGGGCTGGGCTTCCCCTTCATCGATACCAATTCCGGCGGCAATGCCCTGAACCTGGTCCATACGCTTGATCACCTGATCAAGATCACCAACCCGCAGACCAAGATCATTCCGGGGCATGGCCCGGTCGGAACCCAGGCCGATCTGATCGCCTGGCGCGGGATGATTGCACAATCGATCGAACTGATCCGCGCGCGCAAGGCCAAGGGGCAGAAGCTCGAAGCCGTGCTGGCCGACAATCCGCTGAAGCCGCTGGAGAAGCCCAAGGCCTTCATCAATGCTGACACTTTCGCCAAGGCGATCTGGGCCAGCCTGGACGCCAAGCCGGCGCCCGCGCACAAGCACTAACTGGCCATCACCTCTGCCCTGATCCTTGCCACCAGGCCGGGATCGGCGCGCAGGCGGGGTTCTTCCTCGTCAAGGACCGTCAGGAAGGCCTCGCGCTTCAAGGCGGCCAGTTCATGCTCGTCGATGATGCTGCCGGCCGGCAGGGCCGAAGCGACCAGATCGATCATGCGTTCCGCTCCGTGGAGCCGGCCCCAGAGGTAATCGTTCTCACGGTAGGCGCGGCTGAAGAATGCGCCGAAGTTGTAGAACTCCACCCCGCGCAGCGCCTGCGCCGCGCCGCCAGCGCGGATGCCGGGGCAGTCATCGGGTGAGATCCGGTCAACCTTGGCCGGGTCGAGCTCGTTGATATTCTCGCCGCGCAGCAGCGGCAGGGTAACCGTGTCGTAGAACGGAAAGCCCAGGTAAGTCAGCAGGATCCGCCGCCGCAGCTCACGCGGCAGGGGCTTGAGCGCCTCGACCAGGATCGCATCGACCTGCGGATCGAGCTCAACGAGGTTGCGGCGCGCGGCCATGATGGAAAGCACGGCCCCGGGATCGTCGAACAGCTGCCGCGCAGCTGCAGCAAAGTCCTGCCCCAGGAACGCTGCGCCCTCGCGCTCGAAATGGAGCCCCAGCGCGCGATAGACCGCATCGCGCGCGTCTTCGCGGGCGTGGGGATGCTCGCGGTCGATATCGTCCCAGTCTTCGGAAAGGCGCCGCGCCAGGTGGCGCAGGCGGCGGATCCGGTAGCCCAGATCATGATCGCGGAAAAAGGCGATCGCATCAGCCGAAGCGCCGCCCTTCATTTCGGCCAAGTGGTCAAAGCCGATCGTGTTGAGCCAGGCCGCCAAGTGCCGCTCGATCGCCTCGGTCCCGCCCGCCAGTTCAGGCGCGGCGGAGAAGATCGTCTGGGCCAGGTCCTGCACGATGGTCCGCAGCTTGACCTGGCCATAGCCGTGATAGGCATAGCCGGCGCCCTTGGCTGCGGCATCCTGCGCCTTCTTGCGCCACCCGGTCAGGCGCCGCTGGCTGGGCCATTCGAACAGCAGGGTGCGGCCAAACAGGCGCTCAACCTCGGCCTCGACATCCGGGCGCAGCGTCTCGACCACCCGTTTCAGTTCGTCGAGCTCGTGCGACCGCGCAGCAATCGCTTCCAGGTTGTCGCGCACCGGTTGTTCGCGCGGGATCGAGGACAGCGAGCCCAGGATGACCGAGAAGAAACCCGGCGGGCGCGGATCGTTGCGGCGCATGCCGCCGACCCGGTCCGGGTGCGGATCGACATAGACGAAGCGCCGATCGACCTCGCGCTGGGCCGGCCGGTCGCGCAGGACGTCCATCGCCTCGGCAAAGGGCGCATTGACCAGCACCGAGCCATCGATCAGCGAGACGCCGTCCACATCGCCGAGCCGCATGTGGTTGGGCATGATCCGGGCCAGGAAGGCTGTGCGGCTGTGCCATTCCTCACCGCGTTCGGCCACCAGCGCGTCGATCTCGGCCGCCTGGAGTGGCGGGAAAGCGCCGGGGAAGCTGGCCGTGGCGCGCGCCGCAAAGACCAGTTCGGGTGTCGGGGCGAGGGGGTGCGCGCCGGTTAGCGGCGTCTTGCTGCGAAAGCCGATCGACAGGCGATGCTCGCTCTCCTCGGCCTCGGCCGGACTGTTGAGCCGCAGCATCTGCGGATGGCCCTTGAAGTCGGTCGCGGTGACAAACAGGTCAAGCGGATGGCCCGGCGGCAGCAGCGGCGCATCGGTCGGGCCCTGGGCCATCGTGTCGAGCGCCTCGGCCAGCAGCCGTGAAAAGCCGATGCCGGAAAAGGGCGGCTCGAACCAGCGCGAGCGGATCAGGCGTGAAAGCTTCGCCCGCACCTCGCCGCGCGTTTCGGGCGCGACGCTTTGGGAGACGACATTGCCGGGGCGTGAAAGCAGGAACCAGACGATTGGCATCGCCCAGAACTTGGCAAAGCGCCACCAAGGCCGGGCATCGGGATCAACCAGCACGTCGACATCGGCGCGCTCCAGCCACAGGTCGGTGAGCGGCTCCAGGCTCTGCCCCGAATGGATCGCCTGAGCCAGGAAGACGCCGTTGATTCCGCCCGCGCTGGCCCCGGCGACAATGTCCGGCATCACCCGCAGGCGCAGCTGCCGCTCACGCTCAATGCTGCGCAGCAATTTGACATAGACTGCCTCAGTGCCCTGGGCAGCGTCTTCGCCGGCAATGTGCGCCCGACTGGCCCGGGCGAGCTTCCACAGCTCCTTGGTGACACCATGCATGTAGACCGCAAGACTGACCCCGCCATAACAGACGAGGGCGATACGGAGTTCCTTCTGGCGCATGCCGGTCATATAGGCAGAATTCGCGCTGCGACGAAACCTCGTTACAAAACAATCCGCGCGGCTTGCGTTCCCGCTTCGTTCCGGTTATCGCGCAGGCATGGCCAAGCCCAAACGCCGTTATGTCTGCCAGGCCTGTGGCAGTGTTTCCTTCCGCTGGCAGGGGCAGTGTGCCGACTGTGGTGAATGGAACACCTTGAGCGAGGAGGCGCCGGAAACGGTCTTTTCGGCCAAGCATGATCTCTCCGGCGGTGGCCGCAAGATTGCATTTGAACCGCTCGACAAGCCGGGTGAAAAGCTGGTGCGGCGCAGCACCGGGATAGCGGAATTTGACCGAGCGCTGGGCGGCGGGCTGGTGCCGGGTTCGGCGGTGCTGATGGGCGGCGATCCGGGGATCGGCAAATCGACCCTGCTGATCCAGGCCGCCGCGCAGATGGCGCGGGCAGGCGGCGAGGTTGTCTACATCAGCGGGGAAGAAGCGGCCGGTCAGGTGCGGCTGCGAGCTGAACGGCTTGGCCTGGCGGATGCCCCGATCCGGCTCGCCGCAGCCACATCGGTGCGCGATATTCTGACCACGCTGGGCGGCATGGACCCGCCGGCGCTGGTGGTGATCGATTCGATCCAGACCATGCATTCTGACCAGATCGAGGGCGCACCCGGCACGGTCAGCCAGGTCCGCGCCTCGGCCTTTGAGCTGATCCGCTTTGCCAAGGAGTGCGGCTGCGCGCTGGTGCTGGTCGGCCATGTCACCAAGGACGGGTCGATCGCCGGTCCGCGCGTGCTGGAACACATGGTCGACGTGGTGATGAGCTTCGAGGGGGAGCGCAGCCACCAGTACCGGATTCTGCGCAACCTCAAAAACCGGTTCGGCCCGGTCGATGAGATTGGCGTATTCGCCATGGCCGGCGCCGGGCTGGAAGAGGTGGGCAATCCCTCGATGCTGTTCCTCTCTGGCCGCGAAACGCCGGTTCCGGGCAGCGCCGTCTTCCCGGCGATGGAAGGAACGCGGCCTGTCCTGGTGGAGATCCAGGCGCTGATTGTGCGCCTTGCCAGCGGGGCGACGCCGCGCCGCGCGGTGGTGGGCTGGGACAATGGCCGGATGGCCATGCTGCTGGCCGTGCTGGAAGCGCGCTGCGGGCTCAATTTCTCGTCGTGCGAGGTCTATCTCAACGTTGCCGGTGGATACCGCCTCGGCGATCCAGCGGCAGACCTGGCCGTGGCGGCGGCACTGATTTCTGCGCTGGCTGACCGGCCTTTGCCGAACGATGCGGTGTGGTTCGGGGAAGTGTCGCTGGCCGGTGAGGTCCGTCCAGTCGCGCATGGCGGGCTGCGTTTGAAGGAAGCTGCCAAACTCGGGTTTACCAAGGCGTTCGGCCCGGGCGATGGCTCGGGCATGGCAAAGGGCCACCGCGAGGTAACCTTACTCCGGAATCTCGTTGACCAGGTGATGGGCGAGTCATAGATTTGAAACCATGACGGGTTTTGATATTGCAGTGCTGGTCCTTGTCGGGCTGGGTGCGATCACAGGCTTCATGCGCGGCTTCGTGCAGGAAATCCTGGCGCTCTCGGCCTGGGTCATCGCGTTGTTCACGATCCACAACATGCACACGCCGCTGTCGGCGGCGCTGGTGCCCTATGTCGGCAACGAATCCGGCGCGACGGTGCTGGCCTTCGCGCTGCTGCTGCTGGTGCCCTATGCCATCGTCAAGCTCGTCGCCAACCGTATGGGTGAGGCCAGCCGCGAATCCGTGCTTGGTCCGATCGACCGGCTGCTTGGCTTCGGCTTCGGCGCGGTCAAGGGCATGGTGATCACGGTTCTCGCCTTCTCGGTGCTGGTGCTGGGCTATGACACCGTCTGGGGGATCGGCGGCCGGCCGGATTGGATTACCCAGGCGCGCAGCTATCCCTTCGTCAACGCCAGCAGCGAGGCCCTGGTCAAGATGATTGCGGAACGCCGCAAGGATGCGGCCGAGGCCGAAGCCAAGCGGCTTGGCAAGGAAGCCGCCTGATCCCTTGGCCACCAGTGCAACCTTGTACACGCGCGAAGTCCTCGCGCTGGCAACCAGCCTCAGCCAGTGGCCCCGCGATCCTGACCTGCCGCTGAGCGGTACGGCGCGCTCTGCAACCTGTGGGAGCACCGTCAGCCTGTCACTCGCGACCGATCCTGCCGGGGCGATTGCCCGGGTGGGTTTGAAAGCCCAGGCCTGCGCGATTGGCCAGGCGAGCGCCGCCCTGTTTGCCGCATCAGCCGCTGGCCGCAATGCGGACAACCTGGCCGCGGCGCTGGAAGCGATCCGGCACTGGCTGAAAGAAGGGGGGGAGCTGCCGGACTGGCCAGGCTTTGCCACCATCGCCCCGGCGCGTGACTATCCGGCGCGACACGGGGCAATCCTGCTGGCCTGGCAAGCCGCACTAGAGGCGCTTTCCAGCCAGCCAAACCCCCGCTAGAGGGCGATTAACGAGATAAACCACAGGGGAAGCCATGGCCACGCAGACTGCCCACCACGAACCTTCCGCCGCTGACATGCGCCTGGTGATTGGCGCATCATCGGCCGGCACCGTGTTCGAATGGTATGACTTCTTCATTTACGGTGCGCTGGGCGCGATCCTGTCGAAGACGTTCTTCCCGACCGGGAACGCCACGCTCGAAATGCTGCTGTTCTGGCTGGTCTTCGCCGTCGGCTTTGGCTTCCGCCCGCTCGGTGCGATCCTGTTCGGCTATCTGGGTGACAAGCTCGGGCGCAAGTACACCTTCCTGGTGACCGTGACCCTGATGGGGATTGCCACGGCCGGGGTCGGCCTGATCCCCTCGGCAGCGGAAATCGGCCTGTGGGCGCCGGCTATCGTCATCCTGCTGCGTATTCTGCAGGGCCTGGCGCTAGGCGGGGAATATGGCGGCGCAGCGATCTATGTTGCAGAGCATTCCCCGTTCCACCGCCGCGGCTATTTCACCAGTTACATCCAGGCCAGCGTGGTTGGTGGCTTCGTTCTCAGCCTGGTCGTCGTGCTGGGCTGCAAGGCGGCGATGAGCCCCGAAACCTGGAACGCCTGGGGCTGGCGCGTGCCCTTCCTGCTCAGCCTGCTCCTGCTCGCCATTTCGCTGTGGATGCGGGTGAAGCTCTCCGAAAGCCCGGTGTTCCAGGCGATGAAGGAAGCTGGTGAGACGGCCGGCAATCCGTTCGTCGAAAGCTTCACTTACCCCGGTAACAAGAAACGGATCTTCATTGCCCTGTTCGGCATTGCTGCGGGCCTGACGGTGATCTGGTACACCGCGATGTTCTCCGGCCTCGCCTTCCTGCAGAACGCCATGCACGTGGAAAGCACCACGGCCGAGATCATCGTTGGTATCGCCGCGCTGATCGGGATGGGCTTCTACATCTACTTTGGCAGCCTGTCGGATCGGATTGGGCGCAAGAAGCCGATCGTGATCGGCTACATCCTGACCTTGCTGCTGCTGTTCCCGACCTTCTGGTTCATCGGCTCGGTCGCCAAGAACCCGGCGCAGCATGCCGCGATCGAATGGACGATCCGCGGCAGCGACTGTGCCTATGACCCGTTCTCCACCAAGCAGAAGACCCAGTGCGGCAAGCTGATGGGCGATTTTGCCGGGGCCGGGATCGGCTACACGCTTGAACAGGGTGACAAGCTTGAACTCGTCATGGGCGGCAGCGAAGTGATCGCGCTCGACGGGCTCAACTGGGACGATGCCAAGGCCCGCAAGGCCGAGATCGAAGCCCGCGCCGGCAAGACCGTGTTCAACTTCGAAAAGCACAAGCCAAGCCTCGGCCAGTCGGCCCTGATCATTGGCGCACTGCTGGTGCTGATGGCGCTGTCTGCGGCCACCTATGGCCCGGTCGCGGCGCTGCTGGCGGAGATGTTCCCGCCCAAGGTCCGCTACAGCTCGATGTCGATCCCTTACCATATCGGAACCGGCTATTTCGGCGGCTTCCTGCCGTTCATTGCCGGCTACATCGTCGCACGGACCGGCGATCCCTATTCGGGGCTGTGGTACACCTGGGGCGTCGTGCTGATGGCATTGATCGTCGCCTGGTGGGGTCTGCCGGATGGCAAGCCGCGCGACTTCGCTGACGATGCCAGCTGAGCTGCCGCCAGCCACGCTGCGCCTCTCGATCGACCGTGAAGCGCTCGCCGCGAACTGGCGGGCGCTTGACCGGCTGTCAGGGCAGGCAGCGGCTGGCGCGGCGGTAAAGGCCGATGCCTATGGGCTCGGCGTGGCGGTCGCGGCGCCTGTGCTGCGCGATGCTGGTTGCCGCGATTTCTTCGTGGCGCACTGGCAGGAAGTCCCGCCGCTGCTGGATCATGTGCCGGCCGGCTCCGTGGCGGTGCTGCACGGTCCGGTGACCGCAGCTGACGCGGCCTTTGCCAAGGCCAGCGGCGTTCGCCCGGTCATTAATTCGCTCCACCAGGCGCGGCTCTGGCTGGAGGCAGGCGGCGGCGTCTGCGACGTCATGGTCGATACCGGGATCAATCGGATCGGTCTTGGCCTGACGGATCTTACGGACCCTGTGCTTGGTCAGTTGCAGATCGATGTGCTGCACTCGCACCTCGCTTCAGCCGACGAAGATTCCGCACTCAATGCTGCGCAGCAAAATCGCTGGAATGCTGCACGCGGCATGGTGCAGCATAATCGCGCCAGTCTTGCGAACAGCGCCGGTATCGCGCTTGGCGCCGCCTATCACGGCGACCTGACCCGGCCAGGTCTGGCGCTCTATGGCGGGGTGCCTTGCGCTGCGCTGGCCAGCGAAATCCGGCAGGTTGCCGCGCCGGAAGCGGCGCTGGTCCAGGTGCGCCAGATCGCCGCTGGCGAGAGCGTGGGGTACAACGCAACCTTTATCGCACCGCAGACGATGCGGATTGGGGTTGTCAGCCTGGGCTATGCCGATGGCTATCTGCGGGCGTGGTCGGGCAAGGGCATGCTGCGCAGCATGGGGCGACCAGTGCCGGTGCTTGGCCGCGTTTCGATGGACATGACGGTGGTCGATCTCACCGCTGCGCCGGACCTGCGCGAAGGCGATTGGCTCACCGCAGATTACAGCCTTCCCGAGGCGGCTGCGGCAACCGGCCTGTCGCAATATGAACTGCTAACCGTGCTGGGCCTGCGCTTCGCACGCTGACCGTTTTGCTGCGCAGCAGGACTCATGTTGCATTGCCGTTGTTGCGGGTGCTAACAGTGCTGCAACTGCACAGGCAAAGGGGAACCTCATGGCCCAGGCCAAAGGCGATACCGTAATCATCAAGAAGTACGCCAACCGGCGGCTCTACAACACCCAGTCATCGAGCTACATCACGCTGGAACACCTCGCGAAGATGACGCGTGAGGGGGTGGAGTTCAAAGTTCTCGACGCCAAGACCGGGGCCGACATCACCCATCAGATCCTGACCCAGATCATCATGGAAGAGGAAAGCTCGACCGGGGAGCAGATGCTGCCGGTAAACTTCCTGCGCCAGCTGATCGGAATGTACGGCAATTCGATGCAGAGCCTGGTGCCGCATTACCTGGAAGCCTCGATGGAGAACTTCCGCTCCAACCAGGCCAAGCTGCGCGAGGCGTTTGAGAGCAGCCTGGGCAACAATCCGCTCGCCAAGCTGGCCCAGCGCAACCTTGAGATGTTCAAGGCAGCCGCCTCGGCCTTCGTTCCGGGCCTCGCAGACAGCAAGAGTGGCGGCGGCGAAAACAAGGACGACGAGATTGCCCAGCTCCGCGCCCAGATGGCGGCCATGCAGAAGAAGCTCGACGAACTCAGCAAGTAACAGGGGCCAAGTCACACCGCTTGCCGGGGCGAGGGCGCTCGGCTATCGCGCGGCCCCATGAAACACGCCCTTTCCGTCACCCGCGCCGACGATTTCGCCCAATGGTATCAGGAAGTCATCTCTGAAGCAGAGATGGCCGAGGAAAGCGGCGTGCGTGGCTGCATGGTGATCAAGCCATGGGGCTATGGCATCTGGGAGCGGATCCAGCACCTGATGGACGCGCGGATCAAGGCCGCCGGCGTCCAGAACTGCTATTTCCCGCTGTTCATCCCGCTGTCCTACTTCGCCAAAGAGGCCGAGCACGTTGACGGCTTTGCCAAGGAAATGGCGGTCGTCACCCATCACCGCCTGATCCAGGACGGCAAGGGCGGGCTGGTGCCCGATCCGGAAGCCAAGCTGGAAGAGCCGCTGATCGTCCGCCCGACTTCCGAAACGGTGATCGGCCAGGCGATGAGCCGCTGGATCCAGTCGTGGCGCGATCTGCCGCTGCTGACCAACCAGTGGGCCAACGTGGTGCGCTGGGAAATGCGTACCCGCATGTTCCTGCGCACCAGCGAATTCCTCTGGCAGGAAGGGCACACCGCGCACGCCAATCGCGACGATGCCATGGCCGAAACGCTCCGGGCGCTTGAGATGTACCGCAGCCATGCCGAGGAAGACCTCGCCATGCCGGTGGTCGCCGGTGAGAAGCCTGAGAACGAGCGCTTCCCCGGTGCGGTGGCGACCTATTCGATCGAAGCCATGATGCAGGATGGCAAGGCGCTGCAGGCCGGCACCTCGCATTACCTCGGTACCGGCTTCGCCGAAGCGGCTAACATCCGCTACCAGGACAAGGAAGGCGGGCAGCAGCTTTGCCACACGACTTCGTGGGGTGTCTCCACCCGCCTGATCGGCGGTGTAATCATGACCCACGGCGATGACGATGGCCTGCGCGTGCCGCCGCGCATCGCGCCGCATCAGATCGTGATCCTGCCGATGCTGCGCGAGGATGATGGTGACGAAGCGCTGCTCGCTTATTGTGAGGAACTGCGCGCTGCGCTGGCCAAGCAATGGGCCCTGGGCGAACCGATCCGCGTGCTGCTCGACAAGCGGGCTGGCAAGGCAACTGCCAAGCGCTGGGGCTGGGTCAGGAAGGGTGTGCCGCTGATCCTCGAAATCGGTGGCCGTGATGCTGCTGGTGGGCAGGTTTCGGCCGTGCGCCGCGATCGGCTGTACCGCGAGGATGGCAAGGTCAACTTCGTCGGCCAGTCGCGCGAGGACTTCCTCTCCGCCGCCCCCGGTGAACTCGAAGACATCCAGCGCTCGCTCCATACGGAGGCCACCGCGCGCCGAGATGCGCAGATCCACCGCGGCGTTACCGACCTGACCGCACTCGAAGCCTTCTTCAGCGCCGACCAGCGCTATCCGGGCTGGGTCGAAGTGCTGTGGTCGCGCCCGTCTGGCGCGGCGCTCGATGCGGTCGTGGCCAAGCTCAAGGCGCTCAAGCTGACCATCCGCAATACGCCGATGAACGGGGAGCCGGTCAGCGGCACCTGCCTTTTCACCGGCGAACCGGCGGTGGAACGCATCTACGTCGCCCGGGCTTATTGAGTTGGTGAAACGACCCAAGCCTCAGCCCGGCCTGCCGAGCCGCCAGCAGATCCTGGATTTCATTGCGAGCAGTGCGGAACCCGCCGGCAAGCGCGAGATCGCGCGCGCCTTTGGCCTCAAGGGGCAGGAGAAGATCCAGCTCAAGGCCCTACTCAAGGACATGGCCGAGGAAGGCCTGATCGACGGTAACCGCAGTGCCTTCCACCGCATGGGCGGCGTGCCCAAGGTGACCGTGCTCCGTGTGATCGGAACCGAGGATGGCGAAGCCCTGGCCGTGCCAGACACCTGGCAGCCGGAAGAGGCCGTGCCGCCGCCGCGCCTGCGCCTGATCGAGCAGCGCAAGCAGCAGGCCTTGCGCGTGGGTGACCGGGTTCTGGCCCGGACCGAGGAAACCGCCACGGGCTGGATTGCCCACCCGATGAAGAAGCTGCCGGCCCGGACCGAGCAGATCATGGGCGTGGTGGAGATCGACGGCGCCGGGAAGGGCTGGCTCGCCCCGGTGGACAAGCGCGAACGCCATTCGCAGCCGATTGCCGACCTCGGCGGGGCGGAGGCCGGGCAACTGGTGCTGGCCGAGCCGGCCGGGCGCAGTCCGCGCTCGGGCGTGAAGGTCACCGATG
>DKII01000107.1 GCA_002454125.1 Novosphingobium sp. UBA6722
GCCGGGGGAGCGGGCCGGTGTTGCGCGCAAAGGCCGGATGGCCTTTGCGAATTTAATCAGCGTTCAAGCGCGCGCGCATTTCCTTGCCGGGCTTGAAGTAGGGAACCTTCTTGCCGGGGACCGAAACGCTGGCGCCGGTGCGCGGGTTGCGGCCCTGGCGGGGGTCACGCTCGCGGGTGGAGAAGGCGCCGAAGCCGCGCAGTTCGACGCGGCCGCCCTGGGCCAGTCGCTGCTCGATCTCTTCGAAGAAGGTGTCGACCACCTTTTCAACCTCTTCGGCCCGGAGGCCCGGATTATCGCGGGCAAGCGCCTGCAGCAGTTCGGATCTGATCATATCGTGCCTTCCTTCGGGGTCTGCACAACCCCAGCGACCTGGTTTTAGTTCGTTTTTTTTGTGCTGCACGTCCCTCGACCCGAAGCAGGACACGCGGCAATGACCTAAATGCCAGAGCGCGGCTCTGTTAGCAATGCTCGAAAATGACAGATGTGGCTTAAATCGCAAGCAAATCTGCTGCGGAAAGCCCCAGGCGTTCCATTCTGGCGCGAATTTCGGGCCAGTCACGGGCCAGAAACAGCTCACGCTCGCTCCGCCGCAGCTTTTCGGCCGCGCCGCGGGCGACAAACATGCCGACTCCGCGCTGCACTTCAACCAGGCCATCAAGCTGGAACTGCTGATAGGCCTTGGCCACGGTCAGCGGATTGGCGCCCTGTTCGGCCGCCAGCGCGCGAACCGAAGGGAGCATGGCCCCTTCCGGATAAGTGCCGTCGATGATCGCTGCCGCGATCCCGTCGCGCAGCTTGAGATATACAGGTTGTGAGTGCCCAGCCATGCTGTTTCAGTGCCATAATACAGCGCGGCAGGCAAGGGGATTCGGAGTGCGGCTCGGCTGTGCAATAATCCGAAAGGCGCGATTAATTTTGCTTCACAGCCGCGCAAACCCGGCTAGTCTCCGGCGCCATAATGGTCCGCCCCCAGTGCGCGGACCCAGCCTATTGGGGAGCTATTCATGAAAGACATGGCCTTGTGGAACGAGGGCGACTGGATCGCGTCAATCGCGGTCGTCGTGCTTGCCATATTCCTGGCGATCGGTGCCAAGATCGCGATCCAGAAAGAACCCGAGTTTGCAGGCCACCCCAAGGGCCTCTACATGCTGTTCTTCGCCGAAATGTGGGAGCGCTTCTCCTACTACGGCATGCGCGCCCTGCTGATCTTCTACCTGACCAAGCACTGGCTGTTCAGCGATGGCAACGCCAACCTGATCTACGGCGCCTATACCAGCCTGGTCTACATCACCCCGGTGCTGGGCGGTTATCTGGCTGACCGCTACCTGGGTCAGCGCAAGGCCGTGCTGTTCGGCGGGCTGCTGCTGGCGATCGGCCACAGCCTGATGGCGGTCGAAGGCGTCCACGGCGTCACCGATCCGCTGATCAAGCAGGCTGACCCGGCGATCAACGTGTTCTGGGCGGCGCTGGCCTTCATCATCGTCGGCTCGGGCTTCCTCAAGGCCAACATCTCGGTGATGGTCGGCCAGCTCTACAAGCTGACCGACGTGCGCCGTGATGGCGCCTACACCGTGTTCTACATGGGCATCAACGTCGGCGCGGCGATCGGCACGATCCTGGTCGGCTACCTCGGTGAAACGATTGGCTGGGGCTATGGCTTTGGCCTGGCCGGCATCGGCATGCTGCTGGGCCTGATTGTCTTCGTGCTCGGCAAGAGCGCGCTGAACGGTGCGGGCGAGGCCCCGGCCCCGCTGTCCAAGAGCCGCGAGATGACGCTCTATGGCATCGGCATTGCCGCGGTCGCGGTGTGCTGGGCGCTGGTCCAGTACCAGTCGGTGATCCAGAACCTGCTGGTGATCTCGGGCCTCGGCCTGCTTGGCTACGTGCTCTACGAAACCTTCAAGCTGGAGAAGGAACCGCGCGAGCGGATGTTCGCGGTGCTGTTCCTGATCAGCCTCAACCCGTTGTTCTGGGGCCTGTTCGAACAGGCCGGCGGCTCGATGAGCCTGTTCACCGACCGCTATGTCGATCGCGGCGCCACCCCGGCTTCGCTGTTCCAGTCGATCAACCCGATCTACATCATCATCCTCGCCCCGCTGTTTGCCGCGCTGTGGCAATGGCTGGGCAAGCGCGGCAAGGAGCCATCGGCCCCGGCCAAGTTCGGCCTGGCGCTGGCGCAGATGGGCCTGGCCAACCTGGTGCTGGTCTGGGGCGCGGAAGCTTACGGGATCGCGGCGATGACCCCGGTGCTGTTCGTCTTCCTCTATTACCTGCTGGCGACCACGGGTGAGCTCTGCCTTTCGCCGGTCGGGCTTTCGGCGATGAACCGCCTCGCGCCCAGCTACCTCGCCTCGCTGATCATGGGGGCCTGGTTCTACATGACTGCGGTCGGCAACTTCGTCGCCGGCAAGATCGGTGAAGCGACCGGCGGCCATGGCGGTGAAATGAGCAAGGAAAAGCTGCTCGAGATCTACCAAATGTTCGGCTGGATCTCGATCGGCGCGGCGGTGGTCGTCCTGCTGCTGTCGCGGATCGTCAAGGGCTGGATGCACCTCGATACGCTTGAGGACCGCAAGTGATGCGCGCGCACAAGCTGCTGGCCGGGATGGCCGCGCTGGCCCTGGTGGCCAGCCCGGGCCTGGCCGAAAAGAAGAAGAAGGAAGAAGCCTCGCCCGCCGTGAAGGCCGCGAAGGACTTCAACAAGAACCCCTATCCTTCGACCTACAAGCCCTATCCGGGTGAACCGACCGCGCTGGTCGGGGCGACCGTGTTCGATGGCGCGGGCGGGCGGATCGACAATGGCACGGTCCTGTTCGCCGATGGCAAGGTGGTGGCGATCGGCGGGGCGGACCTGGCTGTCCCCGCCAATTACCGCCGCATCGATGGGACCGGCAAGTTCGTGACGCCGGGGATCATCGATATCCACTCGCACCTGGGTGACTATCCCAGCCCCAGCGTCCAGGCCCATTCCGATGGCAACGAGGCGACCGCGCCAACGACGCCCGATGTCTGGGCGGAGCACTCGGTCTGGCCGCAGGACCCGGGGTTCAGCCGCGCCCTGGCCAACGGCGGAATCACCGCACTGCAGATCCTGCCCGGCTCGGCCAACCTGGTGGGCGGGCGTTCGGTCACGCTCAAGAACGTCTATTCGCGCACGGTCCAGGGGATGAAGTTCCCGGGTGCGCCCTATGGCCTGAAGATGGCCTGCGGGGAGAATCCCAAGCGCGTCTATGGCGCCAAGGGGCGGATGCCCTCGACCCGGATGGGCAACCTGGCGGTCAACCGCGCCAACTGGATCAAGGCCAGCGAATATCGCGCCAAGCGCAATGCCGGCAAGCTGGAGACCCGCGACCTGGCGATGGAATCGATGGCCGGGGTGCTCGATGGCGAAATCCTGATCCAGAACCACTGCTACCGCGCCGATGAAATGGCCATCGTCCTCGATATGGCCAAGGAGTTTGGCTACAAGGTCAGCGCCTTCCACCACGCGACCGAGGCCTACAAGATCGGTGACCTTTTGAAGGCTGCCGGGACCTGTTCGGCGATCTGGGCTGACTGGTGGGGCTTCAAGATGGAAAGCTACGATGCGATCCCGGAAAACGCCGGGATCCTGCAAAAGGCCGGGGCCTGCGTGGTGATCCATTCGGATGACGAGAACGGCATCCAGCGCCTCAACCAGGAAGCCGCCAAGGCCCAGGGCGATGCCCGCCGCGCCGGGATCGAGATCCCGGATGCCGAGGTGATCCGCTGGCTGACGCTGAACCCCGCCACGGCCATGGGCATCAACCAGCAGACCGGCAGCCTGGAGAAGGGCAAGATGGCCGACGTGGTGCTGTGGAACGGCAATCCGCTGTCGGTCTATGCCCGGCCTGACAAGGTCTGGGTCGACGGCGCGCTGCTGTTCGACGCGGCCGATCCCAAGCGGCGGCCGGTGAGCGATTTCGAACTCGGCCAGGTTGGCGAAGGAGACGTGAAATGAGCCCGCGCCAGCTGCTGCTCAGCGCCGCTGCGCTGCTCGCCCTTTCCGCTCCCGCTGTCGCCGAGGACGTGGCGATCACCAATGCCACGGTCGTGATTGGCGATGGTTCGGCCCCGATCCCGAACGGCACGGTCGTGCTGCGCGGGGGCAAGGTGCTCGCCGCCGGGGCCGGTGTGGCCGTGCCGGCCGGTGCGCGCACCATCGATGCGGCCGGCAAGTGGGTAACGCCGGGGCTGGTCGTCGCGGTCACCGATATCGGCCTGTTCGACGTCGAAGGGGTTGAGGAATCGAACGATGAAGGGGCCGACAAGGGCCCGTTCAACGCCGCGCTCGACCTGTCGCCCGCGATCAACCCGCTGGCCCAGCACATCGCAGTCAGCCGCGCCGGCGGGGTGACCCGCGCGGCCGTGGCGCCGCTGCGCACCGGGGCGATCTTCGGCGGGCAGGGCGCGGTGATCGATCTCGCCAGCGATAGCCAGTCGGTCACCCAGGCCCGCGCGTTCCAGTTCGTCCAGCTGGGCGAAGGCGGGGCTCGCGCCGCCGGGGGCAG
>DKII01000055.1:0-2233 GCA_002454125.1 Novosphingobium sp. UBA6722
GCCGGGCACGAACTGGGTGAAGGAATTGACCACGGCAATGATCGGCTTGCCGAAATCGCCGTCCTTCATGCCCGTGGCTCGCCAAAGCCCGCGCGCGCCGGCCATATTGCGGCCATGAGTGGAAGTACGCGAACGGAGGGCAGGCATGGGGTTACTCCGGCAAGAATGTTGCCCGACTTGGGCACTCGCCGCTGCCCTACACGGCAATCAACCGAGCTTCAACGCCACTTCATTGCAGAGTTTCGCCAGTCGATCAGCCCAATCGGCCTGCTGCTGCGCCGTCGCGACCTCATTCTGGCGCAGTTCGATGCCCAGGTAGGGCCGTCCTTCGGCCTCGCAGTGGCGGTTCATGGTGTAGTTGAGCAGCTTGCCGGAATAGGGCAGCTGATCGCCAACACAGAGACCCTCGGCCTCCAGCAGCGGGATCGCGAGCCGCGCGGCGCGGTCATCCTCGTTATAGAGCACGCCCACCTGCCAAGGTCGCGGCTCATCGCTGCTCGCGAGCTGCGGGGTGAAACTGTGCAGCGACAGGACCAGAGCGGGCGGGCAGTCATCCAGCAGGGTTGTCAGCGCTGCGTGATAGGGCGTGTGGAACCGCTCCAGCCGGGCCTGGTGCGCGGCATGGTCCAGCGCATTGCCGGGAATGGCATGGCCGTCACTGGCGATCGGGATCACGGCCGGGGCATGCGGCTCGCGGTTGAGATCGCAGACCAGGCGGCTGATATTGCCCTGGAAGGCGGCAATGCCGGGGCGCTCGGCCAGCAGAGCGCCGACTTCCGCCACGCCCAGGTCAACCGCGATATGCTGGTCCAGCAGCGCCGGGTCGATGCCGAGGTCGATGTCATCCGGCACCCGGTTTGAGGCATGGTCCGATACGACCAGGATTCCACCAAAGCGCGGCGTACCGAGCAAGCGGAAGGCTTCGTGCGGCGTCACCGGAGCGCTCCCGCGAGCGTCCACCAGCCGTTCGGCATGGCCGCCTGCGCGGCATCGCGCTGGGCCGCGTCATCGTAGAGCGCAAAGCAGGTCGCGCCCGAACCCGACATCCGCGCCAGCACCGGGCCAGTTGCCTCGAGCGTGCCAAGGACCTCCCCGATCACCGGGCAGAGCCCCAGCGCCGGGGCCTCCAGATCGTTGCGCCCGGCCAGCATGATCGCGCGCAGGTCGCCCTCAGGCAGCGGGCCGCGGTCGATCCCGTCCCAGGCCTTGAACACCGGACCGGTGCCGAGCGGCACGCGCGGGTTGACCAGCAGGCAGGCCATGCCGGCCAGATCATTCGCTACCTCGGTCAGCTCTGTCCCGGTGCCTCGCCCGATGCAGGCGCGGGAGAGAACGCAGGCGGGGACATCGGCGCCCAGCTTGGCAGCGCGCGCCGGCCAGTCATCGGGCAAGCCCTGGCTACGCTCGACCAGCCGGAACAGCGCCCCGGCATCGGCCGAACCGCCGCCCAGCCCTGCCGCCACGGGTAGGTTCTTCTCCAGCGTCACCGCCCAGCCCTGTGCACGCGGCAAGGCCGAGAGCGCCTGCATCACGATGTTATCGAAGGGATTGTCGAGCGTTCCGGCAAATTCACCCAACACCCGCAGGCTATCGCGCTCCGCTGGAGAAACGCTCAGCAGGTCGCCCGCATCGACGAAGGCGAACAGCGTTTCCAGCTCATGATAGCCACCCTCGCGCCGCCGCCGAACGTGCAGCGCGAGGTTAATCTTGGCAAAGGCGGTTTCAAGCATGATCGTACCATTCAAGCGAGGATGAGGGTGACATTGTCCTTTGCTTCTTCCCCGCCCGCGCCGTGAACTTCAATGATCTCTACTAACCAATCGAAAACCGTAGGACCAACTCTGGCTTGAGCGCGCCTCAATTGATCGGTCACAGTTTGAAGGTTACTCGGATGGCACAAAGTCAGCCGAAGTTTGAGCTGCCTTTCCGTTTCGGGATACCCCAACATCGCTCGAGACCACTCTGAGTTTTCCCATCTCAAAATGAAACCGCCTGGCGGCGTGCCAAACCCGCCGCGGAGAACGTCATTGAACGCGTCGAGGTTGCGCCCCCAAAAGACGCCTCGGATCAAATGGCGTTCGAATTCATCCCAGAACGTTTCAAGCGAATGGATTCGCTTCCCGTCCAGAATGAGCTCTTGCACGCCCGTGCCCCTCCACCAGCTGCGCTGGTCCCCCTCCCCGGTTCGGGGAGGAAAACTCACATATTCGGATAGTTCGGCCCGCCGCCACCT
>DKII01000055.1:2343-2545 GCA_002454125.1 Novosphingobium sp. UBA6722
GATGTCGCAGGTCTTGCAGTGGACGCAGTTCTGGGCGTTGATTTGCAGGCGCGGATTGCCTTCCTCGACCCCCAGGAACTCATAGACGCCGGCCGGGCAGTACCGCGCCTCAGGCCCGGCATAGAGCTTGAGGTTGATCTCCACCGGCACGGCGGGATCCTTCAGCTGCAGGTGGCAGGGCTGGTCTTCCTCGTGGTTGGTG
>DKII01000055.1:2636-2987 GCA_002454125.1 Novosphingobium sp. UBA6722
TCGAAGCTGATCACGCCATCGGGCTTGGGATAGGCAATCGGCTTGTACAGATCGGCGCGCTGGGTGCCCTCGCAATCGCGGTGGTGGCCCATGACCGGCAGGATCGGCAGCTTGAGGTAGCGCAGCCACATGTCGACCCCGGCAAAGACCGTGCCGATATCGCCGCCGAACTTGGCGACCATCGGTTCGGCGTTCTGGACCAGCTTCAGTTCCTTGGCGATCCAGCTTTCCCGCACGGCCGCATCGTATTCGACCATCGAATCGTGCGCCCGGCCCGAGGCGATTGCGGCAGCGGCCGCTTCGGCGGCGAGCATCCCGCTCTTCATCGCGGTATGGCTGCCCTTGATGCGC
>DKII01000055.1:3048-3217 GCA_002454125.1 Novosphingobium sp. UBA6722
CACGTTGACGAAGCCGGCCGAGCAGCCGATCAGCGCACCGCCCGGGAAATCGAGCTTGGGCACCGATTGCCAGCCACCTTCGTTGATCGCGCGGGCGCCATAGGAAACGCGGCGGCCACCTTCCAGGATCGCGCGGATTTCCGGGTGCTGCTTCCAGCGCTGGAATTCC
>DKII01000055.1:3277-16349 GCA_002454125.1 Novosphingobium sp. UBA6722
TGCTGCTTCCAGCGCTGGAATTCCTCGAACGGGTAGACGTAGGGGTTCTTGTAATCGAGCGCGGTCACGAAGCCGAGCGCCACCTGGTTATTGGCCTGGTGGTAGAGGAACCCGCCGCCCCAGCTGTCGCTTTCGGTCAGCGGCCAGCCCTGGGTGTGGAGCACGCGGCCCGGCACATGCTTGGCCGGATCGATGTCCCACAGTTCCTTGATGCCGATGCCGTAAACCTGCGGCTCGCAATTGGCTTCCAGATCGAACTGGGCCTTGAGCGTCTTGGTCAGGTGGCCGCGCGCGCCTTCAGCGAAGAAGGTGTACTTGGCGTGGAGTTCCATGCCGGGCTGGTATTCACCCTTGTGGCTGCCATCCTTGGCTACGCCCATGTCCTGGGTGGCGACGCCCTTGACCGAGCCATCTTCGTTGTAGAGCACCTCCGAGGCCGGGAAGCCGGGGAAGATCTCGACGCCCAGCTCTTCGGCCTTGCCGGCCAGCCAGCGGCACAGATTGCCGAGCGACCCGGTGTAATTGCCGTTGTTCGACATGAACGGGGGCATCGGCCAGTGCGGCACGTCGAACTTGCCAGTGGCGGAGAGCACCCAGTGCCAGTTGTCGGTCACCGGCGTTTCAGCCATCGGGCAGCCGTCTTCGCGCCAGTTCGGCAGCAGCTCGTCCAGTGCCTTGGGATCGACCACCGCGCCCGACAGGATGTGCGCGCCGACTTCCGAACCCTTTTCCAGGATGCAGACCGAAAGCTCTGCATTCACCTGTTTCAGCCGGATCGCCGCAGCAAGGCCGGCCGGGCCGCCGCCGACGATAACGACGTCATAGGGCATGGATTCGCGTTCGCTCATGGTCCACCTGTTCGGGGTTAATCGTTCGCTTGAGCCTTGAAAGCTGGCTTGCGGCAGGTCAAGACCGCAAATGTGAACAACCCCGCACAAACTGACCCGGCAATCGATGCCGCCGCCGCCCTTTCGGCGGTGCTGGACTGGTGGCGCGAGGCGGGCGTTGACCACGCCTTTTCCGACGATCCGCGCACCTGGCTGGTCGAACCGGCCGCGCCAGAGCCAGAGCCGGAACGCAGCTTTACCCCGCCACCCATGCCCGCTCGCCCTGCACCCGGCCCCTTGGCCGCCGCGCCGTTTGCCGGGCTGGACGCTTTGCCGCAGACCCTGGCGGAATTCCGGGCCTGGTGGCTGACGGAGCCTTCGCTCGATGACGGACAGGTCGCCGGCCGCCTTGCCCCGCGCGGCGCCGAAGGGGCGGCGTTGATGGTGCTGGTCGATCACCCCGAGGCGGAAGACCGCGACCTGCTGCTTTCTGGCCCGCAGGGGCGGCTGCTGGCGGCCATGTTCGGCGCGATGGGGATCGGCCCCGACCAGGCCTATATCGCCGCCTGCCTGCCACGGCATATGCCCCTCCCCGATTGGGCCGCGCTTGATGCTGCGGGCCTCGGCCAGGTGGTGCGCCACCACATCGCTTTGGCCCGTCCGCAGCGCCTGCTGGTGTTCGGACGGCACATCTCGCCGCTGCTTGGCCACGATCCAGCGAAAAGCGCTGAACCTTTGCGGCAATTTGTTCATGAGAACGCCAGCATTCCGCTGTTGATGGCGCCGGGCCTGGCCACACTGGCCGGCCGGCCGCGGAACAAGGCCGGGCTGTGGCAAGCCTGGCTCGACTGGACGGGGTAGAAACTGGCGTGACGCGCTCCACTGCTAAAGCGATGCTGGCCCTGGGCCTGGCGGGCAGCCTTGCTGCCTGGACAGCGCCCGCGCAGGCCAACAGCGCGGCAGTCGATTACTTCCGCAACCGTGCCGATCGCAGCAATGTTCCCACCCTGCTCAGCCAGGATGACCGGGCCTATTACCGCGACCTGTTCGGTGCGATCGAGCGGTCGGACTGGGCCAAGGTACAGGACCTGTTCAAGCAGAAGGCGGACGGGCCGCTGCACCAGGTGGCGCTGGCCGAATATTACCTCGCCCCCACCTCGCCCAAGATCGAACTCGATGCGCTGAGCGCCTGGCTGGCCAAGGGCACCGACCTGCCCCAGGCCGAACAGATCGCCCTGCTGGCGCAGAAGCGCGGGGCGACGGCTCTGCCGGCCCTGCCGCAGGCCGGATCGCTGGTCAGCCAGCCCAACCGCGCCAAGCGCATTCGCCCGCGCGAAACGAATGACGGGACCATGCCCGGTGCCGTCGCCGCCGCGATCAATTCCAGCATCAAGGATGACAATCCCGCCGGGGCCAAGGCCCTGCTCGACGGGATCGACACCCAGCTTTCGGCAGCCGCGCGGGCCGAATGGCGCGCCAAGATTGCCTGGTCGTTCTACATCGAGAACGACGACGCCTCGGCCTATGCCCTGGCCCAGACCGTGCAGGACGGTGCCGGGCCGTGGGTTGCCGAAGGCTGGTGGACCGCCGGCCTTGCCGCCTGGCGGATCGGCGATTGCATGGGCGCCGGCGATGCCTTTGCCCGCACCGCCGGTGCCTCGCAGAACAGCGAACTGACCGCCGCCGCGCTCTATTGGCAAAGCCGCGCCGCCGTGCGCTGCCGCCAGCCGGAAAAGGCCTCTGCCTCGCTCAAGGCAGCGGCGCGGATGGACGAGACGCTTTACGGCATGCTTGCTGCCGAACAGCTCGGCCTCGCCCTGCCGCAGACCCACACCGCCCCTGACTTCACCCAGAGCGACTGGCAGAAGCTGCGCGACGAAACCAACATCCGCACCGCCGTCGGCCTGGCCGAAATCGGGCGTGACGGGCTGGCCGACGAAGTGCTGCGCCACCAGGCGCGGCTTGGCCCAGCCAATGAATACCAGCCGCTGACCCGCCTTGCGCGCGACCTTGGCTTGCCCTCGACCCAGCTCTGGATGGCCTACAATGCCCCTGTGGGCGGCCGCGCCGAACCAGCTGCCCGCTTCCCGACGCCGAAGTGGACCCCGGCCAACAACTGGCAGGTCGATCCCGCGCTGGTCTATGCCCACGCCCTGCAGGAATCGGTGTTCCGCACGAAGGCCGTCAGCCCGGCCGGCGCGCGCGGGCTGATGCAGATCATGCCGGCCGCCGCGCGTGACCATGCCGGGGCGCTGGGCGTCTCCGGCAATGCCACCGATCTCCACAAGCCAGAGGTCAACCTCGCCTTCGGGCAGCGCCACCTGCAGATGCTGCGCGATGCGCCGGGCACCCAAGGCCTGCTGCCCAAGGTGATGGCAGCCTATAACGCCGGCCTCACCCCGATTGCCCGCTGGCAGTACGAAATCAAGGACCAAGGTGATCCGCTGCTTTGGATCGAAAGCGTTCCCTATTGGGAGACGCGCGGCTATGTGAACATCGTGATGCGCAATTACTGGATGTACGAACGCCAGGCCGGCGGCCCCTCGGAAAGCCGGATTGCACTGGCCCAGGGCCTGTGGCCGACCTTCCCCGGCATTTCCGGCGCCAGCGCCGTGCGGATGAGCGCCAACGGGGTGATCCAGCGTGGCCGTTGACCCCAGCCGGACCTTCAAGCCGATCAATATCGCGGTCCTGACCGTATCCGACACGCGCACCGCGGCTGATGACACGTCCGGCGACATCCTCGTCGAACGGGTTCAGACGGCCGGACACAAACTGGCCGCCCGCGCGATCGTGCGCGACGATCCGGGCCTGATCGTCAGCAAGCTCAACGACTGGATCGACGATCCGGCGATCGATGCGGTGGTCTCGACCGGCGGCACCGGCCTGACTGGCCGTGACGTGACGCCAGAAGCACTCGGCCGGATCGATGGCGCCCGCGACATCCCCGGCTTTGGCGAACTGTTCCGCTGGATCAGCTTCCAGACCATCGGCACCAGCACGATCCAGAGCCGCGCCTGCGCCGTGGTGGCGCGTGGGACCTATATCTTCGCCCTGCCCGGCTCGAACGGCGCGGTGAAGGACGGCTGGGACGGCATCCTCGCCGAACAGCTCGACAGCCGCAACCGGCCTTGCAACTTTGTGGAGCTGATGCCGAGGCTCAAGGAAGTCTGAGCATCTTGCCGATTTGTTCCGCATATGTTCTAATATGCGGATGCCGAGTCCCTCTCCCATCCATGGCCGCGGCGCGCAATCGGCCAAGGTTCCGCAACGGTTCGGTCTTGCCGCGCGCGAAGCGGATGGAGACTGGCTCGACGCGCGCGAAGGGATCGACGGGCCTGGTCCCAAGGTGCGGACCACGGTAACCGAAGAACGGGCCAAGCGGATCATCAGCCGCAATACCTCGCCCGACATCCCGTTTGACCGTTCGATCAACGCCTATCGCGGCTGCGAGCATGGCTNNACACCCCCGCTCGATCCTGACCTTCAACCGCTCGCCCGACATTCCGTTCGACCGCTCAATCAATGCTTATCGCGGCTGCGAGCATGGCTGCGTCTATTGCTATGCCCGGCCGACCCATGCCTTCCATGATCTGTCGCCGGGGCTCGATTTCGAAACGAAGCTGTTTGCCAAGCCTGATGCCGCCGCCCTGCTCCGCGCCGAGCTGGGCAAGCGCGGCTATAGCCCGGCCCCGATCGCGATGGGGACCAATACCGATCCCTACCAGCCGATCGAGGCGACCTATCGGCTGACCCGGCAGGTGCTGGAAGTCTGCCTGGAAACGCGCCATCCGGTGACGATCACGACCAAGAGCGCCCGGGTCGTGCGCGATCTTGACCTGCTGGCTGAACTCGCCAGGCTGAATCTGACTGCCGTGTCGGTCTCTGTCACCAGCCTTGATTTCAAGCTCTCTGGACTGCTCGAGCCGCGCGCCTCTTCGCCCGCCAAGCGGCTCGATGCGCTGGAAAAGTTGGCTGCCGCTGGCGTGCCAGCGCACGTTTCGGTCGCCCCGGTAGTTCCGGCGATCACCGACGAATTCATCGAGCGCATCCTCGAAGAGGCCGCCGGTCGCGGCGTAAGGACCGCCAGCTGGATCATGCTGCGCCTGCCGCATGAGGTCGCGCCGCTGATGCGCGAATGGCTTGACGTTCACTACCCGGATCGTGCCGCCAAGGTGATGAGCATCGTCCAGGCAGTGCGCGGCGGGAAGGACTATGACAGCCGCTTTTTCGAGCGGATGAAGCCCAAGGGCGTCTGGGCCGACGTGTTCCGCACCCGCTTCCGCATCGCCTGCCAGCGCCTCGGCCTCAACCGCGAACCGCCGCAGCTCGATTGCAGCCAGTTTGTCGCGCCAGCACTGGACGGGCAACTCAAGCTACTGTAACGCTTACGTAATCTTCACAAGGGGACGCCATCTTGATCTCACTCTTGTCGATGCTGCTTGCAGCGGCCCCTGTTCAGGCATCCACGCCGCCTGCGATGGTGGTCATGCCGCCGATCTGCGCTGAACGCTGCATCAACTCGATCGAAGCGGTCACCCTGGCTGCTCAGGTCGGGAATGGTGCTGGCGTCATGGGTGACTTTGCCATGACGGTAAAAGCCATCGGCTTTGAACGCGGACGGTTCTACCTGAATTCCGAGCTAGACTACCGCGACCGCAATTGCCTGACCGTTGTAATTCCTGCGACGACCATGTCCAAACTGGTTGGAACAACGGACCTTGAAGCAGTCAAAAAGTTCTATGTTGGGAGCAAGATTGCCGCGCGTGGCGTGGCGCGGCAGGTTCGGATCGATTTTACCGCAGATGGCCAGCCGACCGGCAAATACTACTACCAGATCCACCTTTTCGTGCCTGACGAACGTCTACTGACCCGTCCGGCGAGCTAGGCCTCAACCCCTGAACCGGATCAACCGACTATCCGCCACGGCCGCAGTTCGATGCGGCAGGGCGTCGCGGACGTATTCCTCGTTCTTGACCATCGCCATGAATACGCCTGAATTGGGATAGCCCATGACGAAGGCCTTGTCCCACTCGTCCGCCGGACCAGTCACCGCACATTCGAGCGGCGCTTCCCAGACCATCGCCGCGCCATCATCCGCGACCAGTTCCTGAAAGCGCTTCTCGTAGATGTCATAGGCCTCGCGGCCCGTCAGGCCCTTGCCGTGCATGGGGTGGCCTTCCGGGTACTCCGCCAGGTCGCGGAACTTGATCAGGTTGAGCATGTGGATCGGCCGGTCGCGCGGCAGGTCCTTGAATGCCTGCCAGTTCTCCCGGCTCGGATCCACATAGCCCGTCATGCTCAGGCGTCCGCCAGCTTGTAGTCGCGGAACTGGTCGCGCAGGTCCTTCTTGCTGACCTTGCCGGTCCCGCCGTGCGGGATCGAATCGACAAATTCGACCGCATCGGGCAGCCACCATTTGGCGACGCTCTTGGCGAGATGCGCCTTGATCTCGTCGCCAGAGACTTCGGCATTGGCCTTCTTGACCACCACCAGGATCGGGCGCTCGTCCCACTTCGGATGGTAGATGCCGATTGCTGCTGCCTCGGCCACCGCCGGGTGGCTCATCGCCGCGTTTTCGAGCTCAACCGAGCTGATCCACTCACCCCCGGACTTGATCACGTCCTTGGTGCGATCGGTCAGCTGCAACGTACCGTCTGGGTGAAGGATTGCGACGTCGCCGGTGTCAAACCACTGTTCGGCGTCGGTCGCGTCGGCCTCGGCCTTGAAGTAGCGCTTGATCACCCAGGGACCGCGAACCTGCAATGCGCCGCTGGTCTCGCCATCGCGCGGCAGCACCTTGGTGGGATCGCCCAGGTCAACCGTGCGCAGCTCGACTCCAAAGGGCACGCGGCCCTGCATCTGCTTGATCGTGACCTGTTCATCGAACGACAGGTCGTCCCAGTCCCAAGTCTTGGCACCCGTCGTGCCGATCGGGCTGGTCTCGGTCATGCCCCAGGCGTGGGCAACGTTGACGCCGGCCTTCATCAGCCGCTCGATCATGAAGCGCGGCGCGGCCGAGCCGCCGATGATCGCATGGCGCAGCGTCGGCAGCGTGGTGCCGGTCGCGTCCATATGCTGGAAGGTCGCGAGCCAGACGGTCGGGACCCCGGCCGAGTGAGTCACCTTTTCGCGGTTCATCAGCTCGCACAGCACGGCGGGATCGTTGACCGCCGAGAAGACGAACTTAATCCCCGCCGCAGCCCCGGCCCAGGGCAGGCCCCAGCTCGCGGCGTGGAACATCGGCACGACCGGCAGCATGACCGAGCGGGCATCGAAATCGAAGATCGCCGGCTGTAGCCCGGTGATTGCGTGCAGGAAGGTCGAGCGGTGCTCATAAAGCACGCCCTTGGGGTTCCCGGTGGTGCCGCTGGTGTAGCAGAGCATGCAGGGATCCCGCTCGTCACCGGTCGCCCAGGTCGTGTTGCCGTCCTCAGCCCCGATCCAGGCTTCGAATTCGCCATTGTCATAGCAGATGTAGTTGCGGATCGTGGTCCACTTCGGCTTCATCCGCTCGATGATCGGGGCGAAGGCGGCGTCATAAAGCAGGACCACGTCTTCGGCGTGGTTGGCGATATATTCCAGCTGATCGTCGAACAGCCGTGGATTGATCGTGTGGAGCACGCCGCCAACGCCGACCGCTCCGTACCAGGAAACCAGGTGGCGGCTGTGGTTCATCGCCAGGGTGGCGATCCGGTCACCCTTTTGCACGCCCAGCTTGCGCAGCGCCTGGGTCATCCGCAGGGCATCGTGGCGGATCCCGGCCCAGGTCGTGCGGCTTTCGCTGCCGTCGGCCCAGCGCGTGACGATTTCGCGCGATCCCGTTTCGCGCGCGGCGTGGTCGATCAGGTGCGTGACCCGCAGGTCAAAATCTTGCATTGCTCCCAGCATCAGGCTCTCCAAATCCCCCCACCCGATTGTTGTTTAGGCGACGAGTCTCAGGTGCCCTGCTCCTCGCCTTGCGGTTAAGGCCACATTGGCAAGACCTTCGACGCTTGCCAAGCGTTCAGCGACTTCGCTGTCGAGATGGAATTGACGGCCGAGCCGCAAGACCGGTTCCAGGCCATGCCCGGTGCGCAGCCGCACCAGCACTTCGCCGCTTCCCGCCCCGTCCGGACCCAGCAGCGTGGCAAGGTCATTCAGCGCTTGCGGCTGGAGTACGTCGAGCCGCAGCTGCATCTGCGCCGAGCCCTTGACCTCTTCCAGCGGCCGGGCCCCGCGCACGGTTACGCGCGGCGGTTCTTCCGGGCTGGGGGCGTCAAGCTCGACCGTCAGCAGCAGGCAGGTGCCATCCTTGGCCCAGGCCTGCATCGGCTCGACCAGCGACTCCTCGAAACAGGCAGCGCTGAACTGGCCCGAACTGTCGGAAAAGTCGGCGCGAACGAAGTCTCCGCCGCGGCGCGTGCGGCCCCGGCTCACGCTTTCGACCATCGCCGCCATCATCGCCTGCATCCGGCCGCCACCGGGCACCCCGGTTTCCATCAGGCTGGCATAGGTTCGGGCGCCATTGGCGATGGCGACAGCGCGCCATTGTTCGACAGGGTGGGCCGCGAAGTAGAAGCCGAAGTTCTCCCGCTCCTTTGCCATCTGCTCGGCGCGGGGCCAGGGCGGCGTGTCCGCCAGGCGCAGCGTGGGCGCAGCATGGTCATCGCCGCCAAACAGGCCGGCCTGGCCGCTTGAGCGCGTGCGCTCGGCCTCTTCGGCCACGGCCAGCAGCATGTCGGCATTGGCGAGCACCTTGGCGCGGTTGGGCTCCAGGCTGTCAAAGGCGCCGGACCCGGCCAGACCTTCCAGCTGGCGGCGGTTCATCGATCCGGGCGGCACGCGGCGAAACAGGTCTTCAAGGCTGGCAAAATGGCCATTGGCCTCCCGCTCGGCCACGATCGCATCCATCGCCTTTTCGCCGACGTTGCGGACCCCGGCCAGGGCATAGCGCACGGCATGGCTCTCGTCGGTCCGTTCAACTGTAAACTCGGCTTCCGAGCGGTTGATATCCGGCCCTTCCAGCGCAACGCCATTGCGGCGCATGTCATCGACAAAGATCGCCAGCTTCTCCGACTGGTGCATGTCGAAACACATCGAGGCAGCGTAGAATTCGTGCGGGTAGTGCGTCTTCAGCCAGGCGGTCTGGTAAGCCAGCAGGGCATAGGCGGCGGCATGGCTCTTGTTGAAGCCATAGCCGGCGAACTTGTCGATCAAGTCGAACAGCTCGTTGGCCTTGCCCGGCTCAATCTCCGAATGCTCCTTGCAGCCGGAGACGAAGCGCGAGCGCTGGGCATCCATTTCGGCCTGGACCTTCTTGCCCATGGCGCGGCGCAGTAGGTCGGCATCGCCCAGCGAGTAGCCCGCCAGGATCTGCGCGGCCTGCATCACCTGTTCCTGGTACACGAAGATCCCATAGGTCTCGGACAGGATGCCTTCGAGCTTGGGGTGCGGATATTCGATGGATTCGCTGCCGTTCTTGCGGCGGCCGAACAGCGGGATGTTATCCATCGGGCCCGGCCGGTAGAGCGAGACGAGCGCGATAATGTCGCCGAAGTTGGTCGGCTTGACCGCCGCCAGGGTGCGCCGCATCCCTTCGGATTCCAGCTGGAACACGCCGACCGTGTCACCGCGTTGGAGCAGTTCATAAACCTCGGCATCGTCCCAGGGCAGCGCCTCGAGATCGATCGCGATCTCGCGCCGCTTGAGCAGTTCGACCGCCTTCTTCAGCACCGACAGCGTCTTCAGGCCGAGGAAGTCGAACTTGATGAGGCCGGTGTCCTCGACATACTTCATGTCGAACTGGGTCACCGGCATGTCCGAGCGCGGATCGCGGTAGAGCGGAACCAGCTGATCAAGCGGGCGATCGCCGATCACAACCCCGGCAGCGTGAGTCGAGCTGTTGCGCGGTTGGCCTTCCAGCTGCACCGCCAGGTCTACCAGCCGCTTCACTTCGGGATCGTTATCGTATTCGCGCTTCAGTTCGGCCACGCCGTTGAGCGCGCGCGGCAGGCTCCACGGGTCGGTTGGGTGGTTGGGCACCATCTTGCACAGCCGGTCAACCTGGCCATAGCTCATCTGCAGGATGCGACCGCAATCGCGCAGCACGGCGCGAGCCTTCAGCTTGCCGAAGGTGATGATCTGGGCGACGTGATCGGCGCCGTACTTCGCCTGGACATAGCGGATCACCTCGCCGCGGCGGGTTTCGCAGAAGTCGATATCGAAGTCCGGCATCGAGACGCGTTCCGGGTTGAGGAAGCGTTCGAACAGCAGCCCCAGCCGCAACGGATCGAGATCGGTGATGGTCAGCGCCCAGGCGACGACCGAACCCGCGCCCGAACCGCGCCCAGGCCCGACCGGGATATCGTTCGCCTTGGCCCACTGGATGAAGTCGGCCACGATCAGGAAGTAGCCGGCAAAGCCCATCCGGTTGATCACGTCGGTCTCGAAGTCGAGCCGGTCGAAATAGGCCTGCCGCTCCTCCTCGGGCAGCTCGCCATAGGGCGCGAGGCGCTTTTCGAGGCCCGCGCGGGCGTGCTCGATCAGCATCGCCGCTTCGCCTTCCTTGTCGCCGGCCAGGCTTGGCAGCAGCGGCTTGCGCTTGGGCGGGGAGAAGGCGCAGCGCTGGGCAATGACCAGGGTATTGGCCAGCGCCTCGGGCAGATCGGCGAACAGCTCGCGCATCATCGGCCCGGACTTGAGCCAGGATTCGCGCGGAGATCGCGGCCGGTCCGGCGCATCGATATGGGTCGAATTGGCGATGCAGAGCATGGCATCGTGCGCCGCGTGGCCGCCCGGATCGGCAAAGTTTGCCGGGTTAGTCGCCACCAGCGGCAGGTTCCGCGCATAGGCCAGGTCGATCAGCGCGTCCTCGGCCGCATCTTCGTTCGGGTCGTTGCGGCGGGCCACCTCAAGGTAAAGGCGCCCCGGAAACAGCGCTTCGAGCCGCCCGCAAAGCTCAACCGCCGCCTCACCCTTGCCGGCGGCAAGCAGGCGGACCAGCGCGCCTTCTCCGGCCCCGGTCAGCGCGATCAGACCATCGGTGTGGCCGTCCAGATCGGCCATGGTGACGTGGGGTTCAAACTCGATCGGCCGGCCCAGGTGCGCACGGCTGACGAGGTGGCACAGGTTGTTCCAGCCGGTCTCGTTCTGGGCGATCAGGCCCAGCCAGTCGATTACCGGATCCTTGCCCGCCGCAGTGTCTTCGCGGGCCACCGCCAGGAAGGTACCGATCAGCGGCTGGATGCCGGCATCCTTGCAGGCTCCGGCGAAGGACATGGCGCCGTAAAGCCCGTTGCGATCGGTAATCGCTATTGCCGGAAAAGCGCGGTCCTTGGCCAGTTTGGCCGCCGCCTTGGGATCGATCGTCCCATCGAGCATGGTATAGCTCGAAAAGACGCGCAGCGGGACAAAACGTTCGTGGGCCATAACCGCTAGATGCGGCCAGCGCGGCCGATTCGGAAGGGGGTGCGGCGCGCTTTACCCACAGCGCCGAACCCCGCTTCGACAAGGCGCATCACAGCAGCGCCTTGATGTCCTTTTCCAAGGCTTCCGGCTTGTCGGTAGGGGCATAGCGGCGCACCACTTTGCCATCGCGGTCGATCAGGAACTTGGTGAAGTTCCACTTGACCGACTTGCTGCCCATCAGGCCCGGCGCTTCGCTTTTCAGCCAGTCATAAAGCGGCGGGGCATTGTCGCCATTGACGTCGATCTTGGCCATCAGCGGGAAGGTAACATCGTACTTCAGGCTGCAGAAATTGGCGATTTCCTCTGCATTGCCAGGCTCCTGCGCGCCGAACTGGTTGCAGGGGAAGGCAATCACTTCGAAGCCGTCGTCGGCGTACTTCTTGTAGAGCGCTTCTAGCCCTTCGTACTGCGGAGTGAAGCCGCACTTGCTGGCGGTGTTGACGATGAGCAGGACCTTGCCCTTGAACTCGGCGAGCGCATGCTCCTCGCCGGTGATGCTGCGTGCGGTGAAATCGTAGACGGATGCCATGGCTTTCTCTCCCATTCTGCTGACGGCGGGCCTCAGGTCTTCGGCTTCAGTCGCAGCGAAGCCGAATTGATGCAGTAGCGCAAACCGGTCGGGCGCGGGCCGTCGGGAAACACATGGCCGAGATGCGCGCCGCAATGCCGGCAGGTCACTTCTGTCCGGATCATGCCATGACTGAGGTCGCGATGCTCTGTCACGGCGTCTTTTTCCACGGGCTGCCAGAAACTGGGCCAGCCCGAGCCGGAGTCGTACTTGCTGTCGCTGTCGAAGAGCGCGCCGCCACAGCAGCGACAGGTGTAGACGCCATCATCCTGGCAGTTCCAGTACTCGCCGGTGAAGGCGCGCTCGGTGCCCTTCTGGCGGCAGATGCTGAACTCGCTGGCGCTCAGGCGCTCGCGCCACTCGTCATCGGAAAGCTGCGCGGGGTCTTTCTCGTCGTTCATGTCGCCCTCCTGCCAAAGCCGCAAGCATGCTATGACAACAGCCAGCCGGTCATCCATAAAAACTGAGACATCTTCAGACTGTATCAGCACGCTACTGACAAAAGCTTTCCGCTACACTAGCCAGCGAACATGACGGGCATGTGGCTCGTGCATGAACCGGGCAGGCCCCGAAAGACGGAAACGAACATGGCGATCAGCAAATCCTCCAAGCTCAAAGACGTGTGCTACGACATTCGCGGTCCGGTGTTGAAGGCGGCCGTCGCCATGGAGGAACAGGGCCATCGCATCATCAAGCTGAACATCGGCAACCCGGCACCATTCGGCTTCGAGGCACCGCAGGAGATCCTGTCGGATGTCATCAGCAACCTGCCCAACGCCGTCGGCTACTGCGACTCCAAGGGTCTTTTCGCGGCGCGCAAGGCCATTGTGCACTATTACCAGACGCGTGGTCTGCTGGGCGTGGATGTCGGCGACATCTACATCGGCAACGGCGTCTCCGAGCTGATCGTCATGGCCATGCAGGCGCTGCTGAACAATGGCGACGAAATGCTCGTGCCGGCCCCCGACTATCCGCTGTGGACCGCCGCCGTGACGCTGGCCGGCGGCACGCCCGTGCACTACCTCTGCGACGAGGAGCAGGGCTGGATGCCCGACCTCGCCGACATGGCGCGCAAGATCACGCCGAACACGCGCGGCATCGTGGTCATCAACCCGAACAACCCGACCGGCGCGGTATACAGCGAGGAAGTCCTGCGCGGCATCGTCGCCCTCGCCCGCAAGCACGGCCTGACGCTGTTCGCCGACGAGATCTACGACAAGATCCTCTA
>DKII01000033.1 GCA_002454125.1 Novosphingobium sp. UBA6722
CGCCGCCGGCCGCAAAGCCGGCGGCCAAGCCGGCCGCGACGCCAGTGGCCTCCGGCTCCAAGCCGGCTCCGGCGCAGGTGGCCCCGGCTGCCAAGCCCGCGCCGAAAGTTGAACCCGCCAAGCCAGCAAAAGGCAACTGGCTGGTCCAGGTCGGTGCCTTCTCGAGCCAGGCCCGGGCCGACGCGGCGGCCAAGTCGCTCGGGGCCCAGGTGGCCCCGGCGGGCAAGCTGTGGCGCGTGCGGATTACGGGGCTTGCCTCCCCAGCTGCCGCCGATGCGGCGCTGGCGAAGGCCAAGGCGGCTGGCTATAGCGACGCCAGGATTCAGCGCGCCGACTGATCTGGTTCTGCGGCGCCGATTGCGCCGGGGAACGATTGCCTAAACAGCTGGCACTATTCGTGATTGTCGCCAGCCTGCTGGCCCTGCCGGGCCGTGCGGCGGGCCCGGCAGCCGTGCCCGCACCGGCCAGCGTCAATTCCGCACCCATTGCCCTGCTGGTCGATCTTTCGGCCGGACAGACGCTCTATGCGCGCGAGGCTGATCGGCGCTTTCGTCCCGCCTCGATGGCCAAGGCAATGAGCGCGCTGGTTGCGTTCGATCTGATCAAGATCGGCAGGCTGGACGAAACTGCGCTGGTAACCGTCGATCCCGGCCTGGCCGCGCAATGGGCCGGCAAAGGCACCACCCTGTCCTTGCGAGCGGGAGAAAAGGTTCCGGTCAAACGGCTGATCGAAGGGATGATCACCGCTTCGGCCAATGATGCGACCGAGGTGTTGGCACGCCACGCTGCCGGTAGTCGCGGCACCTGGCTGGTGCTGATGAACGCCCGGGCCAAGTCACTCGGCATGAAAGGCAGCACCTTTGCCAGTCCCAGCGGCTGGCCTGATGGCGGCAGAACGCTGGTCACTGCGCGCGATATGGTGCGTCTCGCCCGCGCCTTGATCGAGGAGCATCCGGAACTCTACCGCCGCTATTTCGGCCATAGCGCGATGGCCTGGCGGGGCGCGCAGCTCGCCAGCCGCAATCCCTTTGCCGGAAAGTTTGCCGGCGCGGACGGGATCAAGACCGGCCACACCAAGGAGGTCGGCTACAACTTCCTTGGCGCGGCGGAGCGCGATGGCCGCCGTCTGGTCCTGCTGATCGGCGGTGCGCCCAGCGAAGCCGCGCGAGCCGAGGCGGCACGGGACCTTGCGGAATGGGGTTATACCGCCTGGGACAGCCGGCCACTCGTCAGGAAAGGGCAAGTCGTGGGGCAGGCGTTGGTGCAGGACGGGTCTGCCCGGACAGTTGATCTTGTGCCGCTGCGAGACTGGCGGCTGGCGGTGCCGCACCAAGGCACGGCGCGGGTTACGACCCGGATCGTCTATCGCGGCCCGCTGCGCGCGCCGATCGAGGCAGGACAGGTGGTTGCCGGGCTGGAGGTGACCGTGGCGGGATTGCCGCCGCATGACATTCCGCTGGCAACACGGCAGCGGGTAACGCGCGCCGGACCGTTCGACAGGGTGGTCAATGGCCTGCTAGGGCTGGTGCCATGACACGGGGAAAGTTCATTGCCTTTGAAGGTGGCGAAGGAGCGGGCAAGAGTACCCAGGCCCGGTTGCTGGCGGAGGCGCTCAGCGCGCGCGGCCTGACCTGCGTGATCACCCGCGAACCCGGCGGGACCGCCGGAGCCGAAGCGATCCGTGCCTTGCTGCTCGGCACCGAAGGGGAGGGGTGGCACCCCCGCGCCGAAGCATTGCTCTTCGCCGCCGCCCGTTCAGACCATGTCGAGCGGTTGATTGTCCCGGCGCTGGAGCGCGGCGAATGGGTAATTTGTGACCGTTTCGTCGATTCAAGCCGGGCCTATCAGGGCGGCGGAAGCGGCCTGTCCGATGCCGAAGTGCTCGATCTGCACCGTATCGGCAGCGGCGGGTTGCTGCCGGACCTGACCTTGCTGATCGAAGTTTCTCCGCCGGTTGTCGCAGCCCGCCTGGCAGCGCGCGATGGTGACCAGGCTGACCGCATTGGCGGGCGCGATTCGGCCTATCATGCTGCCGTGGCAGCTGCATTCCGCCGCTTCGCCGATGCCGAGCCAGCCCGTTTTGCCCGGATTGATGGCGATGGCACAGCCGATGCCGTCCGTTCCGCCGTGCTGGCCGCGCTGGAGCCGCTGCTGCCATGAATCTGCGCGGGCATGACGCGGCCTGGGCCGAATGGCGCGCGGCGCTGGGATCGGAGCGGATGCACCATGCCTGGATCCTGGCCGGCCCGCGCGGCCTGGGCAAAGGGCTGTTCGCCAGAGCCGCCGCCGCCGAACTGGTGGCCGAGCCGGGCGTGCCGCAGCCGCCAAGTGATCGGCACCCCGATATCCTGATCCCGGAGCATCCGCCCGAAAACAAGGAAGAGGAAAAAAAGCGTGCCGACGGACAGGAAGATGTCCGCCGCAAGCGCTCCATCCCGATCGACGAGATCCGCACGATCCAGCATCGGCTGACCACACGTCCAACCCTAGGTTCGCGCCGGGTGGTGATCATCGATCCGGCCGATGACCTGGAGAAGGGCGCGGTCAACGCCCTGCTCAAGAGCCTGGAAGAGCCGCCTGCGGGCACCTATTTCCTGCTGGTCGCGCACCGGCCCGGACGGCTGCTCCCGACGATCCGTTCGCGCTGCCGCATGCTCCGGTTCGCGCCGCTTGCCGACCGGGACGTCGAGGCCGTGTTGCGTGAGGTGTCACCCGAAGCTGATCCTGCGGCGCGCGAAGCAGCCGTGGCCGCGGCGCAAGGCTCACCCGGCGTTGCACTGGAGTTTCTTGACCAGAACCTGGGCGCCACCCTGAAAGCCATGCAGGCCATCCTGGCGCGCGGCGATGACGATTTCGCCCTGCGCGGGGTGCTGGCTGCCGAGATTGGTGCCCGCCCTGACCGGGACCGGATGCAGGCCGTGGCCGAGCTGGCCCGTGCGGTTGTGGCGGCCAATCTGGCCGGGGCATCACGGGCGCAACAGGCCCGGATCATCGCAGCCCATGCCGAACTGGTCCGGCTGGCCGGACAATTGCCGACCTACAACTTCGATCCCGGCCTGGCTGCCATGGAAATTGGCGGGTTGCTGGCCTCCGCCGCGATGCCTAGAGAGGCCGCGTAACTCAGCCAGAAAGACTGTAACCGGCCATGGCCGAACCATTCTACATTACCACCGCGATTGCCTATCCCAATGGCCGTCCGCACATCGGCCATGCCTATGAGGCGATTGCCGCCGATGCCATCGCGCGCTTTCACCGTGCCATGGGCCGCGATGTGCGCCTGGTCACCGGTACGGACGAACACGGCCTGAAAATGGACCAGACGGCGCGTAAGCTGGGGCGTGAAACGCTCGAATTCGCGACGGAAATGTCTAATTATTTCCGTGAAATGTGCGCTGCTCTTAATATCAGCTATGATGCCTTTCGGCGCACCACGGAAGACCAGCACAAGGCCGCGTCGATCGCGATCTGGCAGGCGATGGAAGCAGCGGGTGACCTTTACCTTGATCGCTACGAGGGCTGGTACTCGGTCCGCGACGAGGCGTTTTATGACGAGAGCGAGCTGCAGGACGGGGAAGGGGGGCAACGCCTCTCGCCGCAGGGCACGCCGGTTGAGTGGACGGTTGAGGAAAGCTGGTTCTTCCGCCTGTCGAAATACCGCGACTATCTGATCGAGCTCAACGAAACTCCCGGTTTCCTTGAGCCCGAGAGCCGCCGCAACGAAGTGCTGGCGTTCCTCAAGGGTAACGAGCTGCGCGATCTGTCGGTCTCGCGCACCAGCTTTGACTGGGGCGTGCCGGTGCCGGGCAGCCCGGGCCACGTCATGTATGTCTGGGTCGATGCCCTGACCACTTACCTGACGGGGATCGGCTTCCCGGACCGTGAGGGCGATTTTGCGCGGTTCTGGCCGGCCGATCTGCACCTGATCGGCAAGGATATCGTCCGGTTCCACACGGTCTACTGGCCAGCCTTCCTGAAAAGTGCGGGTCTCCCGGCGCCCAAGGCCGTATTCGGACACGGCTTCCTCCTGCATCGCGGGGAGAAGATGTCGAAGTCGCTCGGCAACGTGGTCGATCCGTTGGAACTCGCCGAACGCTTCGGGGTCGATCAGCTGCGCTATTTCCTGCTGCGCGAGGTCAGCTTCGGTCAGGATGGGTCCTATTCGGCCGAGGCCATCGTCACGCGCTGCAACGCTGAGCTGGCCAACAGTTTCGGCAACCTGGCGCAGCGGTCGCTGTCGATGATCTTCAAGAACCTTGATGGCAAGCTTTCGGCCTTTGAGCCAACTGAAGCCGACAAGGCGTTGCTCGATGCAGTTCACGCCGCCTGTGCGGTAGAGTTTCCGGCCGCTTTCGGCGCGCTTGACCTGTCGGGCGCGATCGAGGGTTGGATGAAGGCCGTCTTCGCCTGCAACCAATATGTCGACGAACAGGCGCCCTGGGCGCTGCGCAAGACCGATCCTGAACGGATGCGCGTGGTGCTGATGACCCTGTTCAGCGCGGTGCGCAATCTGGCCATCGCGATCCGCCCGGTGGTGCCGGCCTCAGCCGATCGCCTGCTGGATCAGATGGGCATTGCTGCTGAGGCGCGCGACTATGCTGCGCTCGGCACCGCAGACTGGTTGAGCGAGCTCGTCGGCGGCGGGTTTGTGCTGGAACAACCCGTGGGCGTGTTCCCGCGGCTTGAACTGCCGGCTGACGAGACGGACGACTGATGCTGATCGATTCGCACTGCCACCTTGAATACAAGGGCCTGGTCGAGGACCAGGCTGGCGTGCTGGATCGCGCGCGGCAGGCCGGTGTTGGCGGCTTTCTTTCGATCTCGACGCGCCAGCGCGAATGGGGCCAGGTCATCGCTACGGCTGAACGCGAAGCCGATGTCTGGGCCAGCGTCGGTATCCATCCGCACGAGGCCGATGGTCACGCTGACCTTGGTGAAGCGGCGCTGCTGGCGGCGGCGGAGCACCCCCGGGTGATCGCAATCGGCGAGACGGGGCTTGATTACTATTACGACCATTCCGACCGGCAGGTGCAACAGGCGCTGTTTCGGCGCCATATTGCGGTAAGCCGCGCAACCGGCCTGCCGATCATCATCCATACCCGTGATGCCGAATATGACACCGCTGCGATCCTGCGGGATGAGATGGAGCAGGGGGCCTTTCCGGCGCTGATCCATTGCTTCACGGCTTCGGCCGATTTCGCCCGGATCGTGCTGGATCTGGGCCTGACGATCTCCCTGTCGGGAATCGTGACCTTCAAGAACGCCAAAGACTTGCAGGATATTGCTGCAGCAATTCCGCAAGATCGGTTGCTGGTCGAAACCGATGCGCCGTTCCTGGCCCCGGTACCCAATCGCGGCAAGGTCTGCGAGCCAGCTTTTGTTGCCGATACCGCCCGCTTTGTCGCGGCGTTGCGCGGTACTTCGCCTGAGACTCTGGCGGAGAGCACTACCGCCAATTTCCAGCGCTTGTTCAGCAAGGCGGCGCTGTGAAGCTGCTGATGTTGGGTTCTGGCACCTCGACCGGGGTGCCGCGGATCGGCAACGATTGGGGCCTGTGCGATCCGGCCGAACCGAAGAACCGGCGCACCAGGGCCTCGATCATCGTCGAGAACAATGCCGGACAACGCATTCTCGTCGACACTTCGACCGATCTGCGCGCGCAGTTCCTGGCCAACGGGATCGACCGGATCGACGCGGTGTTCTGGACGCATGACCATGCCGATCATGTCCACGGCATCGATGACCTGCGGCCGCTCCGCTATGGCCGTGGCGGACCAATCCCAGGCTATGCGATCGGCGAAACGGTCCGGCGGCTGCGTCAGCGGTTCGATTACGTCTTTGCTGGCCAGCACGGCTACTATACCATTGTCGAACTTGATACGCTTGACCGCCTGCGGATCTGTGCCGGGTTCGGGATTGCCCATTGCCAGATGCCGCACGGGCCGGCGCAGTCAACCGCGATGCGGTTTGATTGTGACGGCAAGACAATCGGTTATGCGACAGACTTCAGTGCCATTACGCGCGAAATGGTTGATCTGTTTGCGGGCGTCGATCTGCTGGTTGTCGATTGCCTGCGGCGTGAACCGCACCCCACGCATGCCTGCCTGGGCCTGGCGCTGGAACTGATCGAGGCGAGCCGCGCGCGTCAGGCCGTGTTGACGCATCTCGACAAGTCGATGGATTATGCGACCTTGTCAGCCGAGGTGCCGCCGCATGTTGCGGTTGGCTATGACGGCCTGGAGATTGTTCTGTGAGCACGACTGCGCAGATCGTCGCAATCATCTCGGTGCTCGGCAGCTTGTTCCTGGTGACCCGAAACTATTCCAGCCTTGGTCTGTCGATGAATCAGACCGTAAAGATGGCGCTGATCTGGGCCGTGATCATCCTGGTAGGGTCGTTGGTAATCAGCCATCTCGCTGGATAGGCCTGCATTTTGATTTAACATATATCAGCACCATTTT
>DKII01000127.1:0-15319 GCA_002454125.1 Novosphingobium sp. UBA6722
CGCGCTCGACCGGCCGCGCGGCCAGCCGGCCCGAGACGGGCGCGGCGACATAGATCGTCTCGGCCTCGACATAGCCCAGCCAGTTCTCCCCATCGGCTGTCGGCCAATTGTACCAGGCGGCAGCGCCCAGCAGGGCCAGGATGCCGGCACCGACCAAGGGTTTGGGAATGGCGATCATGTTGGTTGCTCCCCGCGGGTCAACAGTCCGCCCAGGATTGTATCGGCGTGGACCTGGGCCAGCTGGACCGGATCGATCGGCTGTGCCCCGACCGGTTCGAACACCACGCGCCACAGCGCCGCAAAGATCGCCCCGCCGGCGATGGTACGGCAGGCGAGGTCCGGATCAGCACAGGCAAATTCACCGCGCGCAACGCCGTGGCGGATCAGGTTGGTCATCAGCTCCAGCACCCGCACGATAACCTCTTCGTGATAGAACCGGGCCAGTTCTGGAAAACGTGCACCCTCACCAATGATCACGCGCGGGACGAAGGCAAATTCAGGCTCGGTCAGCCGCGTAAAAGCCAGCGCCAGGAAGCGCCGCAGCAGCAGTTCGGCCGGGAAGTCACCGAATTCGGACGGGACCATTTCCGGCAGGGTCCTCGCAATCAGATCGCGCACCGCCTCTTCAAAGATCGCCTCCTTGGAAGGGAACCGCAGGTAAAGCGCGGCCTTGGAAATGCCCCCGGCCCGGGCAATGTCCTCCATCCGCGCTGCCGCAAAACCCCGCGCATTGAACTCTGCCCGGGCCAAGGCAAGCAACTGGTCGCGATCGATCGGGGCGGATGGGCGGGCCACGAATCGTTTATAACTGACCGGTCAGTTATTATCAAGTCGAACAAAAAAAGGGGCGGGAGACCGCAGTCCCCCGCCCCGCTAGTCAGGGAGGATTGGTAAAGGCTTAGAACTTCACGGTCGCTTCGATCCCGAAGGTCCGCGGCGGGTTGAAGTTGGCGTAGTCGCCCAGCACCGTGCTCTGGGTGTTGCTGTTCAGCACTGTCACCAGCGAGCCGTTGGCGTTCGAGCGACGATAGATGTGCGATTCGTTGAACAGGTTGCGCGCCCACAGTGCCACGGTCAGGGCCTGCCCGGCATCGCTCATCCGGATATCAGCAAGGCTGATCCGGCCGTTGACGATGAAGCTCTTCTCGTTGCGGGTCGGCTCGTTGTCGAAGGTATAGGCCGAACCCGAATAGTTGGCATCGAGATGGAACTTCAGCGCCATGTCGCCGCTGCCCAGCGGCAGGTCATAGTCAAGCGAACCCGACCAGGCGTGCTTTGGCGTGTAAACGATAAATACGTCCTGGAAGACCGGGGTAGTGACTGCCGGGACCAGCGTGGCGTTCAGCGCTTCCTGCACGGTGTTCCGCGCCGGCGGGATCTTGGAATAGGTGTAGGCATAGGAGAGCCCCATCGACAGGCCGGTAACGGGGCGAACGGTCAGGTCAGCCTCAATCCCGCGAATCTTGGTGGTGCCCTGAGCGTTGACTGTTTCCAGCGTGTTGCGGACCGTCCCGTTAGGCTGCGGGATGAAGAAGTTGAAGTCCACCTGGCTGTCCTTGCGATCCATCATGTAGCCGGCCAGGTTGAAGCGGACCGTGCGATCAAAGAATTCGGACTTGATCCCCACTTCGTAGGACTTGACCGATTCCGGCCCGAACGCACGGTAGGTCAGAGAGCGTGAGCTGGCGCCGCCGGCGCGGTAGCCGGTGGCATACTTTGCGTAGATGTTGATGTCCGGCGTCGGCTGAAAGTTGATCACGGCCAGCGGATCGAACCGCTTGTTGTCCTGCACGAAGGTCAGGCTGCTGGGCGCGCCATTGAGGGTAGTCAGAGCGCCGTTCTTCTTGTCGTGCGTATAGCGGCCGCCCAGCGTCAGATTGAGCGTATCCGTGGCGCTCCAGGTCGCCTGGCCATAAGCGGCATAGCTCTTGGCATAGGCCGTGCTGGCGCGAGCAACGGTGGCGCTGAGGTAAGCAGCCGGATCGTTGATCGTATAGGCCGTGCCGGTCGCGTTCCAGCGGTTGGTGTTCGGCGTGCGGGCCGAATCGCTGGCCTTTTCATTGAAGTAGTAAAGCCCGAACACGTAATCGATGTTACCAAACCCGCCGACAGCCTGGAGCTCCTGGCTGAACTGGCGCTGGTTCAAGGTAGCGAGCGAATAGCGGCTGAAGTTGCCATTGGGCAGGAATACCGGGGTGCGGTGAGCGCCGCCCGAATTGTCCCATTGCTCATCGCTGACGGTCCGCCAGGCCGTGATCGAACGCAGTTCCAGCTCCGGGGCAACCTTCCACTTTACCGTGCTGGTAAAGCCCTGGGTCTTGCCGATGCTGGGCAGCTGCGGCACGCCGATATCAGCCACGGAAACCCGGTCGGCATTCACCTGCACGAGCGGCGGCAGCGGTGCGATCGTGCCGGCAGGCAGGCGGTTACCAGCTGCAGCGATCTCGGCCAGGGTGGCAACCCGGAAGTTGTTGGGATTGTAGTTGATCAGCTGGCTGTAGAATGGAGTGTTTTCATCGCGGTTGATGTCATAGGCCAGATCGACGGTCAGGCCGTCAACCGGGCGCCAGCGCGCGGCAATGCGGCCACCATAACGGTGATACTGGTTCCAGCCCGCCTCGCCGGGCTGCGGGTTGCGGGTAGTCGGGCCCTGATGCTGGATCCCGCCGTCAACCTTGATCGAGAAACCGGCGAACTCCGGCAGATCAAGGTGGATCGCGCCGTTATAGGCGCCGAAATTGCCGACACCGGCCGAAACCCGGCCGCCAAACTCACCGCTGGGTGCTTTTGAGACAATGCTGATTGCGCCGCCTTCGGTGTTACGTCCGAACAGCGTGCCCTGCGGGCCCTTCAGCACTTCGATCCGCTCGACATCCAGTAGGCCGGTGTTGAGTCCGTGCTGGCGGCCCAGGTACACGCCATCAACATAAACGCCCACGCCCTGTTCGCGAGCCGGCTGGTTGGCATCGCCCGGGACGATGCCACGCAGGCCGACCGTGATGGCCGATTGGCGCGCTTCGAAGGTGGCCACGCGCAGCGAAGGGATGGCGCCGTCTGCCAGATCGATCAGGCTCTGGACGTGGCGCTTCTTGATGTCTTCGTTGCCCATCACGGCAATCGCGATCGGTGTTTCCTGAAGGTTGGTTTCGCGCTTGGTAGCGGTAACAACGATATCGGTCAGGCCATCAGTCTGAGTATCAGTGGCCGAGCTGTCGGGCGCTGCAGCATCGGTCATGACGTCGGCCGAGCTGCCTTCCGGCGCGGCTGCATCGACAAAAACGGCGTTATCGGTCACGGTTACGGCCGCATTAGCGGTGCCGGTCAGGCCGAGGCCGAGGGTGGTTGCAATGGCAAGCAGCGATGCAGTCGAGCGTGCATTCAAGCGGTTCATTGGGTGTCTTCCCTGAGAGTGTCTTCAAATTCGTTCTGACGTCGATTCTCAGGGTTGCTTGTGACCAAGCGAATCGCCCCCGTGCCGACCTCAAGGCCGCCACTAGGGTTCGCATGTGTCGCTTGTGCGTAGGTTGGCTGACGCTAATGCGACAGGGCCATGACATGGCCAGCCAGAAGGGCGGAACTGCGTGGTTCCGGCGGTGGATCAGTCAATCGTGGCTGAGGCCAGGACCGCCTGCCATTGCTGCTGGACCTGTTCCGAAGGCTGGCCCTTGTGCAGGAAGCCCAGCAGGAACAGCGACTGCTTGCCTGCGACAACCCGGTAAAGGGCAACCGGCGGATAGCCTGCCGCGCAGCCGCTCGAACGGCGCTCGAAGGTGACCGATGCCGCATCCTCGGCCAGGGTCCGGAAAGTGCTGGCGCAGCGCCGCTGCCCCTCACCCTGCAATTCGGCCACCCACGCCGCGACCGTGCGCACCTTCTTGTCCGGCGTGCGCGCCACAATCAGCAGCGCCTCGGTCCAGTCCTTGGCCGACTTGCCCTGGATCGCGATCAGATCGGTGACATAGCGCGGGTTCTTGTCGTTGAAGTCGATCATGCCGGGATCGCCGCCATCGAACACGGCCTTGAGCTGCGGCGATAGCCGGTGATCGAACTTCAGCCGCTCAGCCTGGAGCGGACTGGCCAGCAGCAGGGCGCCGAGCAGGGCGGCGATACGAAACTTCATGCGCAACGGTCCTCTCTCTCGCAGCGAGTCTATGCGCGAAAAGCCGCAGATTCACGGGATTTTTTGTGACACTTCTGTGACAGCACCACCCAGAAAGCGCTGCCGCACCGCCGTCACGAATCCGTCATCTAGCTGCGTCATGCTTGTCGGGAAGCACAGTCCGCCAAGAGCGCAATGTCATGTCACCGAACGCAACCGTTCTGATTACCGCCCCGCCCCCGACCTTGCTTCAGGGGCTGAAGCGCCGTCGCCCGGATCTGGCGGTGGCTCCGCTGGAGGACGGCCTGCCGCCGGTGGCCGAAGGACCGGTGTGGTGCTTTGTCGATTGGCTGCTCCCCGATCGCTCGGGCCTGGAGATGGTTCGCACGCTGCGCGAAGCGCGGGCAACACGCGACAGCCACATCACCATGGTGCTGGAAAGCGCCGAGCCGGAAGACAAGCGCCGCGCGCTGCGGGCCGGGGCTGACGATTACCTGGTCGGCCCGCTTAGTGCCGAGCGTCTGCTGGAACGGCTGGCGACTTACGAGGCCAAGCCGGCCGCCCCCACCGCGCCGCGCCGCCGCCTGACTCATGGCGAGCTGGTGCTGGATCTGACGGCGCACCAGGTCCGCTACCAGGGCCGCCTTCTGACCCTGCGCCCCAATGAGCTGCGCCTGCTGGCCCATTTCGTCGAGCATCCGGACCAGGTCTTTTCCCGCACCGCGCTGATCGAGCGGATCGGCAAGGATGACGAAGTCAGCGACGAGCGCACGGTCGATGTCTGGGTTGGCCGCCTGCGCCGCGCGCTGGTTGCCCAAGGCGCGCCTGATCCGCTCCGCACGGTGCGCTCGGCCGGCTACGTGCTGGATTCACTGCCCGGCGCCAACTGAACTGCGGTCCGGTCCCGCTTGACATCGGTTCTGGATTCGATATTTTGATAATTATCGAATCGTCGGAGCATCAGATGCAGGCTGAAATCGTGATCCGCGCCCTTGGCGCCCTGGCCCAGGAACATCGCCTGGCCACGTTTCGCCTGCTGGTTCAGGCCGGAGCCGATGGCATGGCAGCCGGTGCGCTGGCTGAGGCGCTGGGCCTGCCCGCCTCCTCGATGAGCTTTCACCTCGCCCAGCTCAGCCATGCCGGGCTCGTCACCCAGCGCCGCCAGAGCCGCTCGATCATCTATACGGCCGACTATGCCGCGATGGGCGCCCTGATGGGCTACCTCACCGAAAACTGCTGCGGCGGCGCCTCCTGCGCGCCGGCCGCCTCCGCCAACGAAAGGAATGTCGCATGAAGCGTTTTCATGTCCATGTCGGGGTCGATAACCTCGACGCATCGATCGCGTTCTACTCGGGCCTGTTCGGGCAAGCGCCCAGCGTGACCAAGCCCGATTACGCCAAGTGGATGCTGGACGATCCGCGGGTCAACTTCGCGATCTCGCACAAGCAGACCGCCGCCAAGGGCATCGAGCATCTCGGCCTGCAGGTTGAAGACGAGGCCGAACTGGCCGAGGTCTATGGCCGGCTCGAAGCGGCCGGCCGCCCGGTGCTGGAGGAAGGCGCGACGACGTGCTGTTATGCCAAGAGCGAGAAAAGCTGGATTGCCGATCCGGACGGCGTGGTCTGGGAAGCTTTCCTCACCCACGGCGAGGCCACCGTTTACGGCGCGGGGCCAGACATGGCCGCCGTCGCCTCGGCCAATGCGGCCGAAAAAGCCTGCTGCGCGCCAACCGCGGCGGCGCCGAAGTCCGCCTGCTGCTGACATGGTGAAAGTGCGTTCGGTGCTGGTGCTGTGCACCGGCAATTCCGCCCGCTCGATCCTGGGCGAAGCCTTGTTCCGGCGCCACGGTGCGGGCCGGCTTGAGGCTTACTCGGCCGGGAGCAAGCCCAAAGGCGTGCCCCACCCCGGCGCATTGCGGCTGCTGGCACGCGAAGGGTTCGATCCCGCCAGCTTCCGCTCGAAAAGTTGGAACGAGTTCACCGGGCCCGATGCGCCGGAGATCGATCTGGCCATCACCGTCTGCGGCAATGCTGCTGGCGAGGCCTGTCCGGTCTTCCCCGGCAGCCCGTTGCGCGCGCATTGGGGCCTGCCCGATCCGGCTGATGCCGAGGGCGACGAGGCGGCAATCGATGCCGCCTTTGCCGAGACCTGGCGGCTGCTGACCATGCGGGTCGACGCCTTCTTCGCGCTCGATCTCGCCGCGCTCGATGCCAAAGCCGCCCAGGCCGAACTGGCGCGGATCGGAGCGATGGAGGGCGCGGCGTGAGCCCGTTTGCGCATAAGCTGCTGGGCGAGGGTATCGGCAGCGCGATCCTGTTCGCCACCGTAGTCGGCTCCGGCATCATGGCGGAGAACCTGGCCGGCGGAAACGTTGCCGTCGCCCTGCTTGGCAACACGCTGGCGACCGGGGCGATCCTCTATGTGCTGATCACCATGCTCGGCTCGGTTTCCGGCGCGCAATTCAACCCGGCAGTGACGCTGGTCATGCGGCTGCGCGGCGATGGCAGCTGGATCGATGCGGCGGCCATCATCGCGGTGCAGATCGCCGCGGGGATCCTGGGCGTCTGGCTGGCCCACGCGATGTTCGACCTGCCGATCCTGCAAGTCTCGGCCAAGGCCCGCACCGGGCCCGGCCAGTGGCTGGGTGAGTTCGTGGCGACCTTTGGCCTGCTGCTGACGATCCTCGGCACCCTGCGCCACAAGCCCGATGCGGTCCCCACCGCCGTCGCGCTGTTCATCGTTGCCGGCTACTGGTTCACCTCATCGACCAGCTTTGCAAACCCGGCGATCACCATCGCGCGCAGTCTGAGCGACAGCTTCGCGGGTATCGCTCCGGTTGACGCGCCCGGTTTCATTGCCGCACAGCTGGCCGGCGCGCTGACCGCACACTTTACCGCCCGCGTGCTGTTCACCGACCGGGGATGATCGTCGCAGGGCGCTTGCCCCGGCGACGATCTGGCGGCATAGGCCCGCGCGACTCCTGATGCCTCCAGCCCGAAAGGCCCCGCCATGAAGGTCCGCGTATTCGTCAGCCTCAAGAACGGTGTGCTCGACCCGCAGGGCCGGGCGATCCACCATGCAATCGAGGGCCTGGGTATCCACAGTGTACAGGACGTGCGCGCCGGCAAGATGATCGAGCTGGAAGTCGACGCCAGCGTCACTGACGCCCAGCTTGAGGAAATGGCAGCCAAGCTGCTGACCAACACGGTGATCGAAAACTACCGCATCGAACGGGTGCAGCCGTGAGCTTCCGTTCGGCCGTGATCACCTTCCCGGGTTCCAACTGTGACCGGGACATGGCCGATGCGCTGGAAAAGGTTTCCGGCACCGCGCCGCACCGCGTCTGGCATGGCGATGCCGCCCTGCCCGATGGCCTCGATTTCATCGCCCTGCCCGGCGGCTTTTCCTATGGCGATTACCTGCGTTCCGGCGCGATGGCCGCACGCAGCCCGATCATGCAGGCGGTGATCGCCGCTGCAGGCAAGGGCGTGCCGGTGCTGGGCGTGTGCAACGGCTTTCAGGTGTTGACCGAGGCCGGCCTGCTCCCCGGTGCGCTGATGCGCAATGCCGGGATCCGCTTCGTCTGCCGCGAAGTGAAGCTGAAGGTTGAAAACACGCAGAGCCTGTTCACCGCCGGCTACAGCGCGGGACAGGAAATCACGATCCCGGTGGCGCACCACGACGGCAACTACTTTGCCGATGCGGAAGCGCTGGACCGGCTGGAAGGCGAAGGCCGCGTCGCCTTCCGCTATGCTGAACCGGTCAATGGCTCGGCCCGCGATATTGCCGGGGTCCTGAATGCTGCCGGCAACGTGCTGGGCATGATGCCGCATCCCGAACGGGTGATCGAACCGGCCCACGGCGGCACCGATGGCCGCGCGCTGTTCGAGAGCGCGGTGCGGGGTCTGGTCGGGGCCTGAGCCTCAGACGGCCTGGCGCAGGTCGGACTTGCCGAACAGGCCGCGCGCTTCAAGCGCTGGCATCGGCCGGCCGAAGTAGTAACCCTGGATCTTCTTGCAGCCGAGGCCGCGGATGATCTCAAGCTCGCGCTCGGTCTCGACGCCCTCGGCCGTCGTCGACATCTCGAGGCTGTCGGCCATGGCTACCACAGCGCGGATGATCGCAAGGCTTTCCGGGTTACCGGACGAAGCCCCCTGCACGAAGCTGCGGTCAATCTTGATCGTCGAGAAGCGCAGGTTGCGAATATAGGCCAGCGACGAATAGCCGGTGCCGAAATCGTCGAGCGCGACCCCGCAGCCCAGCGCCATGATCTGTTCGAGCGCCTGGCGGGCCAGGTTCGAATCGCGCACGAAGATCGATTCGGTCACTTCAAGCTCGAGCCGCTGGGCCGGCAAGCCTGAGCTGGAGAGTGCCGTCACCACGCTCGGCAGGAAGCTGGGATCGAGCAGCTGTTCGCCTGAAACGTTGACCGCGACCTTGACGTCGCCCGGCCAGCGCACCGCCTCGCGGCAGGCTTCGCGCAGCACCCATTCGCCGATCGGCACGATCAGGCGGGTGTCTTCGGCCAGTGGAATGAACTTGGCCGGGCTGACAAAGCCGTGGTCTTCGCTGTTCCACCGCAGCAGCGCCTCGAAGCTGATAATGGTCTCCTGCTTGGCATCGACCACCGGCTGGAAGTTCAGCACAAACTCGTTCTTTTCCAGCGCACGGCGCAACGAGAATTCAAGCTTGCGACGCTCTTCGGCGTGGGCGTGGAGCGAAGGCTCGTAGCTGAAGTGCTGGCCGCCGCCCTCTTCCTTCGAGCGGTAGAGCGCGAGGTCGGCATTGCGCATCAGCGTTTCGACGGTGTTGCCGTCGCGCGGGCCGATCGCCGAGCCGACGCTGGCGCCGATGTAGAGCGTGTGGTGATCAACCTCGTAGGGCTGCGACAGCAGGTGGATGACGCTCGCGGCAACCTTTTCAAGCCGGCGCGGGTCAGATGCATCGCGGATCACGATCGCAAACTCGTCGCCGCCCAGTCGCCCGCACAGCTCGTTTTCGGTCATGATCGACTTGAGCCGCTCCGACACGCGCGCCAGCAGCTGGTCGCCGACCAGGTGGCCAAGGGTATCGTTGACGGCTTTGAACCGGTCTAGGTCGATCATCAGGAAGGCACACTTGGTGCGCCACTGGGCGGCATAGCGCAGCGCCTCGCCCAGCGCCTCGGTCACCATCATGCGATTGGGCAGGCTGGTGAGCGTATCGAACCGCGCCATATGGGCGATCTTTTCGGAGCTCTCGCGCTGGGCAGTCACGTCCGAACCGACCCCGCGGAAGCCGTCGAAGCCGCCCTTGTCATCAAACTTGGGCGTGCCCGAAAGCTCCCACCAGCGCAGTTGGCCGTTGATGTGGACGCGCACGATCAGGTTGGAAAAGCTCTCGCGGCGCTTCAGCCGCTCGGCCAGGTCATGCAGGCTGGAAGGAAACTGCCCGGTTTCCCACGCCGGCCCGGCGATCAGCTGGATGAACGGCTTGCCGTCGATCTCTTCGGTGCTCTTGCCCAGCGCAAAGGCAAAGCGCGGGCTGACCGAGCGGACCCGGCGCGAAGTATCGATCTGCCACAGCCAGTCAGCCTCGCCTTCCTCGAACTCGCGCAGCAGCAGGGAAACGACCTCGTTCTTTTCTGCCATTCCAGCTTCAGCAATCCGCGCGATCAGGAATGAGCGGGCATTTTCGATCGAGCCAACCACGATGACTGCCAGCCAGACGACCGTCACCACGGCCATTTCGTAATTGCCGGCCCACATCAGGCTGGCGATCGCGCCGCCGCCGGCAATCCCGGCAAACAGCAGGTTGGCCAGCGGCACGGCCGGCAGCAGCACCGCCGAAGCGGTCAGCAACATGGCCGTGATGGCCCACAATTCGAGGTGCGTGGCCGGATCGCCAAATGGCGCAAAGCCAGCCATCGGCACGACCCAGGCCAGCGCGTTGGCGACCGAAGTGCGTGATTGGCGATCAACCTCGTCGCGCGACATGCGGCGCCGGTCAGCGTCGCTCAGCGTCTTGTCGATCACGCTGCCGTGGTAGAGCGTGCCAACCAGCACAGCCATCCAGACCAAGATCAACGCAACGTGGACCGTGCCGGCATAAAGCCAGCAGACGCCAACCCCGGCAATCGCCTGGGCGAGTATCCGCGCGAAGGTGACGCGCGAGAGGTTGGAATATTGCAGCCCCCGCAGCCTGGTCCAGTCCGCATCATCGGGACTCGACAGACCAAGCACGGCCATAACCGGCAGTTCGCGCGGCAGGGCAGAAGCGGGGGAGGTCGTTGCGTTCACCCGCCCCGGTTAGCTGCAAATTCTTAGCGCCGCGTAAACCGAACCACCCTTTTGCGGCGGATTTCGGCTATTCCACTGTCACCGATTTGGCCAGGTTGCGCGGCTGATCGACATCGGTGCCTTTCACGCAGGCGACATGATAGGCAATCAGTTGGACCGGCACGGCATAGACCAACGGCGCGATCAGCGGGTGGACGCGGGGCATCTCGATCGTGGCAAGGCACCCCTCGCCCGCTTCGTCCAGCCCTTCGCGGTCCGAGACGAGCACGATCTTGCCGCCACGCGCCCGGACTTCCTGCATGTTCGAAACGGTCTTTTCGAACAGCGGGCCGGACGGCGCGAGCACGATCACCGGCACGGCCTCGTCGATCAAGGCGATCGGCCCGTGCTTCATTTCACCCGACGCATAACCTTCGGCATGGATATAGCTGATTTCTTTCAGTTTTAGCGCACCTTCGAGCGCCAGCGGATAGTCCGGACCGCGCCCCAGGTAAAGCACATCGCGGGCCGGAGCGATCAGGTGGGCCATGGCCGCAATATCGCCATCGTGAGCCAGCGCGGCGTTGAGACTGGCTGGCGCCTCAAGCAGGTGATTGACCACTTCGGCCTCTTCAGCCCGAGTCATCTGCCCGCGCACCACCGCCATGTGCGCGGCGAGTGCGGCGAGCACCGCCAGCTGGCAAGTAAAGGCCTTGGTGCTGGCCACGCCGATTTCCGGCCCGGCATGGGTCGGCAGCAGCAGGTCCGCCTCGCGCGCCATCGAGCTGGTCGGCACGTTGACGACCACGGCGATGGTCTGGCCATGCTCCTTGCAGTGGCGCAACGCAGCAAGCGTATCGGCAGTTTCCCCGCTCTGCGAGATGAACAGCGCCAGCCCACCCGGCTCCAGCACTGGTTCGCGATATCGAAACTCGCTGGCGAAATCGATATCGACCGGCAGCCGCGCGAACTGCTCGAACCAGTACTTGGCCACCATCCCGGCGTAATAACTGGTCCCGCAGGCAACGATGGTGACGCGCTTGATGGTCGAAAGATCGAAATCGAACTGCGGCAGGGCCACGGTCTGATCAACCTGGCGGATGTAGCTCGACAGGGTCTGGGCCACGACGGTCGGTTGCTCGAAGATCTCCTTCTGCATGAAGTGGCGGTAATTGCCCTTCTCGATCGCCGCAGCCGAGGCACCCGAAGTCGTGATCTCGCGCGTTACGGGGTTGTTGTCCTTGTCATAGATCCGCGCGCCGTCGCGGGTGACCACCACCCAATCGCCTTCATCCAGATAGGCGATCTTCTGGGTCAACGGCGCAAGCGCCAGCGCGTCGGAACCGAGATAGGTCTCGCCATCGCCATAGCCGACGACCAGTGGCGAGCCGAGCCGTGCGCCGATCAGCATGTCCGGGTATTCGCGGAAGGCGATTGCCAGGGCAAAGGCCCCGCGCAGCTGCGGCAGCACGGCCTGGACTGCTTCTTCAGGGCTGGCCCCGCCCTCAACCGCTTCAGACAGCAGGTGCGCGACGACTTCTGTATCGGTCTCGCTCTCGAACTTGCGGCCACGCGCAGTCAGTGCCTCACGCAGCGGCTTGAAGTTCTCGATGATCCCGTTGTGGACGAGCGCCAGCACCTCGGTGGCGTGGGGGTGGGCGTTGGCGGCGGTTGGCGCGCCGTGGGTAGCCCAGCGGGTGTGGGCAATCCCGACCGTACCCGGGGCCGGATCGCGGGCCAGCTCCTTCACAAGGTTGAACAGCTTGCCCGGCGCGCGGCGGCGGATCAGCTGGCCATTGGCCATGGTGCAGACGCCCGAGGAATCATAACCGCGGTATTCCATTCGCCGCAGGCCATCGACCAGCCGCTCTGCCACCTCTTCCTTGCCGACGATGCCGATAATGCCGCACATGAAACTTGCTTTCGCTTAGAGGATATAGGGGACCCGGATGCCCGGCATCTCTGCCGGGAAATCCTTGGTATTTCGTGTAATAAGGATCGCGCCGTTAACCTGCGCCGTGGCGAGGATATAGGCGTCGAGCAGTTTCATGCGCGTCCGGTGCCGGATGTCAGCAGCCGCGCTGGCAATCCGCGCATCAATCTCGACAACTTCAAACGGGGCGATGGCCTGCTGAACAATGTCGCGACGCTCAAGGGCTTCGCCAGCCAGCACCTCGGTCCAGACGATCCGGCTGATCCGGTGGCGACGGTAGCGCGACAGTTCAGCCGCGGCCTGCGGGCGATCCTTGAGCCAGTCGACCAGGATGTTGGTGTCGAAGAACGGGTCCGACATGGGTCAAAAGTCTTCGGATGGGGTGCGATCCTCGCGGATGGCGCGTTGATACTCGACCCCGTCAGCTATGTCCGGGCGATCCTTCCACAAGCCAGCCCCGCGCGTGATCCAGTCCTTGTTGCCTTCGGCCGGCGATTGCGCCTTGTAGGCCCTGACCGCATCGCGCAGCACCGAGGCGCGCGACTTGCCCTGCTCAGCCGCGCGGGCATCGAGCCACTTGATGTCCTCTTCAGGCAGGTCGGCGAGAATGCGGGTCATTGATATACTGATATCATATCATGATATCATGTCAAGCACCTCCTAATCGACCGGATCGATTCCTGGCGGATAGTAGGAAACCTCGATCCGCAGGCCATCAGGGTCGGGAATGAACAGCGCTACAACGCCTTCGCCAAAACGCTGCAGGCGTGCTTCATAACCGGCATCATCTATGGCCTGCTTGATCGCTTCGACCGCAGCGGGATCCGGCGCCTTGAAGCCCAGATGGTTGAGACCTGGCGCATAGCGGCCATAGTCCCCGGTATCCGTATTGGCTTCTCGAAATTGCAGAAACAGCCCCCGGTCATTTGACCAGATCCCACGCCTCTTCTGGGCAAACCCAAGCAGAGGCAAGACCAGGCCATAGAATCTCGCAGCCTGGTCAAAGTCGCGGGACAGGATGGTCAGGTGATCGAGCGGCAGGCTTTGCATGAGTTCCAGATGGCACCTGCCGCCATCCGTTCAACCCTGCTTCTCCGCCTTCTTCTTCTTCATCGCGTCATGAAAGCGGTCGGCCCAGCCCGGCTTGACCAGCTGCTCGCCGCGGACAATCCGCAGTTCGCCGTCCATCACATCGCGCGTCACGGCGCTGCCGGCGGCAACAATCGCATCAGCGCCGATCTTGACCGGGGCGACCAGCGCGGAGTTGGAGCCGATGAAGGCGCGCTCGCCGATCACGGTCTTGTACTTGAAGTAGCCATCGTAATTGCAGGTGATCGTGCCCGCGCCGATGTTGGCGCCGGCCCCGACCTCGGCATCGCCGATGTAGGACAGGTGGTTGGCCTTGGCGCCCTTGCCCATCGTCGCCTTCTTGACCTCGACGAAGTTGCCGACCTTGGCCTTCTCCTCCAGCACCGAGCCGGGGCGCAGGCGAGCATAGGGGCCAACTTCAACGCCGCTGGCCAGGCTTGCCCCCTCGATATGGCAGAAGCCGCGGATCTTGACGCCGTCCGCAACGCTTACGCCTGGGCCGAACACCACATTGGGTTCAACCAGCACGTCACGCCCGAGCTTGGTGTCATATGCGAACCAGACCGTTTCCGGCGCGATCAGCGAAGCGCCATCGTCCATCGCTTGGCGGCGGCGGCGCTGCTGCCAGCGGGCTTCCGCCTCGGCCAGTTCGGCGCGGCTGTTGATGCCCATGACTTCGGTCTCGTCGGTTTCGACCACCACCACCCGCGCCCCTTCGGCGATGGCATTGGTGGCGACATCGGGGAGGTAGTATTCGCCCGCCGCATTGTCATTGCCGACCGCTTCCAGCAGCCGCCACATGTCAGCGCTGTGCGCTACGATCACACCCGAGTTGCAGAGGTTGACCGCCCGCTCCTCGTGGCTGGCGTCCTTGTGCTCGACCATCTTGCGGACCGTGCCGTCATGATCGGCGATGATCCGGCCATAGGCGGCGGTATCGTCCGGGCGGAAGCCAAGCACCGCCACCTTCGCGCCGGATGACAGCGCATCGCACAGTCGCCGCACGGTTGCTGCGGCAAGGAACGGCACGTCGCCGAAACAGACCAGCACCAGGCCCGAAAAGTCCGCCAGTGCGGCCTTGGCCTGAAGGGCGGCGTGGGCCGTACCCAGCTGGGGCTCCTGCACCACCACTTCCGATCCAGTCCCCGCCAGCGCAGCCTCGATCTGCTCGCGCCGGTCTCCGGCCACGATCACAGTCCGCGCCACGCCGACTTCGCCGATCGACCCAAGCAAGTGCAGCAGCATCGGGTGGCCGGCGATCGGGTGGAGCACCTTGTGCAGGTTACTCTTCATGCGGGTGCCCTTGCCCGCAGCAAGGACGATGACGGCTAGTTCGTGGCTCATGCGCTTGCCATGCCACCAAATGCTTGCCGATTCCAGAACGCTGCGCCACGTGGCTGGCGATGACTGCGATCCGCTTTGCCACTGTCGGCTTCGATCTTGATGGAACCCTGCTCGACACCTCGCGCGATCTGGGCGTGGCGCTGAATCATGCGCTCGCCAGCATCAACCGCCCACCGGTGCCCGATGCCCAGGTGATGAACCTGATCGGCGGCGGATCGGGACTGATGCTGCGCCGCGCGCTGGCCCTCACCGGCGGCGAGGACGGCGTCGATTTCGAGTCGCTGCGGCAGGTGCTGCTGGCGCACTATGAAGCCAACATTACGGTCCACACTGCGCTCTATCCCGGTGGGGCGGCGATGCTTGACGCATTGGACGCGCGCGGCGTGAAGATCGCCATGGTCACCAACAAGCCGCAGCATCTGGCGGTGAAGCTGCTGGGCGAGTTGGACCTGCTCGACCGCTTCGCCTGCGTGATCGGGGGCGGTGGCGGCTATCCACTGAAGCCCGCGCCCGATGCGCTGCACGCTATGGTCGAACGTTCAGGCGGCGGCGCGGCGGCCTATGTCGGCGACACGACTTTCGACACGGGCGCGGCCC
>DKII01000127.1:15375-17642 GCA_002454125.1 Novosphingobium sp. UBA6722
CACGGGCGCGGCCCGCGCCGCCGGCCTGCCCTGCGTCGCGGTCAGCTTTGGCTTCAATGACAAGCCCGCACACGAGCTGGGCGCCGAAGCGGTGATCGACCACTTCGACGCCCTGATCCCCGCGCTCGCCGCGCTTTAGAAGTCGAATTGCAGGCGGCTCTGCAGCACGTTCACGCCGTAATTGCGCTGATTGACTGGCTGGGTCGAAGCCGGATCGACGATTGCCGCCTGCGGCCCGCCTTCGACCTCGATGCGGCCATAATTCAGCATCAGCCGCAGGTAATCGTTGAGGTACCAGTTCACCCCGAAGAGGTAGCTCGACTGGGTACCGCCCCGGCCCAAACGGGCGTTGAGCGCCGCGAGGCTAGTTGCTCCGGTGGCGAAATTGTTGGTCGGGCCGCCCACCAGATCATCATCCGACAGGTCGAGATATTCGTAACGGCCGACAATCTGGATCGCCCCGGCTCCGCCCTTGCTGATCGGATTGAGCACCTTGGTCCGCGCCCAGGTACCACCACCCCGCTGATAGCCGCGGGTTTCACCCGTCAGGAAATAGCCGACTTCGCCATAGGCGCCGAAGAAGCCTGGATTGGCTGCCGGAACCACGGTCGAGTTACCGCCGGAAAAGGCATCGTTGCCGCTCGCCAGATCGCCGGCGCGATAGCCGCGCGCCTTCAGCCACTGCGCTTCGCTGGCGATATGCAAGGGTCCGAAGATTCCCGCTGCTTCCAGCCCCAGGATTGAATCGCCCTTGGCGGCGAAGTTGCCGGTGTCGACAAAGCGCACATCGGTCAGCTGGCTGCCCGGCCGGGCGCGATAGCGCGCCAGCTGGTTGACCGAAGGAATGTTGGCCCCGGTCGATGTGCCGCCCGAAATGTTCGAGGCAAAATCGCGGTACTGGAAATTGACGCCGAGGTGGAGCTGTCCGCCCAGCGCCTTCGGCATGTAAGTCAGCCGCGCCGCGCCGATCCAGCCATCGTTGTCGAGGCTGCTGTCGAGCGCGTGGGCAGCAAAGGCCCCGGCCTCGATCCGCCAGTCATCGTTCTTGCCCTTGTAGGCAACGGTCGCCCCCAACCGCCGCGAATTGAGGAAGGCATCGTTAAAGTTTGCACGCTCAAGCATTGAGATGAAGTTCGAGCTGGTGATCTGCTCAATGCCGTTGAGCGTTTCAAAATTCCCGACCCGGATCACGATCGGCGCATTGGTAGGGGCATAGGAAACCAGGAAATCGGCCAAGGCGACGCTGCTGTTGGCAAAGTCGAACTCGGCCTTGTAGCCTAGGCCGCCCGGCATCGTCCCTTCTGCCCCCAGACGAACGCGGCGAACGCGCAGATTGCCGCCCAGGCTAGGGTTGGTTAGCGCACCGGGTGAGGAGATCGTCCCGGCATCAAGATGCAGGCGCCCGCGCGGCTTAAAGGTCCAGCCGTCCTTGGTCGAAAGTTCCGGTGCACCCTTCCAGTTGACGGCAAAGGCCGGCTCGGCGCTCTTCGCGGCCTTGGTGGCGTTGGCGGCATCGGTCTTGGCCGCTTCGGCCTGGGCGAGCGCGGCGGCGGCACGCGCTTCGGCACTTTCGGCGCGGGCCTTGGCGCTGTCGAGCTGGCCTTCAAGCGTGTCGACGCGGGCAGCGAGCGCCTGCATCTGCGCGCGCATTGCGGCGAGTTCCTCGCGCATGGCCGCGTCTTCCTTGGCCCCGGCCAGCGCCGGGCTGGCCCAGCCGAGTGAAATGGCGACGGCCACAGCCGAAATGCGCAGTCCGGTGTTCATGGTGCTGGTCCCTCGTGACAGCTTTGTTTCGATTCGCGGACTCATCTAGGACTCCAAAGTGACACTTATTTGACAGACCACCGAAGCCTGCCGCTACGGCAAGGCGCATGGCCATTCTATACGGTTGAAAGCCGCTGCCAGCCGTGCCAGTGCAGCCGCCGCTTCCCCAGCGGGATCCACTATTCTTGGAGCTAAGCCAATGACCATTTCTTTCAAGGACCGTGTTGCGATCGTTACCGGCGCCGGCGGCGGCCTGGGCCGTTCCTATGCCCTCGAGCTGGCCAAGCGCGGCGCCAAGGTTGTCGTCAATGACCTGGGCGGCAGCCGCGATGGCACCGGCCATTCGGATGCCGCACTCAAGGTCGTCGAAGAAATCAAGGCGATGGGCGGCGAAGCCATGTCGAACGGCGGCTCGGTCACCGATCTTGGCCAGATGGAAGAGATGGTCGCCAAGGCCAAGGAAGCCTGGGGCGGCGTGCACATCCTGATCAACAACGCCGGCA
>DKII01000127.1:17698-22866 GCA_002454125.1 Novosphingobium sp. UBA6722
GACAAGAGCTTCGCCAAGATGACGATGGAAGACTGGAAGCTGGTGATCGACGTTCACCTGAACGGCAGCGCCAACTGCACCAAGGCGGTGTGGGACCTGATGCGCGAGCAGACCTATGGCCGCATCCTGATGACCGCCAGCAGCACCGGCCTGTTCGGCAACTTCGGCCAGGCCAACTATGGCGCGGCCAAGCTGGGCCTCGCCGGCTTCACCAAGACCCTGGCGCTGGAAGGCGCGAAGTACAACGTTCGCATCAACACCCTGGCCCCGGTCGCCGGCACCCGCATGACCGAAGACCTGGGCATGCCCGAAGCGCTGTTCAACGCGCTGAAGCCGGAAAACGTCGCGCCGATGGCGCTCTACCTCGTCAGCGAAGACGCCCCGACCAACATGATCTGCGGTGCCGGCGCCGGCGCCTATCACGCCGCCTATGTCACCCTGACCCCGGGCGTGGCCCTGCCGGCCGACGAGCGCACGCCGGAAGGCATCGCCGCGGCCTGGGACCAGATCATCGACCGCACTGGCGAAATCGTGCCCCAGTCGGGTGGCGAACAGAGCCAGGTGGTCATGGCTGCCCTCGCCAAGATCGGCGGCCTGGGCTGAGTCAGCCCGTACTGTATTGACACAGTAACACACATGGCGCATCCTCCACCGACAACAGGTGGAGGATGCCCATGTATAGCGAAGCCGAACTGCAATCCGCAGTCACCGCTGGCGCGATAAGCCGCGAAGCGGCGCAAGCGCTGCGCGATCATGCCAACGGGATGCGCAATGCCCCCGTGGCCGATGAAGAACACTTCCGGTTGATCACCGGGTTCAACGACATTTTCGTGACGATTGCCGCCGTGCTGCTGCTGGTGGCCTGTGCCGGGATTGGCGGAGCCATGACGGCCGGTGTGGGCGGCCTGCTGGTGGCCGGAGCGGCCTGGCTGATGGCCGAATTCTTTACCCGCAAGCGCCGGATGGCCCTGCCCTCGATCGTCTTGCTGCTGGCCTTTGTCGGCGGGGTGATCGCGATCCCGGTCGAGATCATCGATTCAGCCAATCCGAAGTTCAGCGACCAGACCGCAGCGCTGGTTGGCGCTGCGGTTGCCCTGCTCGCCGGCGGGGCCGCGCTGGTCCACTGGCGGCGCTTCATGGTGCCGATCACAGTAGCCGCAGGCACCGCTGCCTTGGCCGCCATGGCAGTTGCGCTGATCATGGCTGCGATCCAGCCGCTGGTTGGCCGCGACGGGATGGAGAATGTCCTGCTGTGGTTGCTGTTCGGCGCCGGCATTGTCGTCTTCGGCTTTGCCATGCGCTGGGACATGTCTGACCGGGGCCGCGAAACCCGCCGCAGCGATGTCGCCTTCTGGCTGCACCTGCTCGCCGCGCCGATGATCGCCCACCCGCTGTTCCATGCTCTGGGCGTGACCGAGGGGCAGAATATCGGCGCGCTTGCTGCGCTGGGTGTCGTCGTGATCTACGTCCTGCTCGGCCTCGTCGCCCTGGCCGTCGACCGCCGCGCGCTGCTGGTTTCGGCGCTGGCTTATGTGCTGACCGCCATGACGCTGCTGTTCAAAAACTTTGGCATGGTCGAACTGAACGTGGCCCTGACCGGGCTGGTGATCGGCTCGGCCCTGCTCAGCCTCTCGGCGTTCTGGGGCCCGATCCGCCGGGCAGTGGTGTCACCCCTGCCCGACCAGTGGCGCGGCCGACTGCCGGCTACGGCCTGAGCGCAGCCAGCCTGAACCATTGTGGGGCGGCGGGCTTGTCTCGCCGCCCCATTCATTTTGTTGAGTCGGAGCTGGAGCGCCTAGTCCTCGACCACCTTCAGCAGTCGCCGCTCGAGCGGAAACAAGACGCCGGACAATTCGTGCCCGCGCTTCAGCACCTGGCCGCCTTCGCCATAGAGCGTCCACATCCCCTGCTTGGCGCGCAGCGCGGGGCGTTTTTCGATCCGGGCTTCGGGCCGCTCGGCGGCGCGGCGAAAGCCAGAGAAGCTGGCGGCGTCGCGGTCGAAGTTCATCGCATAATCGCGCCACAGCCCGGCAGCGACCATGCGGCCATAAAGATCGAGGATGCGTTGCAGTTCGTCCCGCTCAAACCCGACCTGCGCGGTCTGCGCGGCCTGGAACGGAAAAGGCGTGACGACTGCGCTCAAGCAGCGCCGCCCCGCTTGCGACCGGTGCTTTGCTTGGCCGCCTGGGCATCGCGCTCTTCAAGCAACTGGGCAACCCGCTTCTGCAGCGTCTCGATCTCGCACTGCAGGATCTCAAGCTTCTGCGTGGCCGGATCGAACCGTTCGGAACACGGCGTGCCATAGGGCACGAAGGCCTGGGTTTCGGGCTTGACCTCAACCGGGGTCGGCTTGGCCGGGATGCCCAGCATGGTTGCACCTTCGGGCACGTCCTTGGTCACCACGGCATTGGCCCCGATGCGCGAATCCTTGCCGACGTAAATCGGGCCGAGGATCGCTGCACCCAGGCTGATGATCACACCATCGCCGATCGTCGGGTGGCGCTTGCCGCCGACACCGTTGGTGGGGTTGGTCCCGCCCAAGGTCGAACCCTGATACATGGTGACGTTATCGCCGATCTCGGCCGTCTCTCCGATCACCACGAAGCCGTGATCGATAAAGAAGTTACGTCCGATCTTCGCACCCGGATGAATGTCGATCGCGGTCATGAAGCGGCTGAAATGGTTGACCAGCCGTGCCAGCAGATAGAGCCGCGCGCGGAACAGCCGGTGGGCAATGCGGTGAAAGCCCAAGGCCCAGACCCCGGGGTAAAGCAGTATTTCCCAGCGCGACCGCACGGCCGGATCACGGGCCCGGATCGATTCCAGATAGGTGATGAAACGTCCCGGCATAAACTTCCCCATCCGCCGCGAATTGTCCCACAGGGACCGGTTCAAAGCAAGCGCGGCTCGTCCGGTCCCAGCACCGCCTCCAGCGCAGCGCGCCAGATTGCGGGACCGGGCGGCGCCTTGCGTTCAAGGCTGAGCCGGTCGATCGCGGCGATCACCTGCTCTGCACCCATGTGGGTACGTTCGATCCGGGGCACAAGATAGGTTACAGCATCAGGGCCCAGCGCCAGCAAACGTTGCTCGGCATGAACCGCCAGCAGCTCGGCCAGCATGGCATCGTCGGGCGCGCCGATCTCAAGCTGGAGCACGGCCCCCAGCCGTGAGCGCAGGTCCGGCAGGCCGATCTGCCAGCCGGAACTCCCGGCGCTGCGGACGATCAGCAGCGGCGTGCCGCTTTCCTGCGCGCGGTTCCAGCGGTGGAACAGCTCGGTCTCGTCGATCTTGTCAGCGTCGTCGATCGCCTCGCCCAGGCCGCTTTCGGCAAACCAGCGGGCGATCAGCGACTTGCCCGAGCGCGGCGGGCCGGCCAGCACGGCCGTGCGGAACGGCCAGGTTGCCGCAACCGCACAGGCTTCCAGCGCGGTGGCATTGGCGCTGCCAACAACAATGCGGCTTGGCCCCGCCCCTCCGGCGTGCAGCGGCAGCGCGATCTGGCTCATCAGCGTCGGATCGACAGGGCGTTTGGACCCATCGTCACGCGCCAGCCACGCGCGCGCAGGGCGTCGGCCAGGGCGGAAAGCTCGCCCGCATAGGTGACCCGCATAACCGAGGTCCCGCCCATCGCCAGGCTGGTGGTCGAAGCGCCCTGCACCCCCGGCGCGCCCCGCACAGCCGCCAGCGCGGCGTCAACCGCCGAGGCATCGGGTGAGGCGAACTGGACGGTGAAGGTCGAAAGCGCTGCAGGCGCGCTGCTCGTCGCGGTCGGCGTTGGCGTTGCCGCAGCATCGCTGGTGCTGGCAGCACCCTGCTCGGCCCGGCGCGCGGCCTCGACCAAAGCGGCAAGCCCGGCGTCCATCTGGCCGCCGTTGTTGAGAGTGGCGTCAGGCTTCAACGCGCCTGCTGCGAGCGCCCGGGCATAGATGCCATCGATCCGCTGCACGGCGGCGGCCAGCATGGCGGGCACCCCGGCCTCGTCATTGGCGGTCAAGGTGAAACTTTCGAGGAACTTGTTGTCCGGGCCGTAGCGCGCGGTGAAAGTGCCCCGCACCGGGCCGCCGGGCCATTGCCGCTCGAGCCGCGCTTCGGGAATGATCACGTCGGCCGCACCGAACTGGTCCAGCACGTTGCGCCACCAGGCGCGGCTGCGACGCTGCGGCTGGCCGGCGGTCAGCAGCAGCGAATCGCCGCCAGCGCCGCTCGGGCGGACATAGTCGATCGGGCTGGCCCCGGCGTTGAACGCCGCCCAGGCTGCCTGCCAGGCCCCGCGTACTTCGAACACCTGGCTGGCCCCGCCCGAACGCAGCACCGGGATCACCAGCAGCGGCGCCGAATGGGCGCCGGCCGCACCGCCGCCGCCCAGATATTGTCCGGCGCGGGCACGGTCGAACACAACGCCCAGCGTGGCAATGTAACGCCGCGGGCCGATCTGCTCACGCTCCACCACCACGGCAGAGACCATGCTTTCGATCACGCCCAGGTCCATCGCCGGGCCGCCGGCCTTGGCCCAGGCCAGTTTCTGCGCCTCGCGCCAGCCGCTAAGCCGCGCGTCCTCGGGCGAATCGCCCGTGGTCTCGACTTGGATTCCGGTGATCGCGATATCCGATGATGAGGCCACCGGGATGATCCCGCGATCGCCTTCGATCTGGGCAATCAACCGCTCCGGCCCGATCACGGCGAGCGCCAGCAGCAATGCCATGCCGAGCCCGCCAAGCAGGGTGGCGGCAGGGCCAGGACGCCAGCGAAGCGGCAGGGAAGGGAGTGTTGCGACAGCCATCGGGGAAAACCGCGTGCCTTTTGCCCAATCGCTCATAGAAATCCAAGCTGGAAAGCGTTAGGCCGCGCGGCATGGCGGAAAAGTCCTACACTTACGAAACGGCCGGCGTCTCGATCGCGGCAGGAAACGCGCTGGTCAAGGCGATCGGCCCGCTGGTGAAAGCCACGGCCCGGCCCGGCGCCGATGCCGAGATCGGCGGTTTTGGCGGATTCTTCGATCCCAAGGCGGCGGGCTACAAGGATCCGCTGCTGGTTGCCGCGAACGATGGCGTCGGCACCAAGGTCAAGCTGGCGATCGACCATGACCGGCATGACCGGATCGGCGAAGACCTCGTCGCGATGTGCGTCAACGATCTGATCGTCCAGGGCGCCGAGCCGCTGTTCTTCCT
>DKII01000127.1:22989-27698 GCA_002454125.1 Novosphingobium sp. UBA6722
GCCGGCTGCGCGCTGATCGGCGGCGAGACGGCCGAGATGCCCGGCATGTATGCCGCGGGCGACTATGACCTGGCCGGCTTCTGCGTTGGCGCGGTTGAGCGCGGCGAACAGCTGACCGGCGACAAGGTGGCGGCGGGCGACGTGCTGCTCGGCCTGGCCTCCTCAGGCGTCCACTCGAACGGTTATTCGCTGGTCCGGCGCCTTGCGGCCGACAAGGGCTGGAAGCTGGACCGCCCGGCCTTGTTCGACGCTGATCGGCTGCTGATCGATCACCTGATCGAGCCGACGCGGATCTATGTGAAGAGCCTGCTGCCGCTGATCCGCGGCGGCAAAATCCACGCGCTGGCTCATATTACCGGCGGCGGTCTGCTCGAAAACGTGCCCCGCGTCCTGCCCGCTGGGCTGCACGCCAGGATCGATGCCGATGCCTGGGAACAGCCGCGGCTGATGGCCTTCCTGCAGGCCCAGGGCAATATCGAGCCCCAGGAAATGGCCCGGACTTTCAACTGCGGGATCGGCATGGTTCTGTCCGTTGCGGCGGATGATGTGGCGGGCCTGATTGCCGATCTGCAGGCGGCCGGTGAGACGGTCCACGTGATCGGCGCAATCGAGCCGGGCGAGCGCGGCTGCACCGTGCAGGGCAGCGCCGAAGCATGGTCGGCCCGTGCCTCCTGGGAAGCAGTCCACCTTGCCTGAACGGGCAAAAGTCGCCGTCCTGATTTCAGGCAGCGGCACCAATATGGCGGCGCTGCTCTATGCCAGCCGCGCCGAAGACTGCCCCTATGAGATTGTACTGGTCGCCTCGAACAACCCCGAGGCCGGCGGATTGAAACTGGCCGCGGCCGAGGGCGTGCCGACCTTTGCCCTGCCCCACAAGGGCATGGAGCGCGCGGTGCACGATCAGGCGATGGACGCGTCGATCCGGGCTAGCGGCGCGCAATTCGTCGCACTGGCCGGTTATATGCGGATCCTCACGCCAGAATTCGTCAGCGGCTGGGAAGGCCGGATGGTCAACGTGCACCCCAGCCTGCTGCCCAAGTACAAGGGCCTCCACACCCACGATCGCGCGATCGAGGCGGGTGACAGCCACGGCGGCTGTACCGTCCACCTTGTCACCGCCGAGCTCGATGACGGGCCGGTGCTGGGCCAGACGCCTGTGGCAATCCTGCCCGGCGATACGGCTGACAGCCTCGCCGCGCGGGTGCTGATCGCCGAACACCAGCTCTATTCGCGCTGTCTCGCCGCGCTGGTCAGCCGCGAGACTTCGCCGGAGCACCTGGTCGCGCAAGTGCGCGAACGGGCCCTCGCCCTGCCCGAGGCCGATGAAGTGACCAGCCACGGGATGCCCTGCTTCGGCATCGTGAAGGGCAAGAAGTTCGCCTATGTCAGCATGGACCACCATGGCGACGGCAAGATCGCGTTGCTTGTCAAGATCAGCGGGCCGGACGAACAGGCCCAGCTGATCGAGAACGATCCCGAGCGCTATTACCGCCCGGCCTATTTCGGCGACGGTTGGATCGCGATGCGGCTCGACCTCGGCCGCAACGACTGGGACGAGATCGGCGAATGGCTGGCCCGCTCCTGGCGCAGCGTGGCGCCGAAGAAGCTGACCAGCCTGATCGACGCCGCCGACGCGTTCTAGCCCTTGCCCACGCCCGGAATAACCTTGCCAACCTTCTGGCGGTAGGACGCATAGTCCGCGCCAAAGGTTCCCATCAGGTCGCGCTCTTCGTGGTGGATACCGATGAAGATGTAGACGGTCATTCCCGCGGCGAACAGCAAATGCCCGGCAGTCATCGTTGGCGCAGCCCAAAAGGCGATTAGGAAGCCGGTGTAGAGCGGGTGACGCACCAGCTTGTAGAACAAGGGCGTGCGCATGGTTGGCGCGGCGGGATTGCTACCCCGCCCGGCGCTCCACGCCTGCGCCAGACCAAACAGTTCGAAGTGGTTGATCAGCCAGGTGCTGATGAAAACAATCCCAAAGCCGGCCAGGAACAGGCCCCAGACCAGATTGCGTGCCAGCGGATTGCCAATGTCCCAGATTACAGCCGGGATCGGGTGCCAGAACCGATAGAGCAGTGCGAGGACGATGGCCGAGGCCAGGCAATAGAGGCTGCGCTCAAGCGCAGGCGGGACGATCCGGGTCCAGGCAGCCTTGAAGCCCGGCCGCGCCATGACGCTGTGCTGCAAGCCGAACAGGGCAATCAGGCCAAGGTTCCAGGCCGTTGCGGTGACGGGATCGGAGACGATCCCTTTGTCAACATGGGTGGGTAGCATTGGCAGGCCGGCCAAGAACCCCACCAGATAGACGAAGGCGACAAAGAACGCTGTGTAGCAGCCAAGAGCAGCCACCATGTAGAATGGGCGCATCATGGAATTCCCCCCGGGGAACAAGTCAATTCACGCGCACAGGTTCCCCCAAGTTGCCCGTGTTCCGGTGGTCAATCCCACCGCCTTCGCGGGCTGTCTGCTTCCGAAAGCCCAGTGGCAGAAGACATCTGCAATGGGGGAAATGTCTACCTCTAGGGATCAAGAGTCAAACGAACTCAAATCTCGCTGCCGTCCACCATTGGGCGGCTTTCGCGCGTGCCCTTGTAGCGGGCGTCGGGCTCGTTCGGACCGGGGCTGATCACGACAAAATCATCGTGCACTTCCAGCAGGGTACCAACAAAGGGCCAGTCTTCCATCGAGCTGACCCGGTAGCTGACCGTATCGCCGACCTTGAAGGTGGCGGGATCGAAGTTGAACTGGAACGGGCAGTCCTCGCCGCCGTCTCCGCCCATGCCTTTCATCGCAAGTCTCCTTTCGAAGACCGCTACCACACCTCGTCATCCCCGCGAAAGCGGGGATGACTAAGGTGATAATCAAACCGCCGCCCTGGCCTTTGCCAGCATCGCCGCGATCTCGTCGATCAGGGCCAGTCGCTGCTTCTTGAGCGTTTCGGCATAGTCGTCAGAGGTGTTCTCGATCCCGGCCTCGATTCGGTGAATCTCGCCGTTCACGGCTTGATAGCGGTCGGCCAGGGTCACGAAGTGCGGGTTGTGCAGCTTGAGCTCGTGCAGCAGCGCGTGATCGTTCGGGAATTCGTCAGCGAGTTGGTGCGGGGTGTTCGACATGAAGTCTCCTCTTTTGCTGAGGGTAACTTCGCTCCGGGCAGGATGATCCGCCTTGCGCTGCGTCAAATGCGCAAAGAAAAAGGCCGCCGGATTGCTCCAGCGGCCCCATTCAGTCGGTCAGGCCGAAGCTTAGCCAACGATTTCTTCGGGCTTGAAGAAGAAGGCGATTTCGATCGCCGCGTTCTCTTCCGAGTCCGAGCCGTGGACGGTGTTTTCACCGATCGACAGGGCATAGGTCTTGCGGATGGTGCCTTCGGCAGCATCAGCCGGGTTGGTTGCTCCCATGATGTCGCGGTTGCGGGTGACGGCGTCTTCGCCTTCCAGCACCTGGACGACAACCGGCTCGCTCATCATGAAATCGCACAGTTCGCCGAAGAAGGGGCGTTCCTTGTGGACTGCGTAAAAGCCTTCGGCCTGTTCGCGGGTCATGTGGATGCGCTTCGAGGCAACGACGCGCAGGCCGGCTTCTTCCAGCATCTTGGTGACGGCGCCGGTCAGGTTGCGACGGGTCGCGTCGGGCTTGATGATCGAAAAGGTGCGGGTAACCGCCATGGTGTTCGTCCTTGCGTATTATGCTTGGGAGAGATGGCGCGCCCCTAGCCGGGAAAATGCTGCGCCGCAAGGCACTGGACTGCTCGCTTATTTCGCTTGGGTTCGGGGCAAAGCAGGATTAGCCTCCCAGCCGGGTCGCATGGGGGAGAACCACTATGCGTGACGACGATCACCTGATGTCCCGCCGGGCCTTTGCCGGATCGGCATTGGCTGCCGCGACCTTGCTGGGCGCTGGCGCGGCCAAGGCGGCTGAAACGAAGGCGATGACGCCCGGACAGACAATCGGCCCATTCTATCCGATCCAGCGGCTGGCCGAGGCTGATGCCGACCTGACCATAATCAAGGGCCACAAGAACCGCGCCAAAGGATCGGTGATCGAAGTGACCGGCCGGGTGCTGGACCGCTATGGCAATCCGGTCAGCGGGGCCAAGCTGGAGCTGTGGCAATGCAATGCTGCCGGCCGCTATGCCCACCCTAACGACGTCGCTACCGCGCCGCTCGATCCCGATTTTCAGGGCTTTGCCGCGCTGGCCACCGGCAAGCAGGGCGAATGGCGGATCACCACGATCAAGCCAGCAGGCTATGAATCGCCGATCGGCCACCGCACGCCGCACATCCATTTCGATGTCAGCGGGCGCAGCCACCGGCTGATCACGCAGATGTACTTCTCCGACGAGGAGGCAACCAACGCCAAGGACGCGCTTTACATGGAGATGGGCAATGCGGCCAGCCGGACCGTGGCCCGCGCCGATGGCGTAGCGCGATACAACTGGGACATCGTCTTGATGGATTGACGGGATGGCCGCTCAGGCCGCCTGTTCCCACTTGCCGCCCTCGTCCTGCCGCCAATAGCGCCGCTCGATTCCGTCACGGCCATCGAGCGCGCGCCAGGTGGCGCGGGCATCTTCGATCGTCGCGCCATCGAACAGCAGAAAGGCGCGCTCGAACCCCAGCGCGGCTTCCTGCCAGATCCCATCGGCCATGATCAGATAGCGCGCGCCATTGGCCGCCTGCGGCGCATCAGCCAGCAGGATCGGCTGG